>JASMTJ010000282.1:0-9247 GCA_041694335.1 Bacteroidales bacterium
TCATCATAGGGCTTGGTGATAAAATTATCAGCTCCGGCCTGCAAGCCTTTGATAATGTCCATCGGATCGTTGAGTGATGTGAGGATAATAAAAGGCAGTTCTGCGAGATCCTTGTTCGATTTTATTTTTCTGCAAAACTCGTAGCCATCCATTACGGGCATTACAATATCGCTGACAATCAACTCCGGTTTTTCTTTTACTGCCGCTTCATAAGCTTCCTCTCCATTCTTGCAGGTCACACACCGGATGTTTTTGTTCTCGAAAAATCGCTTCAGTTTTTTTGCCTGTACAAAAGAATCCTCAGCAACAAGAACATACCCCTTTTCTAAACTCTCTCTGATTGAATTAAACATGCTTTTGTTCTGTTAATTTATTAAATTCAACTGCTATTTCCCCAGGCGTTAGTATCGCCTTAGCAGCATTTATATTTACGGCCTCTCCGGGCATCCCGAAAACAAGGCACGAATGTTTTTCCTGTGCAATGGTATATACACCCGAATCCTTTAAAACCCTCATTTCGTGGGCCCCGTCTTTTCCCATTCCGGAAAGAAGAGTGGCCACAGCCTTTTCTTTGTAGAGTGGCCCGGCGCTGTTAAAAAGAGCTGATACGGATGGCTTTGCTGTTTTGTCGAGCGGATGGCCGGTGATAGTGAGACGGCCTTTTGCCTTCAGTACCATATTTTTTCCTCCGGGAGCGAGGTAAATTCTCCCTCCCCGGATAGCTTCGCCATCTTCCGGGACGATAACGGGCAGTTTAGAAAAACTCTCCATCCAGGTTTTAAAGGACTCCGTAAAATTCTGGTCGAGGTGCTGCACGAGCAGAATGGGTAGCGGAAAACCGGCGGGCAGTGTTGCGATGATACTTTTTAAGGCTTGCGGACCTCCGGCAGAGGCTCCCATCAGAATGATCTCCCTTTTCACGGAAGTGATTGATTCTTTATAGTTTTTGTTTTGAGTGACCTGTTTATCAACAGGCTGGTGGCCTCGCCGGCTAACTACTTTCACCCCGGCCATGTTTTTCAGCATGCGGAGGTATTTCTTCTTGTCTTTCTCAAACCCGGGATGTCCCATGCCATGTGGTTTGGGCATAATGTAAACGGCTCCGGCGGCAGCGGCTTCCATAGCCAGTTGCTTCTCCTTATCATTATAAAGGCTGCTCACTATGATGATGGGCACCGGGAAGGTGTTCATAATTTCCCTTGTGGCGTCTATCCCGTTAAGGTGCGGCATATTCACATCCATGCTTACCACATCGGGCTTGTTTTCGGAAACCTTCTTCACCGCCTCGCGGCCATCCCTGGCGGTATCCACCACCTCAAAGCGCAAGTCTTCAGCAATCATTTTCTGATGTAGCTTGCGGCTCACAAGGCTGTCGTCTACAACTAACACACGGATTTTATTTTCGTTAACGTTTTTCACTGTTTTAAATCAGACGTTTTATGGTATCAATCAGGTTTGATTTTTCGAAACTGCTTTTTACGATGTATGCGTTGGCTCCTGATTCAAGTCCGCGGTCGCGGTCGGCTTTCGAGTCGAGCGACGTGACCAGTATCACCGGCAGATGGCTCAGTGCATTGTCTTTTTTTATTTTGGATGTTAATTCAAAGCCGTTCATCCGGGGCATCTCAATGTCAGACACCACAAGGTCGAAGGCCTCTTTTTGCAGCAGCTCGTAGGCCGCCTGGCCATCCACAGCTGTGCTCACCTCAAAGCCGGCCGCTTCGATATGGCTTCTTACCATATTTCTTACAGTGATAGAGTCTTCGGCATAGAGCACTTTTTTCAGCTCTCCATCCTCTTTCACAGAGCGCGTCTCCGTGCTTTCCAACCTCAGGCCGCGGGCAGCTTCCATCAGCTCTTCCACCTGCAACACCGGAACCACACTGCCATCGCCCATAAAGCAGGCCCCCTCCATTTTATCGACATGCTTCAGCTGCTGGCCCAGGGGCTTTACCATGCCTTCATATTCCCCTAATACTTTGTCGACCACAAATCCGGTTTTGGACGTGGTTTGAACAATCATCACCTGAAGCTGACTGCTTTGACTGCTCTTGCTTTTTCTGAGGCCAAGGACATCCGCAAGAGAAACAAGGCTGATAGTTTCGTTCAAAAACCGGAAAGTGTTTTTAGATTCTATGGGCTTGATATCCTGTTTATTGACTTTAACGGCCTTGAAGACGGACGTGGTGGGCAAGAGAAATCGCTGACCGGATGCTTCTGCCAAAATGCCGCTGAAAGTAGCCAACGTTTGAGGCAGCTCAACTCTGAAGGTAGTGCCTTTCTTTGGTGTGGTGTCAACAAAAATTTTCCCTCCCAGGTGGTTGATTTTCTCAGCCACAATAGCCATTCCCAGGCCACGCCCCGAAACATCTGTAATGATCGGACTGGTGGAGACGCCCGAGGCAAAAATCAGTTGGTTGATTTGTGATTCGGTCAGCTCTTTTACTTCACTTTGCGAGACCACATTATTCTTTAAAGCCGCATTGATAATTTTTTGATGATCAAGCCCTTTTCCGTTATCCTGTATGGTGACCCCAATTTTTTGTCCGGCCTCATGAGAGATTGTGATGTTTAGCTGTCCTGTGGTATTTTTGCCGGTTTTTTTGCGTTCGTCAGTTGTTTCAATGCCATGGTCTATCGAATTGCGAATCAGGTGGATGAGCGGATCTTTCATCTGCTCCAGAATGCGACGATCTATCTCTATATGTTCGCCTTCCATCGATAATTCGATATCTTTTTCATGCTCTTTCGAGAGATCGCGAACGATTCGCGGGATGATGGATAGCATAGAGGAGAACGGCTGCATCATCGCTTTGCGGACTTTAAAATTCAGATCATCCACGTTGCGGTTGTTTACCCGCTGAAGTTCCTCGAGCTGCCTGGCGCTGTGGGCCAGGTCGCTGTCGAGTTTGTTAAGCGATTCGGTGAAGTTGTTTTTTTTCACGGATGCTTTTTCCTCCTCGCTGTCAGGGTGCATCCAGTCCTGTATCTGTCGCTTCAGCTTTGTTACCTCCCTCGAAATCTCATCAATCTGCTGCACCTGGAAATTTAAAAATGCCTTGGAGGTTATCATTTCTTCAGCCGAATAAAGGATTTCATTCAGCTTATCCAATGAAACCCGTATTGATTCGCTTTGTTGCTGTGCCGCTTTATCCGGGGCACTTTTCGACTCATCACTGCTATGCTCAGGTTCGGGCTCTTTTTTTATGGGCTCTTCCTTTTCGGGATGCCTGGTTTTCTCTTGGGGTTCGGATTCCTTTGGGGAAGAGGTGATTTTTTTGCGGTGAGGTTTGGTCACCGTGCTTTTGCCCTGCTCAAGGGTTTTGAGTTTGCTGATAATTTTAGTGATGCGGTTTTCGGCCACCGATTGTTTGGGGCTGTCGATTTCATTGAGAAGAACTTCTAAAACATCAGTAGCTTCAAAGAAAACATCAAAAAAGCCGGGACTGAATTCCAGTTCGCCATCCTTTATTTTATGCATGATGCTTTCCATGGCCATGCACAGCGATTCGATATTCTTCAGATCCAGTGCCCTGGCTGCTCCTTTGAGGCTGTGGGTTTCGCGAAAGATGGTCTCCAGCATCTCCTTGTCGCCCGACTTACGGTCTTTTTCCACATCCAGCAAGCCGTTAACGATTGTCTGTAAATGCTCAGCCCCTTCGTCTCTGAAATCATTCAGAAGCTCTTTATAAAACTCTTCATCACTCTTGTTCATGTCGGTCTACAATCTGTACTTCTCAATCACTGATTCTAAATTCTTGGCCATCACGTTAAGTTCTTCTATCGCTTCCTGGGTTTGCTTGCTTCCTGATACATTTTGTTCGCTGGCCTGGTTAATATTTTCCATGGCGGGCACGATTTGCTCCATTCCGGCAAGCTGCTGCTGGCTGGAAGATGAGAGCTGAACGGCAGCATCCACGGCTTCGTTGATACTGTCGATAAGTGACTCAACCACCTGCCGGTCTTCCGTTACCATTCGATCGCCTTCCTCGGCAATTTCATTTCCTTTCTGTACGGTCGCGGCCGAGCGCTCCACAAGCTTTTGCACATCACCCAGAATATCTCTGATCTGTGAGGCTGATTTTTTCGACTGTTCCGCCAGGCTCTTGATCTCCTGGGCGACCACCGAAAATCCTTTGCCGTGCTCTCCTGCTTTGGAAGCTTCGATAGATGCGTTGACCGCCAGCATGTTCGACTGGTCGGCGATGTCGGCCACCGTTGTGGTAATTTCGGCGATGGAGCGGTTTTGCTCTTCCAGTTTACTGATAGAGCTCATAATAACTTTCATCTGCTGGCTGATGTTTTGCATCGCCCCAACCATTTTTTGTGAGGTTTCTAACCCTTTATCGCCCATGTCAGAGGCCTTTTCAGAAGATTCCTGTAAGGAATTGGCGCGCTCGCTGGCCACAATGGCGGTTTGTTTGACCTCTTCGACCGTGCTGGTGGTTTCTGAGACGGCCGTGGCCGTTTCAGTAGCACCTGTGGATATTTCGGTGATGGTAGTTTGTATTTCGGCCGCCGAAGTACTCAGCACCTGGATGGAGCTTTTCAGTTCTTTCGACAAGTTCGATACCAAGCGGATAGTCAGTGTAAGCGTTACCCCGATAATGATGACAAGCAAGGAGCTGATAATGGCCATCATCCTGACATTCTTTTTGCTCTCTTTGTCGTAGGCAACGTTCAGTTCCTCCAGCTGATTCTTAACATCCAGAGATGTCTCTTCGTTGAGTTTGGAAGTTTTGCGATAGCTTTCATACCCTTCACCTCTGAAAAGGGCTCTGGCTTCCTCGATATTATTGTCGCGCATTAAATCTATCTGATTCTGATAGATGACTTCGAGTTTTAGCAATGCATCCGAAAATGCGAGCAGGTTTTGGTTGCCTTCGTAGTTTTCTATTACACTTTCCTGCTTGTTTTTCATAAACCGAAGTTCTTTTTCGGCTTCGTTCAGCAAAGGAAGGTCTTGCTGGTCAGTGTATGCTGCTTCAAAAAGGAGGGTTTTCACTTTTGCTGTGACTGCATCAAGCTCAGCTAAATTATTTCGTAATTCCGATGTGACTTCGATGTGTTTGGTGATTCTTTCCTTGTTGCTGAGTGTGGTAAACAAAAAGACAAGTGTAAAGGCGATAACAGCCAGCATGGCCATTGCGCTGACAATAATTTTGGCCTTGAAACTTAAACTGAACAAATTGCGCATCATTTTTATTTTTAAGATTATTTATTTTTCTGATCGATTTTCATTTGGTTGTGATGCAGGAGTTTATTCCCGTCGAGCAAAACAACCTCACCACCTGCGATTCCCTTTATGAGCTCTCTGCCTCTCTCGCTTAATGAAAAGGGTGGGGCTGTGATACCGGAATTAAGAATTCTTTCCGTCCCTTCTATTTTATCCGCTACCAGTCCAAACTCCATCTCTTCATCACCTAAAACGATGACCTTATTCATTTCTGAAAGTCCGGTTTCGGTAAGGTTAAGAAAATTCCTGAGGTTTACCGCCGACAGAATCCTTCCGCGATAGCTCATAATTCCCATAACAAAAGCCGGTATCCCCGGAAGGGGTGTGAGATTTTTGAGCGTAATGACCTCTTTTACATATGATGATTCAATAGCAAAGCGCTCAGGATACAATGAGAAACGCAGCACTTCGGTGGTTTTTTCACTGCTTTCGGCTGCTTCCTCCGTAGCCATCATACCGGCTCTTTCTTTTAAAATCCTTTGCTGTTCTGCTTTGTCCATTTGTTACTGCATTAGATTAATCATTTCCCTCAAGCTACCTGCGGTCATCCCTTCCATTTCAGGAAGCAGGTCGTTATTATCATAGGTGCTGATATCACTTAACAGGTTGTCGCCTTCTTTTTTGGCTGGTTGTTCCTTATTGAGTTTCTTCAGCGCCACAAACCGGCTAACGCGTGCTGAGAGCGAATCCGGCTTCAGATAAAGAGCCTTCACCAGGTTTTGCTCCGCCGCTTGCCATAAGCCTTGCTCTGATAAAATAGAAGCATAAAAGTAATAAAAGTCAGGGTTAGTGGTGCTTTTCGAAATTAATTCTTTCATCAAATGGCCTGCTTTTTCATTATTGCCAAGGTTGGCATATGATTTTGCAACACAAAACATTTCTTTCTCACCAAAACCGTTATCCGGGTGACTGTTTTCAAAAAGCCGGATGCACTCCGAAAATTCAGACCTGTCGAATAACTTCATAACCCTCTGGCTATCATCTGTACTTATTTCATTTGCAGGCACTGGCTTAACAATTCCAGCCAAGGCTGTTTTTTTCTTTATCTTTTTTAGCGATTTTGACCGGGGTTTTTCAACCGGATTATTCTTTTTCTTGGAGGGCTTTAACTGGCTTTTGAGTGTTCCTTTTTTAAAAAAGAAGCCATCATTGAATTTAAATCGTTTAAACAGGTTGAAAATATCCACACTCAATTCTGTCTGGCTTATGACCATCCAACCTTCCGAGGCGAGCGACTGGAAAAACTTTTCGGTAATCCCCCTGATAACGGAAGGAGAGAAATACATCAGCACATTCCGGCAAAAAATCACATCGTAGCCACTGGCGCTGTCATGGCTGTATGGGAAACTTCCCTTTACGAGATTCAGGTTGCTGAAATGCACCATCCTTTTGATTTCCTGCTTTACTTCAAGGGTTTTCTCATGCTTTATGAAATATTTCTTCAGTAAGTCTTCTCTCAGCCCCCTGAACGACCATGGGCGGTAAGTTCCTTTGCATGCCTTATCCAGAGCTTCGTTGTTCAGGTCGGTGGCCATAATTTTGATGTCCCAATCTAAAATGTCTGGGAGGTTTTCTTTTAGGAAGATGGCAATGGAGTAGGGCTCTTCGCCGGAGCTGCATCCGGCACTCCAGATGTTTAAGTTTTTTCGGTTGCTTTTGCGGATTTCGGGAATGATCTCATCTGTGAGCAGAATCAGTCCGGTAATTTCACGGAAGAAATAGGTTTCGCCAATAGTCAGATTCGTTGCCAGGGCATGATATTCTTCATCGCTCAGGGCAGGCTTGAGCAGCCATTCAGAGATATCATCAATATTTTGCTTGCGGTTCAGTAGTTTTGCTGTCCTCAGCAGGCTGTTTTCCATGCTTTTCCAGTCACCTTTTTTCAGGTGAATCCCGAAAAGGTGGTTTATTTTTTCGCTTAAAGCTTTATACAGCCTGTCGTTGCCCATGGTTTCTACGTTCTATGTTTCTATGTTAATATGAAACAGTACTGCAATTTTCACTGAAATTATCCTGTCAAATGTTCCTTTGCCTTTTCGATTTGTATTTTTAGGTCGCCTGACAGTAAGTCTTCCAAATCGAGGATAATGGCAATGTCCCGTTTGTTGCTGAACAGCAGGCTATTGCTCTCTGCGTCCGTTTTCGATAAGGAGCCTTTTGCCTCAAAAATCTCTTTTTCAGTGATAGCGACTATATCATTCACTTCATCGGCAATAAGCACAATGGTCCGTTTAGAAGTGTTCAGGATAAGAAACCGTTGCTCAGGCATTAGCTCCTTATCGGGAAGATTAAACTTGGCCCTGAGATTAATCACTGGCAATATTTTTCCGTGGTAGTTTAAGCTGCCGTAAAGCAGATCGCCGGAGTCGGGGATGGATGTAACGGCCAATGCTCGCACAACCCGTTCAACCTCGGCAACAGGGATAGCCAGCTTATAATCATCCAGTTTAAACGTCAAAAAATCAGTGCCTCTCTCACTCATATCGTCTTTTTAAGAGAGCTAAAAGTAAACATTATTATGGAGTCTGAGATGACTGAAAAGTAAAACTCTAAAAGACAGCATTTAAGAATAGTTAAGTGGCTGAACCATCAATAAATTAAATACTCAAGTGTAAACCACCTGGTAAATAATGCCTTTAGGAAACTCTTTTGCGCCCATTGAAGACATTGTTTTGAAGGGATAATTTAAATTGCAGAATACAATTTTGCTCTTCTTAAAAGAAAATCAGTGCGAAAGAACGAATAAGTTCCATTCAGTTAAGTAATAGGCAGGTAACTTATGCCTTAACCAAATTGAGAGATATCACTTACATCCTGCACAGCACATCTCCTTCTTTTAGTCTTTATCATCAGCATTTTCCTGATCCATATTATCTTCTCCCGCTACATGGTCGGCATAAAATGCACCCCGCTCGCCCTGCGGCTTCCGCTCACCTACGGTAGTATCTACGCGCGTTTGATGTTCCATTTCAGCATTGACAACAGCTCCCAGCATAATAACGAATGAGGTTAAAAAGAACCACAGCATTAATATAATGATTGCGGCAAAGCTGCCGTAGGTATTATCGAAGTTTGTGAAGTTGTTAATGTATACAGAAAACAAAATGGAACCTACAAGCCAGAGCACGGTAGAAACGACGGCCCCCCAGCTTACCCATGAAAAACGTGGGCTTTTCCGGTGGGGAGCTGTTTTGTAAGTCAGCCCCAAAATAAAAATAATCCCCAACGCAATTAACGGCCATCTGAGCCATTCTATCAGCTGCTTTATATAATCTGTTAAAGGAAGGTTGTCAACTACAGCCGGAATACCAGCCACCAATATCAAACCAATGATAATTGCCACGATACCACCCAGGGTAAAGAGCAAAGTAATTCCAAATTTTTGGAAAATGTTTCTTTTATCAGGCTCATTATACACAATGTTAATTCCTTCAAACAATGCCACAGTGCCACGGTTGGCAAGGAACAATGTTACCAGTGAGGAAATAATCAGGCTAAAACCCAACTTTTCATCAGATTTACTAACAAGGTTTGTCAGATACTCAGTAAGTATTTGGCGTGCCTCAGCAGGAAGAATAGAGGCCACCATTGAGATCTGCTTTTCAATTTCTGACACATCGGTTAATAAACCATATATTGACACAATGCCTGCCAGAATAGGAAAAAGAGACATAAAAAAGAAAAATGCGACACCAGCAGAAATAACACGCACATGATGCCTGCCCAGGTTTTTAAATACTCTCTTACTTATTTGCTTCCACCCTTTCCAGGGGATTTGCTTAGGTTTGTCCGCTGCTTTTACTTGTTTATTCGTTGTCGTTTGATCACTATCTGTCATTAAAAAGATTTTCATTAAAGAATCAACGTCATAAAACGCTGCTATAAGATCTTCGTGGCTTCTATCGCTGATTTGATGCGTTCGTCTATCTTATTTGCTTCATGCGTTGATAATTCCTGGAAGTCTCCTCTTAATGCTTTGAGCGCATATTTTTCACGATCGATTTCCTGGCG
>JASMTJ010000283.1:0-3082 GCA_041694335.1 Bacteroidales bacterium
GAATGCGCCACTCAGGCTGCAGTCGATGACCAACACCTCCACGGCCGATGCCGCCGGAAGTGCCGGACAGGTGATACGTATCGCCGATGCCGGGGGCGGGTTGGTAAGGCTTACGGCACAAAACGTAAAGGAGGCCGAAAACCTGGGCAGGATAAAAACCATCCTGCGCTCGAAAGGGGTTGACCTCCCGCTTATCGCGGATATCCATTTTAACCCGAATGCCGCCCTCGAAGCAGCAAAGCACGTGGAAAAAGTCAGGATAAACCCGGGCAACTACACCGACCGCTACCGAAAGGACAAGATACACTTTACGGATGAAGAGTACCGGCAGGAGCTGGATCGCATCCAAGAGCGGTTGCAGCCTTTGGTGGAAGTGTGCAAAAAACACCACACGGCCATGCGCATAGGCAGCAACCACGGCTCGTTGTCGCAGCGCATCATGAGCCGCTACGGCGACACCCCCGAAGGCATGGCAGAGTCGGCCATGGAGTTCCTGCGCATCTGCAAAGAGCTGGACTATGAAGACATTGTCGTGTCAATGAAATCGTCGAACACCCAGGTGATGACCGAGGCCACCCTGCTCACCGTAAAAAAGATGCAGGACGAAGGGCTGAACTTCCCGGTGCACCTCGGCGTGACTGAGGCCGGCGACGGGCTCGAAGGACGCATTAAGTCAGCCATCGGCATTGGCGGACTGCTGCTGCACGGCATCGGCGATACCATCCGGGTGTCGCTCACCGAGGCGCCCGAAAAGGAGCTTCCGGCAGCCCGTATCATCGCCAAAACCGCAAAAAAACACAAAGTGTTCGCGGCCACCTTTAACCCTCCTGAAAATTCGCCAACGCTAAAGAAAACGCTCGAAGGGAAGCCCTCCCCGTGGGTCATCCTTAGCGGGAATCAAGCCATCACCAACGCCGATTTCCATATGGAAAAGAACAAGGAGCTCCCTTTTCATTACGTCGGGTTATCGCAGGATTCGGACTTAACTAAAGCAGCTAAAGCTGAGGCAGCCATCCTCAGCGGATCGTTGCAGTGGCAGTGGAGCGCGGCTCTTTGGCTGCGGGAGCATCATCCGGATACAGCCATCATCCTGAAAAAGAAATCCGAAGAAAAAGATCAGACACGCTTTGCCATCGAAATGGCCACCGAGCTGAGCATCTTTCTCTACTACAACATGCTTGACGGGCTGTGGCTGGTGAATGAACAGCTAAGTCAGGAAGAGCTGTCAACCATCAGCTTCGCCATTTTGCAGGCCTCCGGCAAGCGCATCACCAAAACCGAGTACATCTCCTGCCCTTCCTGCGGCCGAACACAGTTCGACATCGAAAAGGCACTGAAAGCCGTAAAGGAAGAAACCTCGCATCTGAAAGGATTAAAAATCGGGGTGATGGGCTGCATCGTGAACGGCCCTGGAGAAATGGCCGATGCCGACTACGGCTATGTAGGCTCCGGAAAAGGACTCGTAACGCTCTACAAAGGCAAAGAAGTCAAACGAAAAAACATCCCGCAAGAAGAAGCGATTGAAGCCCTCAAAGCACTGATTCAGCAAGAAGGTGACTGGGTGGAGCGGGGTTTGTAAAATCTTGAAGAACCTTATATTTATTAAACCTTAGTAACAAAAATATGCCCTTAAGGTATCTCAACCTTATTACCTTATTTTGTACCTTTACTTTAATTGTTTATATATAGCAGTTTATGTAATAACCAAATCAACTTATGAAAATCGAATATAACAACCTTTACACGCATTTCGTGCTGATTACAAATAAAAGGACAAAGCTGATACAAACCCATTACAGAGAACGGATAGAAAAGTACATCACAGGCATTGTGAACAATAAAGGATGTAAGATGTATGCGATTTATGCGAATCCTGAGCATGTTCATTTTATTATTTCCCGCTCCCCGGCACTTTCTGAAGAGTATATTGCGACCATTGTTGCTAATAGCTCAGAGAAATTTATCGACGAGAATGATTTATGTACCGGGAAATTTGCATGGCAGCAGACTGCTTCTGCTTTTTCTGTATCTAAGGGTGATGTTGATAGGATTTGCAAGTATATTTTGAATCAACCAAAGCATCATCAAAAAGTGACTTTCGAGCAAGAATACAATGAATTTATTAAATTTTATCAGAAGACTTTAAAATAAGGTAATAAGGTTGAAATCTAGTCGTGAAAACAGGTTACTAAGGTTATTAAGTAAATAAGGTTTTCTTATCATCTTCGAATTTGCAATTCGCATTCAGGAAGCTCTAACAAAAAACGAAAACTTCAATTTGCCTATACTAAATAGGGCGCCATTACAAAATGACGCCATGCACCAGAGCATACCATGGAATAATGCAAAAATCGAAAGCTCTTTTATTGAACACACCTTAAACCGACTTCCCCATTGCCTGCTCATTTTCAGAAAGCTGCTGATACTTCTGCGCGGCAGCCTCTGGCACGATCATCGTCAGAGCTGACGGTACGGCGCTGATGGTAATCGGCGAGTGCCCCAGCGATTCACCATCCACCTCCAAAGCCATATCCTTTCGGGAATTAGAATGTATCTCAATCCGCGACCCGCGATGTGTGGAAACCTGCGGGAGGTTGACGAAAGAACCGTCGAAAAGCTTTTTTACCGACCGCAGGACCAGCATTTTCCCTACGTGCCTGATAATGGTCAGGTCGAGCAGCCCGTCAACCGGCGAAGCGAAAGGCAGTTGTTTCATCCCGTTGCCATTGAACTGGTTGATTCCTGCACTCAGGCTAAACACCTTAGCTTCGATAGTTTCATCATCCACTTTTATGGTTGCGCTCCGGGAGGTCCATCTGAACAAGCTGGCTACTAAATTATAGATATAGGAAAGTGCATTACTTTGTCCCTTTTCTTTTTGCGCGTTGGTTTTCTGCGCTACCAGGGCATCATAGCCTATTCCGGCCATGTTCACCAGGTAACGCTTGCGCGGCATCGAGTCTTCGAAATATTCCACCAGCGCGGAATCCTGCAAAAGAGTTTTGCCATCCGATATCGTTTCAATAGCATCGGCATATTCGGATTTTACACCATACATCCTGCACCAGTCGTTGCCCGTTCC
>JASMTJ010000284.1:0-44476 GCA_041694335.1 Bacteroidales bacterium
CAACATAATAGAGAGAAAAGCTGTCAAACTCCAGAAAGCTTCCCAGTTCCATGCCGAGGGGAAGATACTTCCTATGGTGATGAATCCACCGACCGACTTATAAGCTTTCACCTCGGGCGAAAAGATTAGCTGCAACTGCTTGATGTAGCCACCCACACCATTGTAAGCTTTTGCCGCTCCAGCGGGAATTGCCTCAAAAAACGAATATTTCTTTTGTTTCAGCTGAAAATGTTTATCGAGACTGCCCGGAGCCACACCGATTTTACCCTGTTCAGGAACAGGCACTTGCAGGTCGATAGTATCTCCTTCGCGAACTGCAGTCAACGAAATGGTATCGCCTTTATGCTTGGGAATTTCTTCAACATACTGATCAAAAAAGCGCATCTCCTTTCCGTTAAGGGCAATAATTCTATCACCCACCTGCATTCCAGCCTTTTTTGCTGTGGAATTGTTCGAGAACGCGCCCACCTCATATGGAAAACGCAAGGAAATAAATCCCGGCTGGTTCCTTTCGATCATCTTTGCCAGGAATCCATCAGGCACGTCAATAATTTTCTTTTCCCCGTTACGCATCACGGTAACGGTTTTCGCATTATCCAGGATGATTTTACTGGGTATTTGGCTAAAACGCTCAACGTCCTGACCATTCACTTGCAACACTTTATCGCCGTTTCGCAGTCCCATTTCATAGGCCAGCGAATCAACAGTAATGCCGTACTTTGCTTCCTCGGCGGGCAGGTATTCTTCACCCCATGCCGTAAGCATAAAAATGTAGATGAAAACTGCCAGGATAATATTTACAGTTACACCGCCAAGCATAATAATCAACCGTTGCCATGCCGGCTTCGATCGGAATTCGTGAGGTTCCGGCTCCTTTTGCATCTGCTCCTTGTCCATCGACTCATCAATCATCCCGGATATTTTCACATATCCCCCCAAAGGCAGCCAGCCTATACCATACTCGGTTTCTCCTATTTTCTTTTTGAACAGAGAAAACCATGGATTAAAAAACAAATAAAACTTTTCAACCCGGGTTTTAAAGGCCTTGGCGGCGATGTAGTGGCCAAATTCATGGAACACCACAAGAATTGAAAGGCTAAGTATTAATTGAAGCGCTTGTATCATTTATGTTTTGTTTGGTTTGAGGGCATTTATCATGGCCCTTGCTTTTTTTCTTGTTTCGTTATCTGTTTTAATATAATCATCCAATTCAGGATTCTTTATAAAATCAACCTTCAGCATGCTTTGTTCAATGAGCGAATAGATTTCAAGAAAACCTATCTGATCCCTTAAATAAGCCTCTACTGCAATTTCGTTGGCGGCATTAAGAATGCACGACATATTTCCACCTTTATTCAAGGCCTCATAGGCCAGTGCTATTCCCCTGAAGGTTTCGGTATCAGGCTCCTTGAACGACAACACCGGATAATCGGCAAAATTAAACCGTTTAAACTGATTCCCCAACCTTTCGGGATAGGTAAAGGCATATTGAATGGGCAACTTCATATCCGGAAGGCCCATCTGGGCTTTGATGCTTCCGTCTTCAAACTGCACCATAGAGTGAACGATAGATTGCTGATGGACAATAATATCTATTTGATCGGGACGAAGGTTAAAAAGCCATTTTGCTTCAATCACCTCCAAACCTTTATTCATCATAGTAGCAGAATCGATAGATATCTTACAGCCCATGTCCCAGTTGGGGTGCTTCAGGGCTTCTGCACTTTTCACATCTGTGAGTTCATCTTTCGTTCTTCCAAAGAATGGCCCACCAGAGGCTGTTAAATAAATCTTCTCGATTGGATTGTAGTGTTCGCCGGCAAGGCACTGAAAAATCGCGCTGTGTTCAGAATCCACCGGAATAACAGGGACTTTGTTTCGGGCAGCTTCGCGGGTCACTATTTCGCCGGCCACCACAAAAGTTTCCTTATTGGCAATGGCGATTGGCTTTCTATGCTGAATGGCATTGAGCGTAGGCTTTAATCCGGCAAACCCAACCAGTGCAATCAAAACAATATCGATAGACTCCATTTCCACGATCTGGGTCAGGCTTTCTTCGCCCACAAACACTTTTATGTCATGCGGACCAAGGCTTTCTGATACTTTATCGAAAAGTGCTGGCTTACCGATAACCACAGCATTAGGCTTGAATTCTAAAGCCTGTCGAATCAGCAATTTGATATTCGATTGTGCAGTAAGCACCTCTACCTTAAACTGTTCAGGGTTCTCCCGTATAACCTCAAGGGCCTGTGTGCCAATTGATCCGGTTGATCCTAAAACTGCAATTCTTTTACTCATAAAGTCGCTTAAACAAAATATATTTCTCAGGATCCACGGGCCGGCCATTCATCCATAGTTCGAAGTGTAAATGTGGTCCGGTAGACAATTCGCCTGATTCACCACTAATCGCTATCGGATCGCCCGACTCCACCATAGCTCCCTGCTCCTTCAGCAAGTTGGCGTTGTGCTTGTACACAGAAATCATGTTTTGACTGTGCTGCAGCACAATAACATTTCCGGTTTCGACAGTCCACTCAGAAAACAAAACAGTGCCACCCAACACTGCCTTCACCGTCTTATCCTCATCAGGGACAATATCCACTCCGAAATGATTGGTTTCTGCACTGAATTTGTTGGTAACAAACCCTGAAACCGGCTTAAAGAAATTCACCGGCAACCTGATATCATCAGTTGCCCGCTGTGGTTTTCCGGTAACCGGATTATAACCCATTAAATCATACGATTGCTGCTGTTCGAACTGTGCTCTCAAAATGGAATCCTCCTTCGAACGATCCAATTCAATTTCATTATAGTCAATCGAATCCTCCTGTTCTCCCTGGTCCCAGCTTGGCACTTCCCCACCGTTTAAAACGTTTCGAATATTGTCCAGATACAGTTCTTTCCGGTGCAGCTCAGTTTCTATCGAATCGGTTTTCTGCTGCAAGGTGTAGAGCTTTTTCCTGGTTTCGAGCTCGGTCTGTCCGGGAATATACTCCTTTAAAGGTGTGTAAGCAATTAAGAGCGATGTCAATACAATTAATAAAATAGCAAATACACCTGTGTAAATAATGACGTTGAGTCTCGATATCTGAAAAGCAACGCGCTCCTCATAAGTATCCTGACGACGAATCGTCAGCTTGTACTTCACCCGAAGTTTCTGATACCATTTTAGCTCTTCATTGTTCAGATTCTGTTTCGCCATTTCCTGTTAATTGCTGCAAATATCGGAAAAAAAATGTGATGATTCTGAATACTTCTATCTGGCAAACAAAAGGCCCATCAAAACGAAAAGCAGCAGATCGTTTGTTCACCTGCTGCTTCCCTGGTTTTGCTTTTCAGCGTTTAAAATTTTTCGTCATATTTGGTCCAAAGCATGTCTGCCAGCTTTATCGCTTCATCCACTACCTTGTCGCCCCACTTATTCGTATAGTCGGTAAGTGATTCGATAGCTTCCGTTCTGTCTCCAGCTTCCAGCTTATTGATGACTTCTTTCTCAAAACTTTCCTGATTGGCAAACAACTCTTCCTGCATAGGAACCCATACCTTGTCCACATCGTGACGCATGTCGCCCCAGCGTTGTGCTGTGAGAGTGCCCAAACGGTTAAACACCCACCATGCTGATTCAAGCGTATATCCTGTAACACGGCCTTTCACCTTGTAGGACTCGGGAAGATGAGTGACGTTCGAATAAACAGGAATATAAATCGACGTTGCTACGTTATCCTGGGCAAGCCATACCACACCTCCAACTTCATCAGGCAGCCAGCTTCTCGATTGTGTAATGGTGGCATACATCGTATACCAGCGGGCAATTGTTCTTTCACCCAGAAAACGGATATCTCCGGTTTCATCATTTACATGATACCAGCCACCGTTGACATCATCAATTTTAAGCTGATCGTAAGGCAGAAACGGGTTGGCCAGTGGAGAAATCTTTTCATTTCCATCCTTATCCGTAACAGTAATCTTGCGGGTCATATCATAAGGTGTGCCCTCGTAATAATCCTTGAAGATACTCACCATCTTGGCTTTAGTCACTTTTTCATCCGGCTTGACTGAGAAAGGGTAGTTTTCCTGGTTCGGATCAAAGTTTTGTGATGGAGCCATCAAGTCAAAAATCCTCCATTCGCGACGGCGTGAGGCCAGCGATTCTCTGCTGGAAGGGGCATAGGCATAACAAAACTGAAAATCCTCTTTCGATTTTGCCCAGCCCTTGTCAAGTGCTACCTCATAAATATTATCCGATGCCATAAAGTAGTCTTTGTTTTCCAGATCGATTTCCTTAATGGTGCTGGCATTGGCATTGCAAGATATATGATCGTCGGGCACGCGCTGAGCCACCCAAATAGAACCAGTTTTTCCTTTACCCGGACCAACAATTTCGAAGTGCCATACTTCTTCCTTGTCTGCTATTGTCAGAGCTTCACCGTAATCATTCCACCCGTATTTTTTTGTCAGTTCGCCTGCCATTTCAATGGCTTCCCGAGCCGTTGTGCAGCGCTCCAGCATCAGCTGAGCGAGTCGCTGACAATCAATCAGTCCTTCATCAGACTGCAATTCCTCTCTTCCGCCGAAAGTGGATTCTCCGATGGCCAATTGATGCTCGTTCATAGATGGGTAGGCAGTGTTTATAAACTGATAAGTATGCTCTGCCTGCGGAATGCTGCCAATTTCGCGATGAGCGTAAGCCGGCATAATCAGTGAGTCGGTCGACTCTCGTTTATACATCGGAACAGTAGCCCCTTTTTTATGATCTTTAGCAGGAATAATGTTCATCCAGCTGCGGGTGCGATGGCTGTCGTCGGTATGTGAGGTCATCACCGAACCATCAACTGAAGCTGATTTTCCGACGGTAATCGAGGTGCATCCTTCGGGTACACCGCCCATCCAGTCACTTTTATCTTGCGAGAATCCTGCTAAAGAAAAAACAAGCAGGAATGAAATAAATAATCTTGATCTCATAATTCTAAATTTATATTTGTCTTTTATTCAATATTTTAAAAACCCATGCGAAACAGAATAACATTATTCGCCTTTCATCAGCTCAAACAGTTGGTAATGATCGCCGTTCATGCCAAGCTTCTTGTATACTTCAATTGCATTGTTGTTTGTTTTATCCACGTAAAGCCTGAGGCCTTTAATACTTTCATCCTCCTTCATCATCCGTTTAAGTTCAGAAAAAACACTTTTAAAAACCCCTTTTCCACGATAGGCGGGTAACACATAAACTGATTGTATCCAATACACTTTCCCGTTTCTCCAATCAGACCATTCGGGGGTCAGCAAAGTAGAGGCAATGACCTTACCGCCATCTTCTGCCACAAAATACATTCCCTTGGTGGGATCATCAAAAACAGCGTTCACTCCCTTTTTTAAGGTGGCTTCATCGAGATTCAATCCCTCTGTTTCGAATGCCATTTCTTTCTGGAAATGGGCGATGGTGGGCAAATGGTCTCTTACGGCACGTTTTATCTTCATCTGTTGAGTTTGCTTTCCTTGAAAAAGTGGAAAGATAAAAAGATTTTCCCGAAAGTAAAATTGTATTTTTGTCGAAAATTGAAATTGATAAGGGGATGAGTGAATTAATCAAACACGAGTGTGGCATTGCGTTGGTGAGGCTAAAGAAACCGCTGGAGTATTATTATGCGAAATACGGTACGCCGCTCTATGGTTTAAACAAGTTGCATTTGCTGATGGAAAAGCAACACAACCGTGGTCAAGATGGTGCGGGTGTGGCTAACCTGAAGCTCAATATCCCCCCCGGAAATCATTACATCAACCGTGTCCGCTCAAATGCCAGTCGGCCGATAAATGATATTTTCGGAAGAATTTTCGCCCCTTTTAACGAGTTGCAGGAGAAGCATCCTGAACGGCTGCGCGATGTGAGCTGGCTGAAGGAAAACCTCAGCTTTACCGGAGAGATTTTCCTCGGACATTTGCGCTATGGCACTTTTGGTGGAAACGCCATTGAATACCTCCACCCGGTTATTCGCGAAAACAACTGGAAAACAAGGAATCTGGTGCTGGCTGGAAACTTTAACATGACGAATGTTGATGAACTTTTTCAACGCCTTGTGGAGCTGGGACAGTATCCTGTGGAAACCTCTGACACCATTACTGTTTTAGAAAAAACCGGCCATTTTCTGGATGAAGAAAATGAGAGGCTTTACCGGAAATTCAGAAAAGAAGGACACACCAAAGTTGAAATAACAGACCTGATCGCTCAAAACCTGGATGTGCAGAATATCCTGAAGGAATCGGCAAAAGACTGGGATGGCGGTTTTGCCATCGGCGGGATGTTTGGTCATGGTGATGCTTTTGTGATGCGCGATGCCGCCGGAATCAGACCCGCCTTTTTCTATGAAAATGACGAAGTTATTGCCGCCGCCTCTGAAAGGCCCGTTATCCAGACAGCGTTTAACGCCCCTATTGAGGAGATATCTGAGGTGAAACCCGGACATGCCCTAATCATCAAGAACGATGGCTCATCAAAGCAAGTGCGGTTTCAGAAAAGCAACACGGTGAGGCCTTGTTCTTTTGAACGCATCTATTTTTCGCGTGGCACAGACAGGGACATTTACCTGGAGCGAAAAAAACTGGGGGAGCTATTGACCGAAAGCATTTTGCAAGAGGTGAATTTTGACCTCAAGAATACTGTGTTCAGCTACATTCCTAACACAGCTTCTGTGGCTTTCCAGGGCATGTCAGATGAGCTTCACCGTTTTTGCGATGGTATTAAGAAAGACAAAATTAAATCCCTGAAACCAGACGATGATGAAGCCCTCAATGAAATTCTTGCGCTAAAACCACGTGTGGAAAACGTGGCAGTAAAAGATGTAAAGATGCGTACCTTTATCACCGAAGACCAGAAGCGTGATGATTTAGTGGCTCACGTTTACGATGTAACTTATGGTGTTATTAAAAGTGATGAGGATAATTTAGTAGTGCTTGATGACTCCATTGTGCGTGGCACCACGCTGAAGCAAAGTATTGTACGGATTCTGGACCGGTTGAAGCCCAAACACATCGTTATCGGCTCTTCGGCTCCGCAGATCCGTTATCCGGATTGTTACGGAATTGATATGGCCAAACTGGGTGATTTCATTGCCTTCAATGCGGCCATTGCGCTCCTGAAAGAAACCAACCAGGGGCACATCATCAATGATGTTTACAGGAAATGCAAAGCCCAGGAAGGGCTTCCGAAAGAAGAGATTGTTAATCATGTAAAAGAGATATACAGACCATTTACAGCACACCAAATTTCAGCTAAAATCGCTGAACTGATTACACCTCACTCCATCAATGCGAAGGTGACGGTAGTGTATCAATCCATTGAAAATCTTCATAAAGCAATTCCAAACCATAAAGGCGACTGGTATTTTACTGGTGATTATCCCACGCCAGGTGGCAATAAGGTGGTGAATAAAGCTTTCATCAATTACATTGAGGGTAAAAACGAAAGAGCCTATTGATTTTATCAACAGGCTCATTTTTTCCTCTAAGATGGTGTTTTATAGCTTCACCTTCTCACTAATGGCTTTTGCTGTAGCTTTAAACTCCTCTTCAGTAAAAGACTTTTTGGGTTGTTTAAAATCCATATCATAGATAGAGTTGATAGGAATTAAATGTATATGAGCATGAGGCACTTCCAGTCCAATAACGGTCATACCCACTCTTTCACAAGGAATTTCAGCGTCGATAGCTTTTGCTACTTTCTTCGAAAAGACAATCATATCCTGTAAAAGGTCATCTCTTACATCAAACAGATAATCAATTTCTTCTTTAGGGATAACGAGCGTATGGCCTTTAGCTAAAGGGTTAATATCCAGAAAAGCCAGAAACTTATCGTCTTCGGCAATTTTATATGAAGGAATTTCTCCTGCAACGATTTTCGAAAATATGCTACACATAACCTTATAGTTTAGTATTGAATATCAATGATTTTAAATGGGAGCTTCCCTGCGGGCACAGATATTTCTACCTCGTCGCCCACTTCGTGCCCTAGCAAACCCTTTGCAATCGGTGAGTCTACTGAAATTTTTCCTTTTTTCAGGTCTGCTTCACTTTCGTTGACGAGCGTATATTTCATTTGCACGCCCTTTTCCATATTTTTTATGGTCACTGTGCAATAAAGATACACTTTGCTGGTATCTATTTTCGATTCGTCGATAATTCTTGCTTTGGAAACTTTCTGCTGCAATTTTGCAATCTTCATTTCCAACATGCCTTGTGCTTCTTTTGCCGCATCATATTCAGCATTTTCAGAAAGGTCACCTTTATCACGCGCTTCGGCGATTTGCTGCGATATCTTCGGCCTCTCCACCCTGGTTAAGTGATCCAACTCCTTCTTTAACTTGTCTAAAGCTTCTTTAGTAAAATACTTCACATCTGTCATAATCACTACTGTTTTTGGTTAACCCTTAATAATAAGATAGCAAGAAGACCCAAAAATGGGCCTTCCTGCATCTGATTATCAATAAATTATACTATTATACGTTTTTAAAAGCTTACGCGAGCTCCAATACTGTGGGTATTGTCGAAATGCTCAGTAGCACGAAACGCATAATCAATAGCAAATGTTGTACCTGTTTCCTTGTTTAATGGAATTTCCACCGTCATACCGGCACTCAATCCGCTACCCACTGTGTAACGTTCACCACTGTCGATGGCCTCATTGACACCATCCTCGTAAGTGTAAGCTCCTCTTAATGAGAGATAATCCATCAATTTATACTGCACACCTGCTGTAATCTGATCATTTGTAAAAGCATTCGAACGGAAATTACCAGCCAGCGTCAGGGTATGCTTATCGAATAAAAAGTCGTAAGCAAAACCAATGTTCATTTGCGAGGGTAATTCATAAGCTGCTGAACGCTGTTCCAGTGTAAACTGGTCTTCCTGTCCGGGAGGAGATACTCTGATGGCGATACCGTCTCCGTTAAAAGACAGCTTAGTTCCCCAGTTACGCAGTGTAATTCCAAAACGAATGTTATCGTCGGGACCGGTAACATATTGCACACCGGCGTCGATAGCCACACCTTGTGCACTCAGGTTGTCGATAGACTCCGAAATCATTTTCACCTGGATACCACCGTAGATAGAGTTTGAGAATATCTTGGAGTAAGAAACTCCGATATTCATATAATTAGGTGAAAAAGTACCGATTCCACCGCCTGCATCTGGCGAATCTTCAGTGGTCAACGGAATGTCTCCAAAACTCATCGACATCATATTCAAACCGATAACGCCTGAAGCACCAGCTTGCTGGGCAACTCCAAAGGCCATGATATCTGTTCCTGAACCCTGCAGCCATTGAGTGGAGCTGAAATTCACCTCAGTTCCCTGGGTGAAAGCCGCACCAGCTACGTTAACAAACATACTCTCAAGGCCCTGAACATTAGCTGTACTAACACTTCCCCATCCTGAGCTGCGCGCCCATGGGTTTATCAGTAGTTCTGCCGCACCGGCTTCACCCGAGCGGTCTTTGTTCCCGGCCTGCGATTGCATGGCCGGAAGAACAAATACAGCTATAAAAACTACTGTTAATAAATAATGATATATCGTTTTCATATCTAAACTTTTTCTCATTTACAAATATTCATTGTCTATTAAAATGCATTCAAGTCAATAGGACGAAGTGCACCAAACCATTTCACAATCTGTTCACCTTTGTCCGGTGCTTTTACATGAATGTAATAAACACCTCCGGCAATCGGGATGCCGGCAAAGTTCTTCAGATCCCAGTCGAGTTGAGTACTTAAATCGTCTTTCTTGAATTGACGTACCAATGTACCACTAACGTTGTAAATTGATATCGTACATTGTTCAGGCAGGTTCACAAGCTTCACGCGATTGTCAAGCTGATCCTGTTCGTAAGTAGAATAACCATAGTATGGGTTTGGAACGACAGTAATAAGGTCGAGATCATCTTTCACTTCTTCGTTTTCTTTTGGCACAGGAGCCACACCTTCAGTACTGAATTTATAGAGCGGCACATCCTTTTCAAGGTCCACTTGTGGAACATCATATTCCGCATAGTTTGAGAATCCTGAACTGTATGCCTGGTAAGGCTTATTTACGCGAAGCTCAACCTTTACATCCGTGCTCATCCAATCTTCGGTAGGATCAGCTATTGGTAATGTTACCCAAAGAGCTGTAGCATATACAAATTCTCTTGGAGAAGTAACTGACGGAGGCAGCGTAAAGCTGGTACTGTCAAGCATCACTTTCATTGCTTTACCCGCATCGTAAGGAGGCTGGTAAAACTTGTATCCAAAGGCACTGAATTTCTGTGGTTCTATGGTTTGATGTCCGAAGATGTAAACATAATGTTTACCACCCAGCACAGGCTCACCACCATCGTCGAGTAAACGAGTCGAAGGATTCCACATCATGTCACGACCGTTGTCCTGCTCTAACCAGGAGTCTTCACCAAAGGCCATATTCAAGCGCTCACCGGTTTCTACGTTGATGGCATAACCAGGGAACCAAGACATACCCACGCTATCAATATAGTTTGAGTTCAGTAAAGGATTGTCACTCTCCACACCTGCTTCGCCATGAATGTTTACAGAAGGTGATAAACGAGGAGCAAGACGTTCTGCACCATTCTCAGCATTATCTTCATTCGGCGACATTTCAACTACCGGACAGCGTGTCCACTTCGTTGAATCTTTAGTGATAATGACATCAATACTGGCAAGCGAGTCAAAGCTGGCCATCACACGGCTCACACCCTGCGTACCCACTTTGTAACCCGGAGCAGCATCGTTCTCATCCATCAGTGCTACCATCTTATAAGGTGCCCAAGTACCATTCAGTACTTTTTCAAATATTGAGTTCGGGTCGTATGGATATTTACCACCTTCATCAGTAAACCTTAAACCTGCATCAGCAAGAGCAATGGTTGGATCAACAGGCTCGTTACCGGCTTTAATCCAGTTAAATTCAGGGAACAGGTTGTCATTGTCCTGAATACCTGAAAACCATTGTTTAGTGGTATCCTCATAGAATATTTCACCACCAATGAAGCCATTGTTTTGTGCTGGCTGATAGAATAAGGCTTCTGTCTCGTTATTACCAAGATCTATAAGACCAATAGCTTTTGTACCCGGACGATAAACCTGCTTCAGCTCAACAGAAATACCGAGGTCAAGGAATAACTGCTCGTTATTCTTTATAATGGTTGTATCCGACTCAAAAATATCTCCGGTGGCCATATCTTTCAGATACCAGTTTGTAACTGCGATACTGTCGCTGTCTCCACCTTCAATTACGTTCGGTGTTTGAGTGATATTATTGAAAACATGATACTTCAGTGTATCAAAGATCACTGCATACTCCCCATTCTTCACATTAAATGGATCAATCACCTTAATATTAAGTGGAGAATATCCCTGCTGATAACTCAGCTCTGTAACTATCGGGTAATCCTCATCGGTGATATTCATAGATGTGTCGTAAGGTGCTTTTTCCATGATCTCAGCATACACTTCGTCGGTAAGTTTGAGGTAATTTCCACCATTACCCACACCTTGCAGACGTGTAACACTAACTCCATCTCCGTATTCTGATTGCAATGCCATATCAGATACATTTTTATGAGGAATACCAGTGTATGTTTGGATATTGCTTCTTCCTTCAAGATATGGAAGCTTCTGTCCGTAGAAGTTTGCATTCGCTGTCTGAGATTCAGGGTCCGGATTGTAAGTCAGGTAATTGTTATATCCATAAGCAACAGCTTTGAAGTAGTATTGCTTGTGATTTACAAGTGAACTGTTGGTGAAAGCGTCGTCTTCAATAACAAAACTGTGGCTGATACCGTTATCGGCACCATCAACTTTCATTACAGGTACATCTGCATCAAGATCAGCATTGTACTCGTAGTTTATCAGCTCGCTCACACCGTTTTTGATATCGCACTGGAAAACAAGTTTAGCCAGGTCTGGGTCATCAAAATCAGCAGAAGTCACATCCGGAGATGCTAGTTGATAAATCTTATAACCTTCAAAGTTATATGTTGAGTCGTAACGCTCGTTACCGCTCAATGAATCCGGAGAAACAATAGCAGGATCAATTTCTTCGTAACGCTCTTTGTAGTTATTCCCTGTACTGTTTACTTCACGGTTAGTGATATAAACAATCAGCTTCTGGTCAAGTTCCTGGATAGTCAGGTCTGGGGCATTTGGTCCGTTCACTACCTGGAAGCAGTTCTCGAAAAGCGCTTGCGCTTTATCATCGGCTGCTTTCAACTTTTCAAGTGATGCCTCAGCACCACCGCGCTGTGCGCGTGCCCATGGAATACCTACTGTAATGTAGTTTACCGCACCGGCTTCGAGTGTAAAAGGCCCTGCAGACTGCATGAAGCGGCGGTCAGCCACCGGGTTTCCTGCGGTTTTCTCCGTCCAGTTTTTCGGCCCGTTAGGCACCTCAAAACCTTTTTCACCAACACCCCAGTTACATGGGTCTGTTTCTCCGGGGAACATAAAGTCTGCAACAGGACCATAAGCACCGTTTGCAGGGTGCGCATTAGCACCATAAATCATTTTCTGTCCATCTTTCCAAACACCTTTCAGGTAGTTGTAATACTCGATGGCATAATCCGGGTCAGTTTGATAAGCATCCCCTTCACGACTGTGATATACAAAACGGCGCATCCCGTAACGTTCATTATCCACGATGCCATCTCCGAAGTTAATCCCGTTGATGGCACTACCATCGTTGGCATCACCCTCTTCGGCATTCTGGTCAAAAATTGAGCAGTCTCCTGTAAAATCAGGATTGTCTTCACCATCATCGTCAATATAAGGTCCCTGGAAAAAGTCGACTCCAATTGCCGGTGGGTTTTCCCCGTAAGCAAAAGGCTGACCTGTTCCGTCAAACTCGTCACCGTTATAAACATAACCTAATCCTCTTTCCACATCACAACCCGTATAGTCATCATCGGCCCAACCCAAATCCGGGTCAACCCACTGACTAAAGTAAGTATCTCTGAGTGCAAAGGTAGAACGGTTGATAATCTCGTAAGAATAGAAACTCATGCTGTTAAGCTCATCGTTAGTAGAGAATGCAAAAGACTGAGCTCTTACTTCAACGCCAATCGGAGTTCCTTCAGTATTCGTATGCGTATTCCCCTTGTCATTGAAAACCCACCAGAGGGTCTGGTCACCTTTAATAACCTGGTCAGAAAGTACGGAAGCTTCCACTGTTCCCCAGATTTCTTCTTCAGGTGTAGGTGTCTGCGTTCCGCAAAGGTCTCCTGATAAATCATAGTATGGATAGTCTCCGTTCATTGGATTGTACGTACCATCTCCATCATTATCATAAAACGGTGCCAGGTAATAGCTTTGCCCTTTGGCAGGATCGCCGTGTGCCGGCCAGTTTTTTATTTCATCAGGCATGGTGCTCACATAGTTTTGCCATGTTTCTCCACCTGCATCATAAGCAGCAACAAAATTATTGACCATTTCCCTGGTCATGTAGAACATTTCATCGTAACGCTTACATGTTTCAGGATCAACTGAAGCGGCTCCATCTGTTGTTAAAGGACCGGTCCAGAAGTCAGTGGTATTGCTACCCTGAAGGTTCGGGCCATAACGATAGAGGTTGGCAGAAAGCTTAAGCTGGTCGTTAACATCGACTCCTCCCATCCAGAGCGATGCGGAGAACATAGAAGTTTTACCGGTTCCTTTAGGAACTTCGTATTTTCCAACTTCACCATCCCACCACATATCTCCGAAGGTATTTATTCGGGCCCTGACATTGTTGATATCAAGGTATCGGAAGTCAGAGGCTGGTAAACATCCGGCGGCAGTCTCTTTCACAGACTTGGTCGTTTCTGCCGCTTTACCTTTTACTTCTCGTTTCTTCGCCAAACTAACTGAGCTACTGAAAATAATCAGTATAAAGGTTAGTAAAGACAAAATGATTTTATTCTTGTTCATAATAATATTTTTATCTATTGGTCATCTAAAAGTTTAAGTTTAATCCAAGACGAATTTGTCTGGGCGAGCTGTAGTTAAACGGGCTATAGATTCGCATCATATACATGTTTCTGAATGCTTGTGAATCGAGCCTGCTGTTAATCTCATTTTGCCACTGCTCGGCAGCAAGATATCCATCGTCATCTGCATTACCTGTCGCAGAATATACGTTAAGTACATTCATGGTGTTGAACAAGTTAAGCACTTCGAGGTAAACGTTCAGATTAGCAGTCTTGCTGTTCTCGTTCGAACCAAACTGCAATTCAATATCCCGGTCTAATCTCATATCAACCCTGAAGGTCGAAGGCTTGCGGGCCCCGTTGATTGATCCTTCAATAACGCGGGTACCACCCAGCGGGTAAATACGACTCGACTTCGTATAAGGTGTTCCAGAACCTCCGTTAAGAGTAAAGTTCACACCTGTGTTTTTGAACCACTGTATCGTTTTAACCTTGTCGCTTCCTTCAACTTTTCTGGTTGTTGTTGGGCCATCGTAGTTTTTGCCTTCACCAAACCTGTAGTCAAGCATCATATTGATGGCATGACGACGGTCAATATCCAGTGGCAGCAAAGTACGAAGGTTTGGTTGTCCTGAAAGAATAAGTGCCTTGGCAGTTTCAGTGTTAGAACCTGTACCTTCTGCCCACTGAAGTGTGTAACTGGTTTTCAGGCGGATATTCTTTGTACGACGAAGGTCGTAAGTTACTGTCAAACCTTTGACTGTACCAAAGTCAATATTATTGTAAGAATAATAAGTTGAAGGGTAAGCTCCTGTATAACGGAAACTTTGAATCTGATCTCTGATTTCGCGATAGAATGCAGATAACACTAAAGAAGAGGTGTTACTCAGCTTCTGCTGGAATCCGAGCTCATAGTCAATGGTTTGCTCAGGCTTCAGATTCGGATTATTGATGGAAGCGGTACTACCTGTATTTGACGGCATAAAGAAGTAAGTTGCCGGGTTCATTCTCAGGTTGGTTTTCGGACGCTGTGTAAGTACATCATAGTGTGCAAAAAACAAGGCTTCATCCGAAATTGGGAATGAAAAAGCGATACGAGGCATTACAGAAATCTGTGGTTCATAATCCTTAAATGCGTTTGCAGAAACTGTAGTTCTGTCCGGATCTTTCAGGTAAGGCTGAATACCGCTGGCCCCACCTACAGTATTTTCCGGGTCCACTGTTTCATTTCCTGATGAGTTAAACCAGTCGTTACCTGTACGGAATCCTGTAATAGCTGTTGGATCAGCAATGTCATTTACATAAACTACATAATCGTCGCTAATACTGTTAGGTATGCTACTAGCTAAAGGATCATTACTTGCTCTCAATTCCACGGCAGTGTAAGACTGATACAAGAGGTAAGGATCTGCAAGCACCATCTGGTTGGCATCAAAACGGTCGACACGAACACCAATATTGAAAATCAAATCTTTAAAGGCGAACTTATCCTGAATATAACCGGCAGTATAGATTGGCTCAAAAGCTCCGATTTCTCTGGTAAAGACATTGTCTTCTGTTTCTGTAAAGAAATCACTGAAACTTGGTTTTGAACTCAAAACGTCACCGTTGTAATCGAAACCATATGCTGAGGCCATGTAGTTACCTGAATTCAATAATTCATCCGGGCTGAACATATCGATTCCTAACTCTCTGTTAAGGTTTACCGTGTGCTGAGTACCATTATCATCATAATAACTGATTGTTCCTTCAGTGCGGTCATAAGAGTCAATATCAATCCATTCTGTTCCTTGCATAGGAAGTCCCATAGCTGCACGCAACTGCTTATCAAAATGACGTTGCGCCGGACCATCATATAATCTCGGGTAGTTAATCGTATCCATAAAGTAACCGTCACGATAAACTTCCTGTGGCTGGCTGAAGTCGAGCTGAGCAATGTGCGAGTTTGCCAGGTTTCTCATGCGCTGCCAAAGCTGGTCCGCATCATAACCATAAAAACGCTCTTTGCGCTGCTCATAAAGCATACCAAAACGAACCTCATGGTTACCAATATCTGTAGAAACTTTTAAGTCGAACGACATCTGGTCATCCATTGTTTCGTAATAATCATACAGCGTTCCATTTGATCCTCTGAGTGCTCCTTGTGAAGCTCCTACATTAGCCCACAATCCGTAAACAGAATTTGGGAACATACCATTCAATAATCCACCTCTACTAGTAATATTATCTTTATTGTCATAATTGAAAAAAGGATTATCATAAGCTTCATAAACTGCAGAAGTATAATTGGCCAACACAGGATTAGCCGTGCCCGGCTCAAAAGTAACCAGTGTATCTGCCCAGTTATTCATCAGGTAAGCATTTGCTTCTGCAATTGTATCATACTGCATTTCATTGGTATAATTCCTTGCCTTGTAGGTAGTAAACCTACCCACATACCCATAATCAAATAAATCATCTTTGTAATTAGGATCTTGTCCTTTTTGGCTTACACGTGTAAAGTCGGCCTGAAATGAAATGTATGTATTCTTGATTAAGGCATCCTCTTTGTCGTTATTAAAACGGTTGGTAAACCTAAGGAATCCACGGCGTGTATTTGTGATATACTGTGTGTTATTATTCCAATTAAAAAGTGAGTTAAAATAACTAAAACTGGTGTTATCAGTATAACTCATGTTACCACCTACGGTAAGGTTAACCGTCGGAGAAGTTTTTATATCGAGTTTACCAGACACATTAAAACGTGTAGTATTAGAGTTGAGTGTGGCATCGATGTGTTCGAAAGCATCTTCTCTGAGGAAAGAAGAAGCATTAGAGAATGACTGGTTCGCAGCGTCGATGATAATCGGGTTGGCTGAAATCTCAGAAAGAACACTGTCTTTTACCCTGTCAACACCTGTGCTGGTAGGTCTTCCATCTTCTCTGTGAGTTAATTCACCTGCGAGGTAATAACCCAGCAGAGAGGTAGAAGAGTTTCCATCTTTCTTTTTAAGTAACGGACCATTAAGGTTTACACCTACACGATTGTATCCGAAAGCATCTAAATACTGAGAGGATTGGGCAGAAATTCCACCGCCAAAGTCACGCGAAGGCCCTTTGGTAGTAATGTTAATGATACCACCGGTAGCATCACCATACTGAGCAGGCACACCGCCAAGTACAACCGATACCTGGTCAATCGCCGACTGAGGGAGACTGGTACTACCTGTTACACGGATACCATCAATATAATAAATGGTTCCTTCCGAACGTTGACCACGGATACTCTGTACGTTACCATCCTGAGAAAAAACACCTCCTACAGTAGCAGCAATCGCGTCCGCATTTTTGTTAGGCATTTTTTCAATTTCCTCTGAAGTAACCGTACCACCACTAGATGTCTTGTCCTTACTAATCAAAGGCACTTTGTAGTCTGTAATAACTACCTCTTCAAGGTTTTGTGCCTGTGAGGTCATTTCCAAATCAAGGAATGTGATTTTATCAGAACTGATAATCACGTCGTTAATTTGCACCGGTTGGTAACCAACATAGCTGGCCCTGACATTATATTGTCCGGGCTGTATGGGCTTGATGGTGTAATTTCCATCAAAATCAGAAGTGGCACCGCCCTCCTGCGAGCCTCCCACTTCAATAACAATGTTGGCAAAAGGAATGGGTTCCCCGGTGTCTTTGTCGAGGATTTTTCCTTTCAAGGTGCCTGATTGCGAATATACCAACATGGTTGATGTTAGTATTATTCCAATAGTCAATAGTAGATTTCTCAACATATTATATTATTTTATGTTAGCGTAAAATTCCTAAAAACGGAGCGTAAAATTACTAATAAATTAATCAAAGCTCCAAATAACATAGACTTGTATTCTGAATATTTTTTGTTAGTATTTTCTATTCAAGATTTCAGAATAGATAACAGCGTTGCGTAAGTTGAATGCTTTTTTTCGCTGAGCATTTCTTTTTCTGCGAGCTGGTTTTTCGTAATTTGCTTGTTTAGTTGCCGTTATACCTTCTTCCCGTAATTGACCTCCTTCTTTTTTATTTCTGATTCCTGGTGTGTTTTCCTTATCTGATATTTGTGTTGTTCCTGGATTTTGATAGTCTGAAAATTTATGTTTCGCGTTATTGTCAGCGGCAGCTGTAGAAGATTCAAATGGATGTTGTGTCTTTTCTGCTGTTTCATAACCAAAAAACTGCTCTAAAATATCACGCTCCTCAGTGGTGTTTTCATTGCCGTATTCTTCAAAGTCACCTTCGGTCTCAGTTTCGCTCCTTCGCTGCTGCTCCTTAGCTTTCTTATTCTTGCTGTATGCAGAATAAATCATTATCGCAAAACCAATCAGAATGATTATAAAATCTTCCATGTTATAAAATTTGACTAAAAGTATAACATTTTCACGAAATTCAAAAACCCGAAAACATTATATCCTGCCCATTTTCTGTTATTTGATTAATGACAGTTACAAAAACAAGACAGTTGCAAGTGTAGCTTATGAATTGCTTCAGCATACAGGCATTACTTGTCCGGTAACCGAAAATCGATCCGCTCCATTTTAACGTTTACGTAAATGAAAAACAAAGATGCTAAAAAAAGATAATTTTTAACAATTTTGGTTTATTAATAACGCTTCTAAATATCAAATCCCCAACCAGCGCCAAAGAAAAAATTTCTGTCTCCTTCGCTTCTTATTAATTTTTTCAGCTTGCTCTTCCAATTTTTCCATTTGCTTCCGGGTGGCGCTGCTTTGCATATCAAGCCATTGTTGCCGCAGCTTTTCCTTACGTTTTTCTTCACGCTCTATTCGCTCTTGCTGAAGCTTTTCTGCCTGCTTTTGCTTTTTCCGGGTCTTGAGTTGGCTCTCGTATTTCTGAGGCAGCACAAAATATACTACCTGGCAACTATTCAGTGTGATGCCAAACAATAAAACGAATAAAACAACGTATTTTTGTTTCATAATAAATACGACAAGTTTTTGATGAAAATAAGAAAAATATCCGTTCATTTTTTTACCTGGAGTCTCATTGCTTTGTTTTCTTTAAGTAGTTGTGATAAGAATCAGCAATGCCGCCGAATTGAAACGGGACCGGTTGACATCACGATTTATCCAAACTCAACTGAATATCAAGATCTAAACGTGGTGAATGGCTGGCTGTATCTTACCGGAAGAGCGCCGAGTATGGGTATTATTGTTTTCAGGGATTCGCAAAACAGCTTTAAAGCTTTCGAACGAACCAGTCCGGCCAACCCTGACAATCCGGATGCGCGTCTGGTAGTGGATGAAGAAACGGAAATGTTTGCCTATGATTCGATTTCTGATACCCGGTACCTGTTAACCGATGGATATCCTTTTGGCGGGAATGAAAGTTGCCCGCTAACCGAGTATTACACATCTTATGATGGTTTTAAGCTACGGATATATTACTAAAAAAGCCGCTTTAAAGCGGCTTTTTTTTAATATCTGTAATGCTCGGGTTTAAACGGGCCGTTTTGCGGAACGCCCAGATAATCGGCTTGTTCTTTCGTTAGCTTGGTCAGTTTAACTCCCAACTGCGGCAGGTGAAGCCTGGCCACTTCCTCGTCAAGGTATTTTGGTAAACGATAGACCTCAGTTTCATAATCTTTTTTCCAGAGATCAATTTGTGCCAACACCTGGTTTGAGAATGAGTTACTCATTACAAACGAGGGATGTCCGGTAGCACAACCAAGATTCACCAGTCGGCCATCTGCAAGCAGAAATATAGATTTCCCTGTTTCAGTAAAAGTATATTTATCAACCTGTGGTTTGATCTCGTCATGTTTTACTGAGGGGTTTTTCTTAAGTGCTGCCACTTGTATTTCATTGTCGAAATGGCCAATGTTACATACTATAGCATGATCTTTCATCTGCTTCATGTGTTCAAAAGAAATCACGTCTTTATTTCCGGTGGCAGTCACAAAAACATCTCCTTCTTCTACGGCATCTTCAATAGTGGTTACTTCAAAACCTTCCATTGCCGCTTGCAGTGCGTTAATGGGGTCAATTTCTGTAACAATCACACGAGCCCCGTATGAACGCATCGATTTAGCGCTGCCCTTTCCAACGTCGCCATATCCGAGCACCACAACTTTTTTACCGGCCAGCATCACATCGGTGGCTCTTTTGATACCATCGGCAAGAGATTCGCGGCATCCGTAAAGGTTATCAAACTTGGACTTTGTTACCGAATCGTTCACATTGATAGCAGGCACTAGCAGTTTGCCTTCTTTTTGCATCTGGTAGAGGCGATGGACGCCAGTGGTGGTTTCTTCAGAAATTCCTTTCAGATCTTCCGCGGCGCGGTGCCACTTTTCTTTATCTTCAACATACGTATCGCTGAGGATTTTCAGAAAGGCCTTTTCTTCTTCAACATCTGTTTCTTCCTTGAGCAGCTCAGGATCTTTTTCGATATCGCGTCCTTTATGAATCATTAAGGTAGCGTCGCCCCCATCATCCACAATCAAATTCGGGCCTTTCCCTTCCGGAAAAGATAGCGCCTGCTTTGTGCACCACCAATATTCTTCGAGTGACTCTCCCTTCCATGCAAAAACCGGTATGCCTGCCTCAGCAATCGCTGCTGCCGCATGGTCTTGTGTAGAATAAATATTGCAGCTTGCCCATCTAACATCTGCACCAAGCGCTGTAAGGGTTTCAATTAAAACTGCTGTTTGAACAGTCATATGAAGTGAACCTGAGATACGAGCTCCCTTCAGAGGCTTTTCTGAAGAAAATTTATCACGAATAGCCATCAAGCCCGGCATCTCTTTTTCTGCAATCTCTATTTCTTTTCTTCCCCATCCCGCAAGGGAAATATCTTTAATTCTGTAATCCACTTTATCCGTTGTTGAAATCATATCTAATTTTTTTGCAAAAGTAATATTTTCATTTCATACCTCTAACAAACTAAATAATGAACTGTTGCAAGGATTTAATGGTTTCGTAATCATGAAAATTGAAATAAAAGATTAACTTTGCCGTAGCTAAAAAACCAACTGATAATAACCTGATGAGTCTATTTAGTTTAATATCGGAACAGTCGGAAAACAAAAAAAAGCAATTTGCAGTATTGTTAGATCCTGACGACCTGACAACAAATCAGTTGGATGAGATCATACCACTATCGGAGAAAGCCGGTGTTGATTACTTCTTTATCGGCGGAAGCCTCATCACTAAAAACAATTTTGAAAAGATAGCAAGTCATATCAAAACCCACTGCAAAATCCCACTGATTATTTTTCCGGGAAGTGTATTCCAGGTGACTTCGCACGCTGATGCAATCTTGTTTCTTTCACTCATATCAGGACGCAATCCTGAATACCTGATCGGTCAGCATGTGCAGGCTGCACCTCATATTGCCAACAGCAATCTTGAAGTAATTCCAACGGGTTATATGCTTATAGAAAGCGGCGGATATACCACTGCGCTCTACATGAGCTCCTCCATGCCTATTCCTTCGGATAAGCCTGAGATAGCATCAGCAACGGCTATGGCGGGTGAGATGATGGGGCAAAAAATTATTTATCTTGATGGCGGCAGCGGCGCAAAATACCCGGTGCCCCACGAAATTATTTCTTCTGTTAAAGAAAAGGTAAGTTGCCCGGTGATTGTGGGCGGCGGACTGCGAACCGAAAAAGATATAAAAAATGCTTGCCGTGCAGGAGCCGATGTGATTGTAACAGGGAATATTATTGAGAAAGACCCGGCCCTTATATCCTCATTCGCTAAAACGATTCATAGTTTTTGAATTTCAGGCTAATTCCTATTTTTGCTGTTTATCAAAACAAACAGCAAACAAAAACAAATGAAAAAGCTTTTCCTCATTTCTTTCCTGTTTCTCTTTACAGGATTGTCGCTTGTGCTTGCACAAAAGAAAGAATTAAAACTAGAAGATTACCTTAACAAGGATATTTATCCTGAAAGAGTGAACAACCTTCAATGGGTTACTGGCGAAAATGCGGTATCCTACATCGAAAACAACAAACTCGTGTTGCACGATGTGAAAAAAGATATCGCTGATACCATTTTATCTGTAGATGATTTATCAAAAAATACGGAGCTCTCAGAACTCAAGCGCTTTCCTCAAATATCATGGGAAAGCAATGATCTCTTTACCTTCACGCTAAAGAACAAGATATTCCGCTTCAGTGTATCCGGCAAAAAAGCGGAACTTCTTAACCAATATGACGAAAATGCTGAGAAAACCGACATTCACTCATCCACACAGAATGTAGCTTATACCATCGGGCAAAACCTTTTTGTTTCGGTCGATGGCGAGAAGATACAGGTAACCAACGACAGTGTAGAAGGCATTGTAAACGGAGCCGCAGTTCACCGGCGTGAGTTCGGAATTTCGAAAGGAACGTTCTGGTCAAACAGCGGCCGCTATCTGGCTTATTACCATATGGATGAAAGCATGGTGACTAACTATCCGCTTGTGAACACCTCAGCCAGGGTTGCAGACGTTGAAAACACACGTTACCCTATGGCCGGAATGATAAGCCACCAGGTTCGCGTGGCGGTTTTCGATACAGATTCCAAAACCACCGTCTACCTGGATACACAAGGGGAAAAGGATGCATATCTTACCAACATTACCTGGGGACCCGAGGATAAATATATTTACGTAGCCGAACTGAATCGTGACCAAAATCATATGCATCTGAACCAGTTTGATGCCAAAACCGGCGATTTCAAGAAAACCCTTTTCGAAGAACAAAATGAACGCTATGTGGAACCCGAAAACCCGCTTTATTTTATTCCCGGAAAGGAGAATGAGTTTTTGTGGTTTAGCGAACGTGATGGATTTCAGCACCTCTACCATTACAACACCAATGGTGAATTAATCAAACAACTAACCAGCGGAGAATGGCTGGTTCAGGGAATTGTTGATTTTGTAAGAGATGGAAAAGAGGTTATTATTTATGCCACAAAGAACAGCCCGCTAAACCATGATGTTTTCAAGGTTCAGATAAAAAACGGAAAAATTTCGCAGGTTTTTGAAGAAGAAGGAACGCATTACGTTAAAGTGAATCAGGATGGGGATTTTATAGACACCTACACATCACTGGACATGGGCAGGAAATATTCTGTCATCAGCAGAAAAGGTAGAACCATGTTGACTTTGCTTACCGATCAAGATCCAATGGCAGATTATAACCTGGGCGAAATTGAGGTAAGCAGCCTGAAAGCTGAAGACGGTACAGAACTTTATTACAGGCTCATAAAACCTGCCGATTTTGACCCATCGGAAAAGTATCCGGTATTTGTTTATGTATACGGAGGGCCTCACGCACAGTTAGTGTCCAACAGCTACCAGGGTGGTGCCGGCTTATTCTTAAACTACATGGCATCGCAGGGTTATGTTGTATTCACACTTGACAACCGCGGATCAGCTGACAGAGGATTTGAGTTTGAAAGCATAATACACCGAAACCTTGGTGATATTGAGGTGCAGGATCAAATGGAAGGGGTTAAATTCCTTAAATCGCTTAACTATGTCGACACCACACGAATTGGTGTGGATGGCTGGAGCTATGGTGGATTTATGACCATCTCCATGAAGCTTGATTACCCCGAAACGTTTAAAGTGGCATGTGCCGGCGGGCCTGTCATCGACTGGAAGTATTACGAAGTGATGTACGGAGAGCGCTATATGGATACCCCTCAGGATAATCCTGAAGGCTACGAAAAGTCCTCACTACTTAATAAAGTTGACCAACTTGAAGGGCGTTTAATGATAATTCACGGAACTAATGACCCTACAGTGGTGTGGCAAAACAGCCAACAGTTTGTAAAGCAGTGCGTTGAACAAGGAAAACTGCTTGACTATTTTATCTATCCTGGTCATGGACATAATGTTAGAGGGAAAGACAGAGTTCATCTTTTCAAAAAAATCGAGCAATATTTTAAGACTCACTTATAAAAGAGCAAAAAAAAAGCCTGCGGGGAACTGCAGGCTTTTTTGTTGAGAGAGGGTGTACAACTTCTGACACGAGTAGTAACATGAGAGGAAATTTGTCTTAATGCCACTTACATCCCAACTAACAAACGAAATTCTAGAACGAACAAAAACATTTAAACCAACAAAAATGATATTATCATTTAATTGTTGAAGCAAATATATATGATAAAAAACCCTTTCGTGGACTTTTTTTTCATTCGCTGGGGTTTTCATGATATTCGCTGGGATTTTCATGATATTCGTTAAACAGTCATTCTAACGAGTAGTTTTTTTACTCGTTTCTAACACCTTATTCTGAGGTGGAAAATTTAAACCGTTTGCATAAAAAAGAAAAACCTGCTTGAGGGTAGCAGGCCTTTCGAAAATTCGGAGGGAATCTGATTGTTAAAAAAATGCTTTTAAGCGTGATAAGGCTGTTCAGAATTACCTGAATACTTCCTTTTCCTGTAAAGCATGTAGACAAATCCTACAACAGGTGTAAAAAATATTCCTACAAGTAACACTTTGAAGCCCCCTTGCGGAAGTTTTTCACACTCAAATATGAGTGGAAACAACAACATAATGTAAGCAAGAATGAGTAAATCTATAAGCATAACCTTTATTTTTATTTGGATAACAAATTTAAAGTGTAAACTTACGCTTCGTGGACTTTTTTTTCATTCGCTGGGATTTTTTTTTCATTCGCTGGGATTTTGATGATATTCGTTGGGATTTTGATGATATTCGCATCGCAAAAACAGCCGATTTTTGTCCCAAAATGAAAAAATCCGGAAAAGTAACGTCACTTTTTCCGGATTTTTTGATGGGAGATTTTAACGCTTAAAGCAACCCTAATTCCAACATTGCTTCTTCACTCATCATCTCTTTTGTCCATGGTGGATCAAAAGTCAATTCAACCTCTGCACTTTTTACCCCATCAACGGCAGCTACTTTTTGTTTTACTTCCTCAGGAAGCGAATCAGCAACCGGACAATTAGGTGCAGTAAGTGTCATAATCACATTTACACTGTAATCGTCTTTCACGTCAATTTTATAAATCAACCCCAAATCATAAATGTTTACCGGAATCTCCGGATCATATACGGTTTTTATTTGCTCTGTAGCAGCCTTTTCTATCTCAAATATCTTTTGCTTGTCAGCCATGTATTTTCCTCCTCTTAGTTTTGTTTTGCTTTGAATGCCATCGCGTAAAGCTTAATTTGCTTGATCATCGATACCAACCCATTCGAGCGGGTGGGCGAAAGATGCTCTTTCAGCCCTATCTCGTCCAAAAACTTTAAATCAGCATTCATAATGTCATCAGGCGTTTCACCTGACAAAGCTCTAATTAATACATAAATAATCCCTTTGGTAATCACTGCATCACTATCGGCCTTGAAAAAAATCTTTCCATCTTCCATATAGGCATGCAACCATACACGCGACTGACATCCTGAGATTAAATTATTTTCTGTTTTATGCTTTTCTTCAATCAGCGGTAAAGATTTTCCCATGTCTATCAGATAGTTGTACTTATCCATCCAGTCGTCGAACATGGCAAACTCTTCAACAATTTGATTTTCTTTTTCTGTAATGCTCATCGTTTGATTATTTATGAAAACATTTGTTTTGCTCTTTCCACTGCTTCCACCAGCCTGTCAACATCTTCTACGGTGTTGTATATGGCAAAAGAAGCCCTGATTGTTCCCGGGATATTGTAATAATTCATTACCGGCTCGGCACAGTGATGCCCTGTCCTCACAGCCACACCCATTTTATCGATAATCGTGCCCATATCATAAGGGTGAATATCTCCTACGAGAAAAGAATATACAGCGGCCTTGTCAGAAGCATTACCAAACACCCTCAGGCCGTCAATCGAAGACATGCGCTCGTTGGTATAGTTTAATAGTTCATTTTCATGAGCTGCAATCTTTTCCACACCCAATTCTTCCATAAAATCAATTGCGGCTCCAAAAGCAGCCACATCCGCAACATTTGGCGTTCCTGCTTCAAACTTATACGGAAGCTCATTAAAGGTGACTTCATCTAAAGTAACCGTATCAATCATTTCGCCTCCTCCCTGGTAGGGTGGTAATTTCTCAAGCCATTCTTTCTTCCCGTAAAGGACTCCCACTCCGGTAGGGCCATACATTTTGTGGGCTGAGAAGCAATAAAAATCACAATCCAACTCCTGCACATCCACTTTCGTGTGAGGCACTGCCTGTGCCCCGTCAATCAATACAGGAATATCTTTCTTATGTGCCTCCGCTATTATTTCTTTAACAGGATGAATGGTCCCCAAGGCATTAGACACATGCCCCACTGCAACAATTTTTGTTTTGTCAGAAAGGAAGGAGCGGTAAGATTCCATGTCCAACTCACCATCATCCGAAAAAGGAACATACTTTAGTGTTGCCTCATACTGCTCAGCAACCATCCGCCAGGGAATCATATTGCTATGATGTTCCATGGCACTGATGATAATCTCATCCCCTTTTTTCAGAAACGCCCTTCCGAAGGAATTCGCCACCAGGTTCACGCTTTCAGTGGTTCCTTTCGTAAAAACAACCTCCTCACGGAATGGGGCGTTGATAAAGCTTTGAGCCTTGGTGCGTGTGGATTCAAAAATCTCTGTGGCTTTTTGACTAAGGTAATGCACCCCGCGGTGGACGTTACTGTTGTATCTTTTATAAAACTCAGTAAGTGCGTCAATAACTGAGAGAGGCTTTTGTGTGGTGGCTGCATTATCAAGATAAACATAAGGTTTCCCGTAAATTTCCTGATTCAGAATTGGGAATTCTTTCTTTAAACTTTTCATATCCACACTCACAAAAACTCCTTTCTGTTAAATTTTATCCATATCAATTTCAAAGGTATAAGATTTTTCAGGATGCTGACAATGCAATACACATTGATCGCATACCGAAAGCTCACCTCTCAGGCGCTTTTTCACCAGATCATCGATTCTTTCTTTGAGCGGCTGCAGCTGAATATACTCAATCACTTCCGCTGCAAAGGCATACATCAGCAGCAAGCGTGCATCATCCTCATTAATGCCTCGTGATTTGATGTAGAACATCGCCTCATCGTCGAGCTGCCCAATAGTAGCGCCGTGACTACATTTTACGTCATCGGCATAAATCTCCAGGAATGGTTTCGCATTGATCGTTGCTTTGTCAGTAATAGCAATGTTTTTACTATTCTGGTATGCCTGGGTGCGCTGAGCGTCTTTACGCACAAGGATCTGTCCGTTAAAAACTGCCTTGGCATGATCATCTGCAATCCCTTTGAAGAGTTGATTGCTTGTACAATCGGCCACCGCATGATCCATAAACACCTCGTTGTCGACGTGCTGCTCTTTATCCACCAGATAAAGCCCTAACACATCCGCATGAGCTTCGCTACCATTGAGCCTTACATGAGATTCATTTCTGATCTTGCCTCCGTTGAGTGTCATGGCATTTGTCGACATATTCGCGTGCTTCGACACATCATAAAACGCCGAACTTACCAGCGTGGAACTGTCATTTAAATTCTGAAGCTTATAGTGATCAAGCTTGGCTCCTTCATCAAGGAAAACTTCCGTAACCACATTGGTAAAACTCAATTGGTGGTTGGTAGAGTCATCGCACTGCACCAGCCTGATTTTACTGTTCTTGCCCATTACCACCAGGTTGCGGTACTGAACAAAAGCATAATCATTATGCTGTGTCACATTTACCATCTGGATGGTACGATCGAGTTCTACATTATCAGGGACATATATGAAAATCCCATCACGGGTCATGGCCGTATTCAAGGCCACCAGTCCGCTTTTCTTGATGTCGGCATATCTTCCGTAATGTCTTTCAAAAATTTCAGGATACTCCTCTGAAGCAGCCTTCAGACTGCCAATAATAACTCCGTTATCATATTTTGTCAGGGGCTGATCCTGGTTGAGGTAAAAACCATTGAGCTGTTTGTAAAGATCGGTATCAAAGTCAGGAACTTCACACTGAAAAAGCTTTTCGGTATCCACTTCGTTGAAATCAGGTTTAACCAGCACCCTGAAATCATGCTTCAGGCCATCGATAATATTGGTGCTGCGCCAGGCTTCAAGCTTTTGCGAGGGGAAACCCTCTTTGCTGAAGCGCTCCATGGCATCGTGACGCAAGCGATTAATACGCGGATCACCATTGGTAAATAAATCCTGTTGCTCTGAAAAAATATTAAGTAGTTCGCCCTTCAATTCAGGTTGAACTATTTCTTTCTTCTTACTCATAATCAAACTCCTTTTTATTACAGCGCCTCTTCGTGTTCCTTAAGCCACTCGTAACCTTTTTCTTCCAACTCCAGCGCCAGCTCTTTTCCGCCTGTCTTCACAATGCGACCGTCATACATCACATGCACCACATCGGGCACGATGTAATCGAGCAAACGCTGATAGTGCGTAATCAGGATAGTGGCGTTATCTTTTGTCCTGAGCGCATTCACACCATGGGCCACAATTTTGAGCGCGTCAATATCCAGACCTGAATCGGTTTCATCAAGGATGGCCAGCTTCGGATCAAGCATCGCCATCTGGAAAATCTCGTTCTTTTTCTTCTCTCCGCCCGAGAATCCGCTGTTCACACTACGGCTGGTCATGGCCGAATCCACTTCCACCAGCTTTTTCTTTTCATTCATCAGCTTGATGAAATCGCTGGCCGGTAACTTATCCAGCCCTTTGTGCTTGCGGATTTCATTCACTGCTGTGCGCAGGAAGTTGGTCATGCTCACCCCCGGAATCTCCACGGGATACTGAAATCCGAGGAAAATCCCTTCGCGGGCACGCTCTTCCACGGCCATATCGAGCAAATCCTTGCCCTGATACAACACTTCTCCGTCTTCCACTTCAAACTCATCTTTTCCGGCAATGACCGAAGCCAATGTACTCTTGCCTGTACCGTTAGGACCCATAATAGCATGCACTTCGCCGGGCTTGACCTCGAGGTTGAGGCCTTTGAGAATCATATTGTTTTCAATCGAAACTTTTAAATCTTTTATCTTAAGCATAATATAAGTTCTGTTATTTTATCCAACACTTCCTTCTAAACTAATTGAAAGCAGCTTTTGCGCTTCCACGGCAAACTCCATCGGCAGCTTGTTCAGCACTTCCTTGGCATAGCCATTAACGATAAGGCTAATGGCACTTTCCTCGTCAATGCCGCGCTGCTGCAGATAGAAGAGCTGGTCTTCCGAAATTTTGGAAGTGGTTGCCTCGTGCTCCACTATCGACGATTTGTTGTCGGTTTTGATGTAAGGGAACGTATGTGCCCCGCACTTGTCGCCCAGCAACATCGAATCGCACTGCGAGAAGTTTCTGGAATTTGTGGCCTTGGGTGTCATTTTCACCAGCCCACGATAGCTGTTATTACTATATCCGGCCGAAATCCCTTTCGAGATAATCGTACTCTTGGTATTTCTTCCGATATGAATCATTTTCGATCCGGTATCGGCCTGCTGATAGTTGTTGGTCACGGCCACGGAGTAGAATTCTCCCTGCGAATTGTCGCCCAGCAGCACACAACTTGGATATTTCCATGTTACTGCCGATCCTGTTTCCACCTGTGTCCAGGATATTTTAGAGTTACTTCCTTTGGCCAGGCCACGCTTGGTTACGAAATTGTATATCCCGCCTTTGCCTTCGCTGTTTCCGGGATACCAGTTCTGCACCGTAGAGTATTTCACTTCAGCATCCTTAAGCGCCACAATCTCCACCACGGCGGCGTGCAACTGGTTTTCGTCACGCATCGGTGCCGTACAACCTTCGAGGTAGCTCACATAGCTGTTTTCATCACCCACAATCAGTGTGCGCTCAAACTGTCCGGTATTTGCGGCATTGATTCTGAAATAGGTGGAAAGCTCTACCGGACTGCGCACCCCTTTCGGGATGTAACAGAAAGACCCATCGGAAAATACTGCGGAGTTGAGTGCTGCAAAGTAGTTGTCTCCTTTAGGCACCACACTACCGAGATATTTCCTTACCAGCTCAGGGTGCTTTTGCACCGCCTCGCTGAACGAGCAAAAGATAATGCCCTTTTCTTCCAGGGTATCCTGGAAAGTGGTTTTCACCGAAACACTGTCGAGCACCGCATCCACGGCCACACCCGTTAGTTTCTTCTGTTCATCGAGCGAAATACCAAGTTTATTAAAGGTCTCCAACAATTCCGGATCGACTTCGTCGAGGCTGTTGAGTTTTTTCTTTTTAGGTTGCGAATAATAGATAATATCCTGGTAGTCTACCTTCGGATAATTCACATGTGCCCATTCAGGTTCCTCCATCGTCTGCCAGATTCTGAACGCTTCCAGGCGATACTCCAGAAGCCATTCAGGCTCATTCTTCTTGGCAGAGATCAAGCGAATCGTATCCTCATTCAGTCCTTTGGGGATTGCTTCCGACTCTATATCTGAAACAAATCCATATTTATATTCTGATTTCGTTACTTCATTTATTATCTGATCACTGTCTGCCATAAACCATTCTTTTAACACAAATTAGATTTAATAAAAATAGCCGCGGCAAAAATAATGCTTTTGTGCGAACTCACATATCTACCGTGGTAATAGTTAACAGCAAGCGATATTATTTGTTTTTCTAAATAGGCTGTCAGGATGTTAAACTTTAGAAATTGCTTGTTCGTGGTAGTCATTATCAAATTTTAAACAATTAACCCTGCACCAAAGCAGGTCGAAATACAAACCCGTTTCCTAAACCCACTGCTTTGGTAAGACAAAGCCTCTGCCGAAAACCGATTTCCATTTCTTCTCACAGACAAAATCAATTTCTGGTTTGTGATCTCGCTAATTCTGTCAGATGCAGCCTCTCTCGAAGGCTGCTTTTCACTTCTCCTGACAGACAAAATCGAATTCAAGATTATAAACCCACTACTTCTGTGAGACAAAGCCCCTGCCGAAAGCCGATTTCCATTACTTCTCCCAGACAAAATCAGTTTCAGGGTTATGATCCCACTACTTCTGTCAGATGTAGCCTCTCTCGAAGACTGTTTTTCGCTGCTCCTGACAGACAAAATCGAATTCAAGGTTATAAACCCACTACTTCTGTGAGACAAAGCCCCTGCCAAAAGCCGATTTCCATTTCTTCGCTCAGACAAAATCAGTTTCAGGGTTATGATCCCACTACTTCTGTCAGATGTAGCCTCTTTCGAAGGCTGTTTTTCGCTGCTCCTGACAGACAAAATCAATGCCGGGCTTGTGAAGGTGCCAGATCTAACAGATAGAGGAGGATTTGACTTTTAAAAAGATGTTTGTAAAAACAACTCCACATCAACCAACTTTTTGCGCATTAATTCGAATCATATCGATAAAAGCCATATCTTTGAAGGAATACAAAATATCAGACTATGTAACTCAACCCGTTAGCTATGAAAAAAACAGTCATCTCTAGCTTGCTTTTCCTGATAATTATATCCGCAAGCAGCCAAACACTGGTCGGCACAGACAAAACCTGGAATGTCTATTCCTCACTAAATTTTGGAGCACTCACCACCACTTCCTATAAATTTGATGGTGAAATCACTATCGATGATATCACCTACAAGATACTTTGGCGCACTGACGACCCGACCAGGGCCGACTGGAATGAGTACAGCTATCTGCGACAGGAGGAGAAAAAAGTTTACCAGCGCATGTCGTTTCAGGAGCAAGAGTACCTGCTCTACGATTTTGGCCTGGAAGAAGGCGAAACCTTTCAGGGATGGACGATGTACAATACTTGCACGGTCAATCTGACTGTGGAGAGTATTGATTCTGTCAGTCTCGAAAACGGAGAAAAACGCAAGCGTATCACTTTTGAAGGTTACCCAGAGCAATATGTCTGGATTGAAGGCATTGGCAGCCTCAACGGCCTGCTCGAACCTGCGCATGACCAATGCGTTGCTGATTTAACCTTCGGACTGCTTTGCTTTACGGAAGATGGAGTTTTGAAATTTAACCACCCTAACCTGGAATCGTGCTACGTAAATACGGTCGACATTGATGACCCGGAAAATGCATTTTCATTAAAGGCCACACCCAACCCATTTCATAAAAGCGTAACCGTCAGCTTTAATCATACCAGTCCGAATAATTACGAAATACGAATCATCGACTCGCGGGGGCTGGAGGTTCTCAGCCGCCAGCCTGTTTCAGGGAAAGCAACTATCAACACAATGAAATTGGAATCCGGTTTGTATTTTATCCAGCTATTTGAAAATGGCATTCTGAAAGATACCCGGAAACTATTAAAAGGGTTGTAAGTTGCCCTGGCATAAAATCTATAATTACATCGAGTTTCGAGATAACAGGTATAAATTGAAATTCCTGGTTGTTGATTAGGAAGTCGAAACGCATAAGAATGCGTATGACAGTTAGTATTCTTATTCCGGCCTACGAGGGTATGTTTCGCAAAACAAGCAGGGAATTATGGCGTGGGCCTGTGTGGTAGCCATTCGCAAGTGAACCGGTAGATTGTTTATGAAAAACTAACAAAAACAAAGGCTTTATTGAATAACAAAACTTTTAGTGAACGGCTCGAATGGCGTGGATAATTTCCTGCGTAGCTTTTGCCGACATGCCCTCGTCAGCCTTGACCTTTTGGTACTTTTGGGTCAAGCCAAAAGTACAAGAATACGTTAAGTCAAAAACATCCCTTTTTAATAGCACCAAATAAACATATTGGCCTCATTTGTAACTACTGTCATTTGTATTGTCCGTCTCAATATTTATTAAAAATTGTATCCGGCATTATTTAAGAAATTAAAATAAAATTGTCATTGGTAAAGTGTCAGGCTTTAAAATGAGATGTAAGGAAGTTCACAACTTAACACATTCTTAACCTGCCAACTATCATCACCTTAAAAGATATTGCACTATCTTTAAGCCCAATTATATCCGGCAGCCTTCTCTTCTTTTCCGGATAAACAAGGAGCAAACAATGAACAGTTCTGATTCGCTTACTAAACCTGCGTTTAATCATCCGGCTACAGCCGAAGAATTTGATGCTGCTTTCGAAAAGCTGCAATCCGCAATTTATACGGCATTGAAAACCTACTCGAATGTCCATCGCGGAAGCGGGCACTTCTCGCAGGTCAGCACCGCCCTTTTCGAAGAAGCCCGCAAAACCGTTGCCAACTATTTTGGCATCGACCGGAAAAAACAAACGGTGGTGTTCTGCTCTCACGCTGCAGCTTCTGTAATATGCGCTCATACCAAGCCCTGCTCCTATCAATTCATTGCAAGCAAAGATTTAGGACTTGCCATTGGGGTTACAGCGCTTGTAATGAACCGGAAGGTCATCAGAAAAAGCATTCCGGCCTTGTCGGGAGGAGGCACTACGCGGCTCATCGCCACCGACTGGATTCTGTGGGCCGATGCGCCTGATCGTTTCGAAGCCGGGACACCACCAGTGATTAATATCATCGCTTTCGCGAAAGCATTACAACTCGCGCAGAAATCAGGAAAAGATTTGTTTCTGAATGCTGCCGCTAAGCCTCAAAACACAACAAGCGAAGATATTTTATCCCGTTATGAGGGACAGGAACTTTTGGAACAACTCCGTTCCACTTTAGTGGGAAAAGAGGTGCAAGTCACGACCATGAATGGAAAACGCCCTTTCATAAACCTCGATAACAGCGCCAGTACGCCAACCTTCGAACCCATTTGGGAAGCCTACCGGAGTGCCCTGATTACTTCTAAAGAAAACAGCCAAAAAATTATAGCTCAGACAAAAGATACCATTCTGGGTTTTTTAGGTGCCGACAATAATAACTACGAGCTGCTATTTGCCACCAACACCACCGAAGCCATCAATATCGCTGCCACCAATCTTAGACTGGAAAAATCTGACAATACTGAACCCGTGGTTTTAAGCACGCTTTTGGAGCACTCCTCCAACGACCTGCCATGGCGGTTGATTCCCGGGTTTAAGCAGCTGCACCTTCCGGTGGATGACTTTGGGTTTTTTGACCTTGAAGCGTTGCAACGCCTTTTACATGAATACAACGAGCTGAAGCAGCACGGAAATCAACGCATCCGAATGGTGGCTGTCAGTGCGGCATCCAACGTGCTGGGCACTTGTAACGACATGCAAAAAGTTACTGAAATGGCGCACCGGCATGGCGCCAAAGTCCTCGTTGATGCAGCACAGTTAGTGGCTCACCGCAGAGTAGTTCTGGACGAATGGAAAGCAGATTTCCTGGCGTTTTCAGCACATAAAATCTACGCTCCTTTCGGCAGTGGCGCGCTGGTTTACAAAAAGGGAAATCTCTTTTTCGATGCGGAAAGATTTGCCCAACTAAAAGCATCAGGAGAAGAAAATGTGGCCGGAATTTCGGCATTACAAAAATCGTTGCAACTTCTCGATAAGATTGGGATGGATCGGATTGAAAAGGAAGAAAGAAAACTCACCACGAAACTGCTTGAAGGACTTTCAGCTATCAATGGCGTCAATGTTTATGGTATTTCCGATGTCCATTCCAAAACTTTTGAAGATAAACTTGGTGTGATTGGTTTTGAGGTCAAAGGCGGATCGCCAAAGGGCACTGCAAAGATGCTGGCACTGCGCGGCGGCATTGGCATGCGCTATGGGTGTCACTGTGCACACATCATCGTAAAAAAGCAACTGAAAATAACACCACCGCTCGAAAAGATACAAAAACTTATCCTTCAAGGCTTCCCGAAGCTGCAACTGCAAGGCATGGTGCGCGCCAGTCTCGGACTTGAAAATACCGAAGAAGAGGTAGATCATTTCCTGCAAATCCTCAAAGAAATTGCTCAAAAAAGCAAAGCGGATACGAAAATGAGTAAAAAAGAGGCGGAGGAAGAGGTGAGGCGGTTTGTGGAGCGAATAACTAGAAAGGTTTTCTCTCGTTAGCAACTCCCTGCATTAATCCTTTTAACAAAACTTTGTTTCGTTTATTTCGTTTATGATGATTAATGCTTAACTTTGGACTATGGAAACAATGAATGAAATAAATAAACCGACGAAAGAAGAGCAAAAGGCAGCCAGAGAATCTTACAATCCGCTTGAAGCAACCTTGGAAAAAGTCAAGAACGAAAATCCTGAGATCGAAATATTAGAAACAAAGCAAAAAATCAGGATCCCGTTGAAAGCTCTTAATCTGCTGGCAAAGATTTTAAAAGAAACAGGCGAAGGGAATCCGGTGTCAATTTATCCTGTATCAACAGAATTAACTACCCAGGCAGCAGCCGATATTCTCGGATGCTCAAGACCACATCTTGTAAAACTTCTTGAAGAAGGAAAAATCAACTATACAAAAGTTGGCCGTCATCGCAGGGTGAAATATGATGATGTTATGAAACACAAAGAAAAAATGAAGGCCCAACAAAAGAAGTTACTTGAAGAAATAATGAATTCAGACGAAGAAACCGGCTTGTATGATTCATAGTGTTCGTTATAAATGCGTTCTCGACACCAATGTTATCTATCCCATAGAAATCAGAGACCTCCTTTTTTGGCTGGCATTTTATGAGCTCTACACCCCAAAGTGGAGCAAACATATTTTTGATGAATGGGAGAATGTTATGCGAAGAAAAGGGATATTGCAAGATAAAATAAGAAAGCGAACAGCAAAAGCCCAGGCTGCTTTCCCGGATGCGCTCGTTAAAAACTACGAAAAACTTATCAAAACACTTGACCTGCCTGACATGAAAGACCGCCATGTGTTGGCAGCAGCCATTAAAACCAATGCCGATATTATTGTCACGAATAACCTTAAAGACTTTCCTCAGGATTATCTCGCCAACTTCGGACTCAAAGCCAAAAGCGCTGATGACTTTATTTGTGATATTATTGAACTCAATCCGGATAAAGCAAAAGCAGCATTTAATCAGCTTGTTTCTAACAGAAAGAATCCAAAAATGAATCACAAAGTAATGCTACATACCTTTAGAAAACAAGGTTTATCAGAGACAGCTACTCTTTTGGAGAAAATTGTTTTTGGATCTTTATTTTAGAAAAAGTATAAGCAGAGTATCATCATTTATCTATAGATTTCATTATATTTGATGGGAATTCAAACCCTCATTGAATGCAGGCTTTTAAACGCAACACCAAATTCTCAATTGATCTGTCCAAACAAATCTTGATCACCGGATTGCTTTTAGGACTGGGGTTTTCGATTATTTTTTATTCCTTTTTGTTTTTGACAAGGGATGTAATGTTGCTCCTTTCCACAACAACTGATTATGACCAGTGGTTACTAACCGGATCAGAAAGATACTTCTACAACCTGTTCTTTGCTTTCATTTCCGTCGTTTTCGGACAATCCATTTGCTTTGGCTTTTGGATAAGCAACTCCAAAACCAAACACCAAAATGCTAATCGCTGGAGTGTTGCCATCCTTCATGACCAGCATTACCTCAACCTCAACTTTATTAACTGGTTTGCAAAAGTCAGCATATTATACGCATTGTTTTTCGGACTCACTTTCAAAGGTGGATATTATGTTTTTAGTTTCTTTCCTGATTATGCTTACGTTTTTGTTTTAATCATCGTGGCGCTGTTTCTCCAAACCTGGACTTCAATACGAATGGCAGATAAAAGAAGGAGCCTTAAATGGATGGCTGTTTCTGCGTCGGTAATAACAGTTGTTTCTTTTGGATTAGCACAATTCAAACCTTACGATTACGGACAAATTTCGCAAAGCTATCTTTCCAAAGATGTTTTCAGAAAATATAATTTGAAATTACCAGCTGCTGAATATCAGTTTGAATTCATGAATAGTTGGTTGCTAACAGATATTTACGTGGTAAAGCCAACTGATTTAGCTACTTCCGATAGCGCACTGATTATTCTCCAAAATAAGAAAAGAAACATCAATGAACTAGCCTTACATATAACAAATCCTCATGAAGGGTTATCCATTGAGGAGTATATTATTTCTCATCGCATGTACGGTGATATTCCGCGGATGATTGTTGATAAACGCGTTTCGATGCATACCATAAAAGCTATTGAGAAACAGCTTCAGGCTGATGGGTTTAAGAAAGTAGCATATGCGGTTGTTCCGGAAAACGCGCCATATCACCAGCGTTATTATAAAAACCACGTCCTCATGAAAAGACTTCTGACAAAAGCTGACAAAGCTACCTTTGACTCTTCGTTTAATAATAATATTCAGAAAATTTATCTTACTGCGTCCGGAGATGCATTTTTAAATAAATCTCCGGTGGTTCCAAAGGAGATAAAAAAACTATTACTAAACAATGTTCCAGGTAAAAACCGCCTTAATATCAAACTCGTGGTCTCTGAAAAAGCCTGCTTTTCTGACTACGTAAAAATCAGGTCTGCCATTGCCTCCGCTTCAGCAACTGTTTATGAAATAGCTCACAAGATTAACATAAAAAACCATGAGAATTTTCATGCTGATTTTTCTGACAACATTAGCAAAGAGTTTCGTTTTTATGTTTTTGAAATAATAGAAGAATAGAAAGACCCGGACTTTTATTCAATTTCACGTGTGATCTATTCGACACTCTCTAAAACCCATAACTTTCTTAATTTTGCAGCTCTAAATAAGAAGATTATGTTTGAAAGCAGAAATGAACGTACGGAGATATCAGAACTTGGGGAGTTTGGGTTAATCAAACGCCTGACCAAAGACATCAAGTTTAAGAATCCTTCAACCATTAAGGGCATTGGCGATGACGCTGCCGTGATGGATTACAAGGGGCTGAAGACCCTGGCCTCGCAAGACCTTTTGGTGGAAGGAGTGCACTTTGACCTGACCTATTATCCGTTAAGACATCTCGGATATAAAGCTGCCGTTGTAAACATCTCGGATATTTACGCCATGAACGGTGTACCCACGCAGCTTACGGCCGGACTGGCCATTTCGAACCGCTTTGCTGTGGAAGCGCTGGAGGAGATTTACGCGGGAATTAAACTGGCCTGCGAGAAATACAACGTGGATTTCGTTGGTGGCGACACCACCGCCAGTCCACACGGCTTGTTTATTTCCATCAGCATTCTGGGAGAAACCGATCAGCCGGTTTATCGCAGCGGCGCTAAGGAGAATGACCTGCTTTGCGTGAGCGGAGACCTTGGCTCGGCCTACATGGGACTGCTTATCCTTGAACGCGAGAAGCAAGCCTACAAAGCCAACCCGGATATGCAACCAGACCTTACGGGAGTCGATTACCTTATCGAGCGTCAGTTAAAACCGGAAGCACGCGGCGATATCACCAAAAAACTACGCGAAGCAGGAATCACGCCCACTTCCATGATCGATGTTTCGGATGGCCTGGCCTCAGAGATTCTGCACCTCTGCACCGAATCAAAGGCGGGCTGCAACCTCTACGAAGAGAAAATTCCGGTGGATATTAAAACTGAGGAGCTGGCCAAGGAATTCAATATCGCACCTACTGTGGCTGCTTTGAGCGGTGGCGAAGATTACGAACTGCTTTTCTCCATCAGCCAGGAGGACTACGATAAAATCAAGGCCATTCCTGAAATCTCTGTCATCGGCCACATTGCCGATATCGGCACCAGCGCCAACCTGGTGAGTAGAGATGGAAAAGTAGCGCCACTCACGGCTCAGGGCTGGGATGCGTTGCTGAACAAGGAAAAAAATCCTGAAAAGAAAAAAGACAGCGACACAAACCAGGAGGAGTAATGTCTGCCAAGGCCAACCCGAATTATGATAAGCTGGAGCCCATCATCAAAACACTGCCCGATAAACCGGGAATCTATCAGTATTTTGATGACCAGGGAAAGATTATCTATATCGGGAAGGCTAAGAATCTCAAAAAACGGGTAGCTTCTTACTTCACCAAGTCGCACGACCACAGTGGTAAAATCAGGGTGATGGTCAAAAAAATCGCCGATATCCGTTTTATGATTGTGGACACGGAAACCGATGCGCTGCTGCTCGAAAACAACCTTATCAAAAAATACCAGCCACGCTACAACGTGATGCTGAAAGATGATAAAACCTATCCGTGGATTTGCATCAAGAATGAGCCATATCCACGGGTTTTCTCCACGCGGAACATCATCAAAGATGGTTCGGAATATTACGGCCCGTATGCCTCTGTCCACATGATGAACACCCTGCTCGACCTGATACGGCAACTGTATCAGCTCAGGACCTGCACCTACGACTTGAAAGAGGAAAACATCCGCAAAGGAAAGTTTAAGGTGTGTCTTGAATACCATCTTGGAAATTGCAAAGGGCCTTGCGAAGGACTCCAAAGCGAAGAAGATTACAAGCAAACCATCGACCATATCCGCAACATCATTAAAGGAAACCTGGGGCTGGTCATCAAGGAGTTTAAGGCCATCATGATGGACTATGCTGACAAGATGGAGTTTGAGAAAGCCCAGCAAATCAAAGTCAAGCTGGATACACTGAACCGTTTCCAGAGCAAATCGACCGTCGTCTCGCCAAAAATCGATAATGTGGATGTGTTTTCCTTTGTCGAAAGCGAAAAAGGGGGCTATGTCAACTTCCTGAAAGTGGTGAACGGCGCCATTATTCAGACGCACACCATCGAACTGCGCAAAAAGCTGGAAGAAAAGCCTGAAGAGCTGCTGGCACTGGCCATCACTGAGTTTAGGCAACGCTACAACAGCGATTCGAAGGAGATCCTGGTGCCCTTTAAGCCTGAGGGTATTTCGTCAGAGACACTGACCATCACCATCCCTCAAAGGGGAGACAAAAAACACCTCCAGGACTTGTCGCAGCGCAATGCCAATTATTTCAAGATGGAGCGCGAAAAACGGCGTGAGTTGGTCGATCCGGACCGGCATAAGAAGAGAATCCTGCAAAAACTGCAGGATGATCTGGGGCTGAAAGAACCGCCGGTGCGAATGGAGTGCTTCGACAACAGCAACTTCCAGGGCGATTATCCGGTTTCGGCCATGGTGCATTTCAAAAATGCCAAGCCACTCAAAAAAGAATACCGTCATTACAATATTAAAACGGTGGAAGGTCCAAACGACTATGCTTCGATGGAAGAGGTGGTGTACCGTCGCTACAAGCGCTTGCTTGACGAGGACAAGCCCTTGCCGCAGCTTATCGTTATCGATGGCGGAAAAGGCCAGCTTAGTTCCTCGTACAACACCCTGAAAAAACTGGGGCTGGACAAAAAGATTGCAATCATCGGCATCGCCAAACGGCTGGAAGAAATCTACAAACCCGGCGATCCGGTACCTGTCTACCTCGACAAAACTTCCGAATCGCTGAAAGTGATTCAGCACATGCGCGATGAAGCCCACCGCTTTGGCATTACGCACCACCGTAAACGTCTTGAAAAAGGAACCATAAAAACAGGGCTTACTGAAATAAAAGGCATTGGCAAAAATACTGCCACCGAATTGCTGTCGGAGTTTAAATCGCTTAAGCGAATAAAAGCCGCATCGGAAAAAGAATTAGCTTCCGCAATCGGTCCCGCTAAAGCAAAACTTGTTTACGATCATTTTCATTGAAAAAAGATTAATTTTGAACGCATCGAAATGATTATCAACAAAAAGTGCAACCAAAAATACTTCAAACATCATGATAAATTTAAAAAAAACCGATAGCTGGAAAAAGCTGGAAAATCATTTTAATGATATAAAGGGCTTTCCACTAAGAACGTTATTTTTAGAAGATGAAAAGCGTGCTGAGCGCTTTACAGTAAACGACTCCGGCATTTTGTTCGACTTCTCAAAGCACCGTATAAGCAAGGAAACAATTGATTTGCTATTTGAGCTGGCCCGGGAGCGAAATCTGGAAGAAAAACGTGAAGCCATGTTCAACGGGCAAAAGATCAACACCACCGAGGATCGTGCGGTGCTTCACACAGCCTTAAGAGCACCCAAAGATGCTGTTATCAAGGTGGATGGAGAAAATGTGGTTCCTGAAGTGCACAGGGTACTCGAAAAAATGTTCGCTTTCGCGGATAAGGTTCGTTCCGGCGAATGGAAAGGTCACACCGGAAAATCCATCAGGAATGTAGTAAATATCGGTATTGGCGGCTCCGACCTTGGTCCGGTGATGGCATACGAAGCCTTAAAACATTACTCCAAACGCGAGTTGAATTTCAGGTTTGTGTCGAATGTGGATGGCAGCGACTTTGACGAAGCCATGCGGGGATTGAACCCGGAAGAAACTTTGTTTATCATCGCATCCAAGACTTTTACCACCCTCGAAACCATGACGAATGCCCATACGGCACGCAGATGGTTATTGAATGAACTGAAAGACGACAGCGCCATCGCAAAACATTTTGTGGCATTGTCTACCAATGCTGAAAAAGTAGAAGCGTTTGGGATCGACACAAACAACATGTTTGTTTTCTGGGACTGGGTTGGCGGACGCTATTCCATGACCTCTGCCATTGGTTTATCCACCCTGATAGCTCTTGGAAAAGAGCATTTCACCAGCATGCTTGATGGCTTTCACCAGATGGATGAGCATTTCAGGACTGCATCTTTCGAAAAAAACATTCCGGTAATCATGGGACTGCTTGGTGTTTGGTACACTAACTTTTTTAATGCCGAAACACAGGCCATTCTGCCATACGACAATTATCTGCATCGCTTTCCGGCCTATTTGCAGCAGCTGACCATGGAAAGTAACGGTAAATCCACCACTCTAAGTGGCGATAAAGTCGATTATAAAACGGGTCCGGTTTACTGGGGAGAACCCGGCACTAACGGACAGCACTCGTTTTATCAGCTGATACACCAGGGAACGGCACTCATTCCGTGCGATTTTATTGGTTTTAAAAAGCCTCTTCATAACCTGGAAAAACACCACGATTACCTTATGGCAAACATGATAGCCCAGGGCGAAGCACTCGCTTTCGGGAAGACTGCCGAAGAAGTCACAGCTGAAGGCGTATCAAAGAGCCTGGTGCCACACAAAGTGTTTGAAGGCAACCGCCCTTCCTCCACTTTCTTCCTGGAAAAGTTAACGCCGGAAAACCTGGGCAAACTCGTGGCCATGTACGAGCACAGCGTATTTGTTCAGGGGGTAATCTGGGATATTAACCCATTTGACCAGATGGGGGTGGAACTGGGTAAGGTATTAGCCAAAAACATTATCCCGGAACTTGAAGACGAAAGCAGGTCTATAAACCACGATAGCTCAACAAATCAGCTGATAGCGTATTACAGGAAATAATATTAAAGAAGGTGCCGGAAAGGCAACAATACAAATTCGAAAAACTTTTGGATCTTGGGCCTGCGCTCCCAGGCCTCGACATCAAAACCAATCGTTGCCTTTCTGGTGCCTTCTATATGCTCAGCAAGCTGCCGGGCAATGGATTCATGCTCCCCACTCACAATAATTTCGTGTTGATATCTGAAGCTTCGATAATCGAAGTTGGCCGAGCCTATTGCATAAATCTTCCTGTCGATAAGCAAATCCTTGGCATGGAGGTTATCGCCGTTGTAGTATAAAAGTTCCACACCACCGTAGTGCAACTGCCCCAGGTATCGCGAACGTAACACATCCACCGCCCTCACATCAGAGTGGCGCGGCATAATCACCACGACCTTCACGCCTCTTTTTACGGCTTTGACCATGGCTCTTCTTAACTGGAATCCGGGAAGGAAATACGGTGATTCTATCAGCACTTCTTTCTCCGACTGACGAATAAGTTTAAGATAGTAATGCATGATCTTTTGCTGCCCGATAGAAGGAAAATCACGGATGATGAGAAACCCATCACGCTTAAGTGTTTTTAGGAAACTTCCGGATTTGGTGTCATAGCGGTCATGGCTCTTCATATCATGACGAAAAACCTTCTCAAACTCAAGGGTTATCTCACCGGTAACACGCAGCACGCATTCCCTCCAGTTGAGCGAATATTCAGAAATATTGGCCGAGCCGATGTAAGAAATCCGGTGGTCGATAAGCAACATTTTCCGGTGATTGCGGCGGTGGTTTTTGGTGAAAAAATCGAGGAAAAACTTTATCTTCTTATAATAAAGCACTTCCGCCCCATGCTCTATCAGTTCGGCAAAAAAGGAAGCCCCGGGCCGGGTGCCCCATGAATCGATAAGGATTTTTACTTTGATTCCGGCTTTGACTTTTTTCAGTAGCGTATTGCGAAACCTTACACCGATGGCATCGTTCTGAAACCGGTAAACCTCCAGAAATATACACTTCTCGGCCCTCTCAATATCGCGCAACATTGAAAAATAGAACCTGAACGGATCGTTATATATCTTACTTTCCGGATAACTTGCCATCTCAAAACACACTTGCTCTTCACAAAAATAAAAATATTAAACAGCAGATTCGAATTTATTATCGATTAAGTTGAGTAGTTTATGCAACTTTTTTCTGGAAAAGTTACGGCAAGTGATGGTCATATTTCTGCTCTTGATGATGATATGCTTATAACCATCCGTCGATTCTATGGATTTAACTTTCTCGAGGGGAATCGTTACGGAATATTTCAAAGGTGAAAACATGTTGCCGCGGAAAAACATCAGAGATGATTCCTGTACAATAAGCGATTCAGGATGGAAAAACGACCCTCCTTTAAGCCTGATACTTTTTATTTCTTTATCCGCTTTCATTAGATGAGTTATCTATTATGCAAAAATAACTCATTAAAAAAAGAAAATCAGGATAAATGTATATTCGCTGGGATTTTAAGGATATTCGCTGGGATTTTTTTTTCATTCGTTATAATTCCTCAAATCTTTTCAGCAGAAAATCACGTTTTCTTGTGGATACAGGGATCCTTGATTCGTCGGTCATGACAATTTCACAATCATTTTTCATGTACCGGTTAATATGGTCTGTATTAATAATGTGCGACTGATGTACCCTGACAAACCCGTAATCTTCGAGCACTTCCACAAAATTTCGCATTGATTTGGTTACGGTTACCGGGTGATCTTCGTTTACAAGGTAAAATGTGGCATAGTTCCTGTCAGACTCTACGCGCATGATATCGTTGATATAAACAAGATGGATACTGTCTGAGCTGCGCAGCACAATCTTTTTTTCGTCGCGTTGTACGCTTGGCTTCTTCATATGCTCCATCATCAATTGCAGCTGCATATTCAGTGCCTTATCGCCATTATTTTCGCCGGTTCTTTCAATAGCTTTTCTAAACTCTTCCGGATCGATAGGTTTCAGCAGATAGTCAAGCGCTGCAAACTTGAAAGCCTTGATAGCATACTGCTCATATGCTGTAATGAATATTACGTCGAAGTTTATATCGCCAAAAGCTTTAAGCACCTCAAAACCATTCCCGTCGGGCATCTTTATGTCCAGCAAAACTAAATCAGGATTATGCCTGTTGATGGCCTCTATTCCTCCTTTAACTGAATCACCATAACCAACGATTTCCACTTTATTATCACTATAAAGCTCAACCATGTGAGTAACTGCCTCACGTGCAGTTGACTCATCGTCAATAATCACGGTTCGTATCATAAGCATATCCCCTTTAGCAACATCCAAATGTAAATAAATTAATTTCTTTTTACAACAGCAATTTACCTGCTTAAGGAGAGTTGCCGAAGAATCAAAATTTTGAATTCTTATTGCCCTTTAAAATATAAAAGCTTCTGATCCGATTCATTATCCTTTT
>JASMTJ010000285.1:0-19300 GCA_041694335.1 Bacteroidales bacterium
TTTAATTTGCTTATAAGCTTGCTGGTATGTTATAAATTCCAATTCACTGCCATAGACGCTTCTGCACTCACTGATAAAGTAATCTAACAGTTCAAATGAATAAGCTCCCATGGATTTGGGATGACCAATCAGACTAAGATAAATATCATTCTGTTTAGAACTGTTTTTCTTAACATTATAGTCAAGGATTTTCATGAGATATTCCGGTTCATAAGTGTAATTATCCACAGTAAGCATTCTTGCTGATGCCAACATTTTTAATTTATCTTTAAACCCCGGACTGTAATTATCGTGGATCATTTTTCCTCTAGACTTCGGTGCTCTACCTTCCAGTTTATTCATCTTAAAGCGAGTAGGAACTTCGAATATAGATTTGGGAATGGTGGCAATCGGAATTTCAAACATCTCAAAAAATGGATCATCTTTATCATTCCGGATATTCCAGTTTATCTTTTTTGGCATCCTCCTGAAATCCACCCGCGAAATCCCGGAAGCAAAATAATACCCTTTTGCAATAGAGCTATCTATAATAATACCGTTGTCATTTAATGCTTTAAAGACAACATTTTTGGGCTCGAAGTTATATCCACCTGCCCGGTAGGCAACACACCTATAGTCCTTCTTTGCTGACAAGCACAAAGTTTTTAAAGTCTTGACAGACCTGTTAATGATATTTCTTGTTTCCTTTTCACTAAAAGCGTCAAAAGAAAATTGATCGGAAGGGGTGAAAGTATTATCATCGATCTTCGTATTAATCCAGTGAGGATGAGTATGCAACTGTACGTCATTACCGGTTTTTAAAGCTTGCGAAATCTGCATTTCAAATGGCCGGGCAAATTCCTGCTCATACACCTCACCCACTCTCTCATAACCCAAAACATCGGCAAACAAGGTAACTGGCACATTTCTATCACTTGAAAAAGAAAGCAATTGCTCTGCCGGTTCAAACAAGGCATCCTGAAAAGAGCCTGAGATTCCTCCGAGAGGAAGCTCATAATCGAAAGATAATAATATATTTATCATAAACGTTTAAATAATTTTTCAAATTTAGAAATAAAATACACCACCTGTTCTACAATACAATAAGCTTTTTCAGGCTTAATGAATATTGATTAATTTTGCTTGCTTAGAAAACATGATGAAAATGATAGAAAAACTCGTAATAGATAAACTCAAAGAAATTGGCGAAGAAACTAACAACAAAGCGCTGATAGCTGCTGACAAAGAAACTAGTATTTATGGAGCCGGACGCGCAATGGATAGCCTGACTTTGGTCAGGTTTATCAGTGAAATGGAAGACACTATTTACGACGAATATGAAAAAGAAGTGGTAATTGCAAATGAAAAAGCCATGAGCATGAAGAACTCTCCATTTCTTAATGTTGCTTCCTTTACAAATTACCTCAAAGAACTCATCGAAGAAGAGCAATAATTATGGTAATAATCATTACAGGAACGCGAAAAGGGCTGGGTGCAGCACTTGCACAACATTACCTTGACGAAGGCCACAAGGTGGCTGGATGTAGCCGCGGTGAAGGGAGCATCAACCATGTAAACTATCTCCACTTTAAACTGGATGTATCAGACGAAAAGCTGGTGGCGAAAATGGTGCGTTCAGTCTATCGCGAATTAGGTCAGGTTGATGTATTGATTAACAATGCCGGAATTGCATCAATGAACCATTTTACAATTACACCAGCAAAAAATGTTGAGCGTGTTCTTAACACCAATTACATGGGGACATTTCTGTTTATGCGGGAAGTAGCTAAAGTAATGTTGCGCAAAAAATCAGGACGAATAATTAACTTTACTACCGTTGCAAAACCTTTAAATACAGAAGGAGAAGCTATTTATGCCAGCAGTAAGGCTGCTATTGAAACACTTACAAAAACCACGGCAAAAGAGCTGGGTTCTTTTGGTATTACTGTAAATGCCGTAGGGCCTAACCCCATTCCTACAGACCTTATTAACAGCGTACCGGAAGAAAAACTTGAAGCCCTCATTCAGCAGCAGGCTATTAAACGCAAAGGAAGTATTGAAGATTTAACCAATGTCATTGATTTTTTTATGGATAAAAAAAGTGAATTCATCACCGGACAAGTCATTTATCTTGGAGGGATAAACTCTTAAGAGATGAAGCATATCACCAAAAAATTTAAGCTAAATCCCAGTAATACGGCTATTATTGATAATAAGAATACCTGGACTTACAAACTTTTATCAGACAAAATAGAAAAATACCAAAAGCAACTTGAAAGAAAAACAGAAGCAGGAGCTGTGGTTTGTTTAGCAACCCCCGTTTCTTTTAATGCTATATCACTGTTCTTCGCCTTGTTTGAAAACAACAACATTATTTTTATTGACCCAAATGCGGAAAAGTCCAGATCCACCTATCAGAGAAGCGTAGCTAATTATACCGATTATCTAATTACCATACAAGCAGATGATGACCTGACAATTAGTAAAAACCATAATAAGCAGTATAACCACAAATTAATCAAAACTCTCAGGGAAAGCAAAAATGCAGGGCTAATACTTGCTTCGAGCGGAACAACCGGTGAACCCAAAGTGATGCTGCATGATTTAGATCGCCTGGTTAACTCATATCCCAATAACAAAATAAAAAACCTTCGAATTATCTCCTTGCTTGGATTTGACCATATTGGAGGGCTTGACATTATACTAAGAGCACTTTGGAACCACTCAACATTGGTTCTTACAAGCTCCTTTGATCCTGAAATTGTTTGCCGGCTAATTGAGAAATATGCTATTGATGTTTTGCCGGGCTCTCCTAGCTTCTTCAGATCCCTGCTGATTAGTGAAGCCTTCAGCAATTTTGATTTGAGCTCAGTTAAAGTAATCGGGTTTGGGTCAGAACCAATGCCTCAGGCTACACTATTACGCTTAAAAGAAGTTTTTCCAGCAGCAAAAATGCAACAAAAGTTCGGAACCAGCGAAACCAATGCCATAAGGATACAAAACAGCAATGAAAATCCGCTCTCCTTTAAAATAAACAAAAATGACGCTAATTATATAATCGTCAATAATGAATTATGGATAAAATCTTCAGCACAAATACTAGGCTACCTCTCTGATGAGCATAACCATCTTATCGAAAAAGGATGGTTCAGGACAGGAGATATCGTTGAAGAGAAAAAGGATGGCTCCCTGCAAATTATTGGTCGATTGAATGACATCATTAACGTGGGAGGAGAAAAAGTACTCCCCTCAGAAGTGGAAGATTGTATAATGACAGTACCTGGCGTTAAGGATTGCAAAGTGTTTGGACAACCCAACCCAATTACCGGTAAATCTGTTAATGCCGAAGTAGTTACGAATGAAGATTTTAATGCATTGAAGAAAAGAATAATGAAAAATTGCCGTGATAATCTCGAAGCATTCAAAATCCCCACCCGGATAAAGCAAGTTGATAGCATTGACATGACCAGCAGGCTGAAACGTAAAAGATAGCCCAGGTAAAATGGCACAATAAAAGCAAATTAAGTCGCGGAAGCTGACCCAGATCTCTAAATCCACGCTTCTTTTCATACAGTATTCTGCTTCCATTAGCCCATATCTCCTTTCCCCCAAGCAAAAACCCGGCCTCCTGGTACAAAGGTGCCTCCTCGCCATGCGAAACCACGATCCTATGACTCAAACATGCTTTCGCACGATGCGGAGACGCAGTTCAGTGAATCAATTTTCCTTTCGCAGGATGCGCAACCATGATTCATTCAATAAAGTTGCTTCCGCGATATGCGCCACCACGATCCATTGACCCAATCCTGCTTTCGCGCCATGCGAAACCACGATCCAATGACTCAAGCATGCTTTCGCACGGTGCGGAGACGCAGTTCAGTGAGTCTATAGCGCTTTTGCATGGTGAGAAGATGCCTTTCTGATGCCATAAATAAATATTAATTGAAAAAGAAGTAGATTATTGTACACTATAATAGGCGATGGTAAATGTAATTAATCTTCCATGGTAGTAAACTCTTCAGGTGTCATCACCTTTAAGCGACTATGTTTAAAGTCTTTTTTGTTTCTGGTAATAATAATTTTGATTTTACCAGAATTGCTTGCGGAAAAATTCTGTAAAGCATCCTCAAAATCTGTAAAATTTGAATTTAATGCATCATGAACCACTTTTTTATCCATGAAAAGAACATCAATTATCTTAAGTAATAGTTTCAGGCTGGATATTACTTGCTGATGTGTTGAATGCCTTTTTAATAAGTAGTACACATTACTAATAATAACCGGAGTAACATAGCCTTGAATTTTTCCATCCTCACATAACTGAATTACATTAGCCGCATTATCGGAAAATGGTTTTCTGTCAATCAAAAAATCAAGAATCACATCTGTATCAATCAGGATTTTCTTCATCTGAATAGTATTTCTGCTCCAGCTCATTTACTAAAGTTGATTTATAATTAAAATCTGGGGGGATTTTGAAGGATCCTTTCAATGTTGAAGTGATATCTTTGGGTTTATTCGATTCAATGGCCGTAGTACTCACAAACTTCTGCAAATAGCTTTCGACTAAAAGAGAGAGGCTTAACCCTTGCTCTTTTGCAAGTTTTCTAGCTTTATCTACAGTTCCTTCATCAATCGTCAACGTGAGTTTCTTATTCATTTCTTCTCTTGCTTTTGATGGATATAAAATTAACCTTAATCATGAAAACTTGCAACTTCTTTAAAGGAAGTATTTTCCAGGTGAAGTTCTCAAACATGATTCAGGATTCCTCAACCACGCAAACGATTGAATTCTCTTTGGCTAAATACATAATCACTTACGTACTTAAACACAGATTATTAAGCTCAGCTTCTTAAACATAGCAACTTACAAACCTGCAAACGTAGCAATTCCAGCTAAAAAACCTGCAAATCTCAGAACCTGTGAACATACAAACTTCTAAACCACTATGTTTTTCGCATCAATATTTAAACTACTTTTGCGGCTTGTTTTGTGGAGACAAAACGTGCAGGTGTAAAAGGATTACTTTTGGGTGAACTTGGCTGCGTAGCCGGATTTAACATCTTTTTCTGCCTGAATCAATGAATTACGAATATTCCAGGACAGAAAACAGACGATAAGCCTGGCTAAATTTTTTTATGAAAACATTTCAAGAACTCGGACTTGAGGAAAACATCCTCAGGGCCATTACCGAACAAGGCTTTGTCCACCCTACGGACATACAGGAACAAACCATCCCCGCCATTTTAGGCTCTTCTGAAGACACGATTGCGCTGGCACAGACCGGCACGGGGAAAACGGCCGGATTTGGTCTGCCGCTTATCCAGGAAATTGACAGCAACAACAACCAGGTGCAGGTTTTAATCCTTGCCCCTACGCGCGAGCTGTGCCTGCAAATCACCAAAGACCTCGAAGGTTACGGAAAATACGCCAACAAGGTGGCCATCACCGCGGTTTATGGCGGTGCGAGCATCGAAACACAAATCAAAAGCCTGAAGAAAGGCGCACACATCGTGGTGGGCACCCCGGGCCGTACGCTCGACCTGATCAAGCGCAAGACACTCAAGATTAACAACCTCCGCCGACTGGTGCTTGACGAGGCCGACGAGATGCTGAACATGGGCTTCCGCGAAGACCTCGACGCCATCCTCGAAACCACACCAAAGGAAAAGCAAACGCTGCTTTTTTCGGCTACCATGCCGCAGGGCGTGCGACAGATTTCGAAGCGGTATATGAAGAATCCGCTGGAGCTGACCTCCGGAAAGAAAAATACCGGTGCAGAAAACGTGATTCATGAATATTATGTGGTCAAATCATCGGACCGTTATGCGGCATTGAAACGCCTGGTGGATGTGCATGTGAATATGTACAGCATCGTTTTTTGCCGCACGCGTGCCGAAGCCAAGGAGATAGCCAGCAAGCTGGGCCGCGATGGCTACAATGCCGATGCCCTGCATGGCGACTTGTCGCAGGCACAGCGCGACCATGTGATGAACCGCTTTCGCGATAAGCAACTGCAGGTGCTGGTAGCCACTGATGTAGCCGCCCGCGGAATCGATGTGGACGACCTGACGCATGTTATCAACTACAGTTTGCCTGATGACCCCGAGGTGTACCTCCACCGCAGCGGAAGAACAGGCCGCGCCGGGAAGCAAGGCATCTCCATCATCCTCAGTCATACACAGCAGAGCCGCAAAATCAGGGACCTGGAAAAAATGATTGGCAAAACCTTCGAATACAAGGAAGTGCCCTCCGGAGAAGTGATTTGCGAAAAAAGACTTTATAAACTGATCGACCAGGTAGAAAAAGTGGTGGTGGATGAACGTGAAATTGAACGCTTCCTCCCGGCCATCAATCAAAAACTCGAATGGATGAGTCGCGAGGAACTGCTGAAGCGGTTTATTTCTGTTGAGTTCAACCAGTTCCTGGAATACTATCGCGATGCGCACGATCTGAATGCAAAGCGACAAAAAGGAGGCCGGAAAGATAAGACCGAGGCCGATGTGGGCTATTCGCGTTTCTTTATCAACCTGGGTAAAAAAGACAAGCTGAATGCTGCGAACCTCATCGGACTGATCAACGACACCACTGAAAGTCGTGACCTGAAAATCGGGAAGATAGACATCCAGCGCAACTTTGCTTTCTTTGAGGTGGAATCGGAAAAAGAGGCTTTTATAATGAAGTCTTTCAAAAACACCTTCGACCGCGGAAGAAAAGTGATTGTGGAACTCTCAAAGCCCGACAGCAAGAAAGGCGGCAGATCATTCAGCACTAAAAAGAAATCGAAAAACAAAAAGGGCAAGAAGAAAAGAACCTGGCAGGGGTTTTAGGAGATTGCTTTAGCACCTGTATATTCATAAGGTAACATAAAACGACTTAGCAGATAATTAATCTGAAGTTAAAAAAACCGGATGAATGGGTTTTTATTCAATCTTTCTATACAGTAAAATCCTTAAAAGAATAGCTCAGCATCATTAAATTTGATGCTGAGCCTTTTTAAAATACTTGTGGTTATCTTTCAGTAGGATTGCCTTCTTATAACACCTTCCAAACACATTACCTAAGCCATGTGTTTGGCCGCAAAATCTTCAATCTCAATTCCATCTTTTAAAATTTCAGCTACTGCTGGATTATTCCGGTTGAAATCTTCTTTCATGAAAGGATGTGGTTCAATCAATAAATCCTCATCTGTCCTCATTTGCATAAAATCAATCTGAACATCAATGACATCCAGATCAGATTGGATTACAATAGCCAAATCAATATCACTCCCTGAATGGTATGTCCCTTTTGCAAACGAGCCATATAAATATGCTTTATCAACTTTGTATTTGCTTGATAAACCAGCCAGGTATCTTTGTGCTATTCTTATAGCTTCTCCTTTATCCATAATCGCAAAGTTTTAATATTTTCAATCCATTGTGCAGTAAAATCCTTCGTACACTTGTAATAAAAAGCTTGCTTATAATCATCGTACCTGGCATTCATGTTGAAAGTTGTAATTATATCCAGCCACTTTGTTTTCTCATCATCAAGAGCTAATCCTGATAATTTCTTTAGCCTTCTCAAATCGTGAGTGAAGGGTGCATGTTGATTGGTTTCTTTTACTACCTTACCTTTTAATAATTTTTCTATCACCAAATGTCCCATGAACAAAGCCCAATGATAATCCTTACTATCGAATAAGTTAAGCATTGTCTGAAAATCACTATCTGATGTTGTAATCCAATGTGTTACTATTTTATTCGTATCTATCTGACCTTTGCTCATCCTTCTGATTTTAAAATAATCACATTATATACGTGTTTGATTCAAAACCAATCCTTTTAACTCCAAACCGAAACAATTCATGCATATGTAAATCGATTTTTCATTACGTTCAAATCGCTCGATTCGGTTGATATTTAAACTGCTATTCAAAGATATTGTTTTTATCCATTGATTTAAAACGTTGTTTTCTCCTTTTCGTACTTTTGCAAAAAACAGCAACTATGGAATTGAAGGCAGTCTCACCTGTGGATGGCAGGTACCACAAGCATACAAAAGTTTTATCCGACTATTTTTCTGAAGCCGCACTTATCCGCTACCGCGTAAAGGTGGAAGTGGAATATTTTATTGCACTCACCGAAATTCCGCTTCCGCAGCTGGAAGGCTTTGACCATTCGATGGTTCCGAAACTAAGAGCAATTTATGATGACTTTACGGATGCCGATGCGAAAAAGGTAAAAGATACCGAGGCGGTAACCAATCACGATGTAAAAGCGGTGGAATATTTTGTCAAGGAAAAATTTCATGAGCTGGGACTGTCGGCTTTCAAAGAGTTCATCCACTTCGGACTCACCTCGCAGGATGTGAATAACACCGCCATGCCGATGATGACCATGGATGCCAGCACCAAAGTCATCATGCCATTGCTGGACGAGATTCTTGATGTGCTGAATGAAAAAGCCAACGAATGGGCTGATGTTCCGATGCTGGCACGCACGCACGGACAGCCGGCCTCACCTACCGTGCTCGGCAAGGAAATGAAAGTGTTTGTGGAAAGGCTGCAAACACAGATTCATCAACTAAGCCTGATTCCTTTTTCAGGAAAATTTGGTGGCGCCACCGGAAACTTCAACGCCCATCACCTGGCGTTTCCTTCCATCGACTGGCCTGAATTTGGAAACAAATTCCTCTCAGAAAAGCTGGGGCTGGAACGATTGCAAACCACCACCCAGATAGAGCACTACGACAACCTGGCCGCGCTGTTCGATGCTTTCCGCCGCATCAACACTATCCTGCTCGACCTCGACCGCGACATGTGGAGCTACATCTCGATGGATTATTTCAAACAAAAGATCGTCAAAGGCGAAGTCGGCTCTTCGGCTATGCCGCACAAGGTCAACCCTATCGACTTTGAAAATTCAGAAGGCAACCTGGGGCTGGCTAATGCCTTGCTGTCGCACCTGGCTGAAAAGTTACCGGTATCACGCCTGCAGCGCGACCTGACTGATTCCACCGTAACGCGCAACATCGGAATGCCGCTGGCGCACATGATCATCGCCTACAAGTCACTGAAGAAAGGACTATCGAAAGTGCTGCTCAACAAAGACAAGCTGCAAGCCGATCTGGAAAACAACTGGCCTGTTGTAGCTGAAGCGCTGCAGACCATCCTCAGAAGAGAAGGGTATGAGAATCCGTATGAGACACTAAAAGCACTCACACGCACCAACAAAAAACTCGATCAGAAGACTTTTCTTGAATTTATTGAAACCCTCGAAGTAGAGGAAAAAATCAAGGAAGAGCTGCGAAATATCACGCCGTGGAATTATACGGGGGTGAAGTTGGTTTAACGTGGAAGAGGTTCCACTCATCACTTAGCCTCTTCTCCCCGGGGAGAAGAGGAATCTTTCATTAAATGAAGTTGTTTATAACCCAAGGCTTCGTTTCCAAACAAGCAAACCTCGTAAACGGACTAAACGTAAAAACGTACTCAGAACTTACTGCTGTTCTTTCTCCAGGCGTGAAATCTCCTGTGCAAGCTTCGCCCATTCGCGCATGCCTTCGATGAGCTCCTTATCAAACTCGGGCTTTTCGGCTTCTTCTCCCGCTTTGATTTTGCGGCTGTACTCTAAAAACTGGTTCGCCATCTTCTGATATACCGTGATTTCCTTGTCGGAATACTGCGCCATTCTGCGCTTGAGCGTAAAAAGCTTTGTTTCGGGGCGGCTGCGGTTTTCATACTCCTCCACCAGGTCATAGAGCTTCTGCAGTTCCTTATCCTCGGCAGAGCCCTCAGGAGCGCCATCGAGTTTATTGATTTTCTTTACTGCTTCCTGGTATTGTACTTCGTTTTCAATTCTTTCCTGCATAATTCTTCTCGTTAGGTCTGATTTTAAAGGGTGCGAAATTATAATAATTCTGATTCATAAAAAAACCTTCGGAGATTGCAGGATCTACAAAGGCTTTGTCCGGAAGCATTTCTAAAATAGATTGCTTATTCTGCTTGAGCCTTTTCCGACTTTTTTAGATGATACCGTTTAACTTCCTCTGTGAAATGCTTTGAAATAGCGGCCGAAAGCTTGCTGCTGTGTCTTTCGGGATGAAACTGAACCCCCAGCATAAAACCCTTTCCGGCGGGCTCTTTCCATTCGAGTGCTTCAGTGAGGTCATCATCAGCTTTCGCCACAACCCTCAAATCCGGGGCAAGTTCTCTGACGCCCTGATGATGGTTGCTAATCACTTCAGCCTGATATTCATCGCCAATAAGATGCAGCAACGAGGCCTGATTGACAGTAACAGTATGCAGGGTATCTTCAAATTTGGGCATCCGGTGCGCCACCTTACCAGGATATTGCGTTGGAATATCCGCGTAAAGCGATCCGCCCAAAGCCACATTCATCATTTGCATCCCACGGCAAATGCCCAGCAAAGGCATCCCTTCACGGGAGGCGTATGTCACAATGGCCGCGTCAAGCGAATCACGATAAGTATTGATGGTATTGCACAGGGTAGTATCGCCGGCCCGTCCATAATTATCGGGATGGATATCTTCACCTCCCGTCACAACAATGCCATCCGATAAGCTCAACTTTTCAATCGCTTCGCTAACAGGGAGGCCATAAAGGTTGATAAACTCCACGGCACTGTCCGAAGCAAGGAGCCACTCCTGGTATGTATCGTAAGATTTTGAAAGGGCGATAACCGGATAGTCGCTTTGTTTGTTTTCCTGCCTGGTGTTGCATCCCGCAAAGGAAAGCAATAAGAGCAACACAAGAGCAGATAAGTAAGATTTTCGCATCCTGATGATTTTTGGTAAAATTAGCGAATCGAAAGGCTAAAAACAAACAGCACTATCCGGCTAATAATTTTTTATTCGAAAAGATCGATGTAAGCCTTCATGTAGACCGGAAGGTCGGCCGGAGTGCGGCTCGAAACCAGATTTCCATCGGTAACTACTGCTTCATCAACCCATTCAGCACCGGCATTAACCAGGTCGTCTTTTATCGCTCCAACCGATGTCAGCTTACGATCATCAACAATTTTAGCTGAAATTGGCACCCATCCGGCATGACAAATCATCGCGATAGGTTTCTTTTTCTCGTCTACATTTTTCACCAGGCTCAAAACTTCATGGAGTCTCCTCAGTTTGTCGGGAGCATACCCACCCGGAATGACCAGGCCATCCACTCCTGACGGATCAATGTCGCGAATGGCAATATCCGATTTGGCCGGAACACCGTGCTTGCCTTTGTAAACGGTATCCTTTTCAGGACCTGCAAGCAAGACCCGTGCGCCCTCTTCACGAAGGCGGTGCACCGGATACCATAACTCAAGATCTTCGAAAATATCATGTGTAAGAACAATAATTGTTTTTCCTTTCATAGCTCAATTTGTTTTCGTTTCCAGATAAACAGGAGCAAAAGATACGATGTTCAAAAAACAAGTCGTGGATGCAAAAGGTCAAAAATATGAATCTATTTCAGGAAGATATTTTAAGCTTTCATTTCAAAAAAAATCACGAAAAAAGTTTTAATGTTTTGTTTTTAAATGAAAACCCCTTAACTTTTTGCCAAGAAACGCATTAAACAACGCAATCAATCGACATGCTATGAAAATAAACTTTAAGATTCAATATTTCACCCGTTGGGGCGAGCGTCTTCGGCTGGCCGGAGATGTTCCTGCCCTGGGAAAAATGGACGAAAACAAGGCTGCCGACATGCAGTTGGTTTCCAATGAGTCAGGTATCTGGGAGCTTAAAATCGATGTCAAGCGAAAGCTTCCTGTCACGTTTAAATACCGCTATTTTATTGAAGATGAAAACACTGGCACCCGCACTTATGAGTGTGACGATCGTGTATTGAAAATCAGTAACGACGGATGCACCTCTGCAGATATTTTCGACTCGTGGCGTTCTGCTCCGGATCCTGAAAACACCCTGTTCAGCTCCGCATTTACACAAGCGATGCTTCGTCCTGAAAAGAAAACTAAAGAAGATTTCATAGATTTTTCATCGCAGGATGCGGATGAATATTTTGTCAGGTTTCAAATCCATGTGGCACGGGTGGAGCCCGGCGACAGAGTGGGTATCACAGGAAATTGCAGCACCCTGGGAAACTGGGATCCTGAAAAAGGGCTCCTGATGACCAACGAAGATCATCCGAAATGGAGAAAAGAGGTCAGGCTGAAGAAAAAAGACCTGCCACTTTATTACAAATATTTTATCTATAATGAGCATTCCGGAACTGTCAGGTTTTTGGAGGATGGCAGCGACCGTTTCCTGAATTTTAACAACGTACGAAAGAAAAACAAACTGTTAATCCGTGGCGATGAGCGTTTCAGCTTTCCAAGGATGCCCTGGAAAGGCGCCGGGGTGAGCATTCCTGTATTCTCGCTGCGACGCCAGCAAGGCTATGGCGTGGGAGAATTTACTGATATCATAGGTTTGGTTGACTGGGCCAACAAAACAGGAATAAAGCTGCTGCAACTCCTTCCGGTAAACGACACCGTGGCCACTCACACCTGGACCGATTCTTATCCTTACGCCGCGATTTCGGTCTACGCCCTGCACCCTATCTATGCCAATATTGAAGAGATGGGCCGACTAAGATCAGAAACAGCTAACCGCATCGTAAAAGAGCGCGGACAGCATCTTAACCAGGGAAAAACCATCGACTACGATGGGGTGATGCAGCTTAAGTCACGATACTTCAAAATGCTTTTCGATGAGCAAAAAGATTCATTCCTTAAGGACAAAGATTTCCTGAAATTCTTTGAGAAAAACGCCTATTGGCTAAAACCCTATGCTGCCTTCAGTTACCTTCGGGATTTGTTTAACACCCCGAATTTCAGCAGTTGGGGTAAGTACAGTAATTTTAAAGAGGAACTGGTTGAGGAGATTACGGACGTAAACAGCGAGCACTACGATGATATCGCTATCCACTATTTTATTCAATACCATCTTCATAAGCAATTGCTTGATGCAGCCAATTATGCCCGTGAAAACGGGGTAATTTTAAAAGGTGATATTCCCATTGGCATTTACCGTAACAGTGTGGATGCGTGGGTCAAGCCCGCGCTTTATCACATGGACAAGCAGGCCGGCGCTCCGCCTGATGACTTCAGCTTCAAGGGGCAAAACTGGGGTTTCCCCACCTATAACTGGGATGAGATGGCCAAAGACGGTTTTCAATGGTGGAAAAACAGGCTTCAGAAACTCTCTGAATATTTTGATGCTTTCCGTATTGACCATATCCTTGGCTTTTTCAGGATTTGGGAAATTCCTTACGAATCTGTCGATGGCATTATGGGTTACTTCAACCCCTCTCTGGCATTCCATCGCAACGAGCTCGCTGAACGAGGCATCCACCTCGACGAGTTCAGGATGTGCCAGCCCCACATTCGTGAGCACTTCCTTTACGAACGTTTTGGCGACCTCACCGATGTGGTGAAGCAAGAGTATCTCGATGAATACGCTCCCGGACAATACAAGCTAAAACCGGAAGTATCGACGCAGCGTCAGATAAAGGATCTGCTTTCACCGGAACCATCAGACGATTCAGGTGAAAAACAACGTAAAGAGCGCTTACGCGATGGGCTCATGAGCCTGGCAGCCGAAATTCTCTTTATCAGAAATCCTTACGACCCGCATGGCGACAGCTTTTTCCCGAGAAGCACCCTGCATTACACCAATTCTTTCAGAGAACTGGATGAGGGATTGCAAAACGCCATCAACGAGGTTTATCTCGACTACTTCTACCGCCGCAATGAAGACTACTGGAAGCAGCAAGCCTACTTCAGGCTCCCGGCCATCAAGAAAGCCACCAACATGCTGATTTGCGGCGAAGACCTGGGCATGGTGCCGGCGTGTGTTCCCGAGGTGATGAATAACCTGGGTATTCTGAGCCTGGAGATACAGCGCATGCCAAAAAATCCGCGCAAAGAGTTTAACCACCCGAATGATTATCCCTACCTGTCGGTGGCCAGCCCGTCGAGCCATGATATGCCGACGCTCCGCAGCTGGTGGGAAGAAAACCCGGGACGATCACAGCGGTTCTTCAATACCATTCTGGGCAATCAGGGAAACTCGCCCTTCTACTGCGAGCCGTGGGTGGTAAAACAAATCCTGGACCAACACTTCTATTGCCCCTCGATGTGGGCTGTGATTCCTATCCAGGATCTGATGGGTGCCGATGGAGAGGTAAGACGCGTAGACCCCCGAGAGGAGCGCATCAATGTTCCGTCCAACCCAAGCCACTACTGGCGCTACCGGATGCATAAAACACTCGAAGAGATGATGAACCTGGATGATTTCAACAACATGGTTTACCATTTAGTGAAAGATTCAGGCCGGATGAATGCTTATTAAAATAAAAGTCCCGGAGCAGTTGATGCTTCGGGACGCTTTCTGATTTCTGAAAAATTAATTCTTCGGCACAAAAAGGTAACTAAAGCCAAAACTCACAAAACTGTCCGGTGCATTTTCTGACAAGCCAACACCGCCCGAAACATCGAGTTGGAAGTTCTTTTCTACCAGGTAAGTAAAGCCGGCATCAAACTGATGAATATTTTCATCACTTTCCATGAAGTATCCATATGATTCAACAAACAGACCAAGCCTTTCGGTAAGTCCTGCCCCCAGGGCGACAGAATAAAAATATGCGGCTTCCGAACTCACACCATCCCACTCCGTGCCAAGGTTGTAGCCAAGCGAGAACCTTTCTGAAAGCGTGTGAGCAAAAGCCATCCGAATGGCCGGCACTACATTTCCCGGATCCATATCTCTGCTGGCGGTCACAGGCCAGTCGAGGCTCGCCAGTAAAGCCATTTCCGGAAGAAAGCCCTTTTCCTCAGTCATTTTTACTTTCAGCCCGGTATGCAAAGGGCTCAGTCCCGACAAGCTGCTTTCCATATCGGTCAGCCTGCTCATATATTTTTCATCGGAGTAGCCTAACCCCACACGAAATTCCGTATTCTCGAAAACACCAATCCTGAAAAGCGAGCTGTTATAAATGTAATTATCAACCTCATAACTTGCCGTTTCATCCATCTCCAACGCAAAGCCTGTCTCATACTGAATGCCATTCACAGGAACCACTGAAGCCGATTCCGTCTGGTCCGGGCGATCGGTTATTATCTCTTCCTGGGCTGATACATTGTAAGTTATCAATAAAGAAATGATAAATATAAGTTTTCTCATAGTTGCCGTTTTCATGCAAAGATATGTGATAAAGGTTGTTCGCGTTTAGTAGTTGAGATAAAAATCTTTTGTTAGCTCTCTGTAACTTTCTGAATAGCTGTTGTCGGTATTGCGAATAGCCATTTCTTCACTTTTAGTAAAAATCACATTCTCAGGATGACTATACTGGATAATCCGGCGGTTTGGTTTTCTTCCCTTAACGGGAATAATATTCATGATGTATTTTTCTGAAAGCCCGACCTTCAGCATCTCTTTGGTTAAAAACCCCGATTCCGTAACCGGAAGTATCACCCAGATGCTCCCACCTTTACGGATTAATTTTGATGTTGCCGAGGCAAAATCCCGGAAAGGAAGCTGATCGTTGTGTCGGGCGATATGTCGTGAGAGCTCCTGCGAGGCCAGGGACTGCTGAAAAAACGGTGGGTTGCTGATAATCAGATCATAACTCTGCGCTTCTTGTGCCGCAAGCTGCTGCAGTGAAAGCTCAAACGCTTTCAGCCTGTCGGTCCATGGGCTGTTTCTGAAATTCTCATTCGCTTCCCTCACAGAAGGTTCATGAATATCAACAGCATGAATGAGGGCAGAAGACTTTTGAGCACATGCTAAGGCTATCACCCCGCAACCTGTACCCGCATCTAAGATATTTTTAGCATTTTTGAGATCAGCTACAGCCGCCAACAGCACAGCATCCGTTCCCACTTTCATGGAACTTATCTGATGCTTTACGCTGAACTGTTTAAACCTGAACTTCATAGTTATTCGGCTTCTTCACTCTTTTGGTTCAAATCAAGAAGGCCATCAGGAAGCCGGGTACGGATGACTTTTTTCTCCGGGTCCAGTCCCAACACAATACTCTCAGTCACCGGAATTAATACTTCGTTGTCTTTGTAGGTCATCACCAAAATTTCATGCGCCGGATTCTCCAGTACGTCAACAATCTCTCCCATCTTTCCCTGCTCCTCATCCACAACAGTAAACCCTTCAATACCCTGAAAACTTTGAAGTGCCTCGTCAGGCAGCTCCTTTTCAGGAATGAAAACCTCTTGTCCTGAGAGTTTTTCTGCCTGCTCCGGACTATCCACATCCCTGAAACGAATATGGTAGCGCTTATCAGAAACCGCTTCTACGGATTGAATCATGAAGGGTACATAATCAGGTGGCAGGTTAACAAACACTGCCTTTTGTTTAAAAAGCAAATCTTCTGATACTTTTTCCCTGACGAAAATCAAAACCCCTTTGGTTCCGGTGGTCTTTGACAAGTGTCCGCAATAAAATAAATCTTCCCTGAACATGGTGATAAGTTTCTCCAAAAATAAAAAAAGGTTGATGAAAATACTCCACCAACCCTTTTTAACCAATAAACCTTAACCCTATTATTCTTTCTTCTCTTCTTCAGAAGGCTTCTCTTCTGCGGGCTTTTCTTCAGCTGGCTTCTCTTCTGCTTTAGCTGCAGGAGCTTCTTCTGATGAATCTTCTTCAGCATTTTCTTCAGTTTCTTCTTCCTCAGCCTGCTCGGCTTTCTGCTTAGCTTCTTCCTCTTCTCTGCGCTTTCTCAGTTCCTGAGCACGAAGTTCATTTACTTCTTTCTCCTTTGCTAAGCGAGCTTTTTGCTCTTCAAGGGTTTCATTTTTCACTGCATTCGCAGCGTTTTCAATTTTAGCTTCCTTCTCTTCCATCCACTTCTTGAATTTCGCATCGGCCTGCTCCTGAGTTAAAGCACCCTTGTTCACACCTTTCTGAAGGTGGTTTTTCATCTTAATACCTTTGTAAGAAAGAATTGCTCTTACGGTATTTGTGGGCTGCGCTCCCTTTTGGAGCCAATCTAATGCGCGATCGAAATCGATATCAATCGTAGCTGGTTTTGTAACAGGATTATACGTGCCAAGTCTCTCAATATATCTTCCATCTCGTGGTGCACGACCATCCGCAATTACGATGTGGTAAAAAGCTCTTTTTTTCTTACCACGTCTCTGCAATCTGATTTTTGTTGGCATAATTTGTTAATTTACTTTAATATATACGCTTTTAAAAAAGGACTGCAAAAATGCGACATTTTTCTGAAACAAAAAAGTATTTCTATCAAAAAGTACTGAAAAAAAGCAAGTAAGATTTATAAGTCCGGTCCAAAAATCCAAAAACCCCTATCCCCTTAAGGAGACTCTTTCAAAGTGCTGATTGTTAGCCGTCCTCTTTATAAGCTTTAGGAATAAGTATTGATATTCATCAATTTGAAGGCATTTTTCACCTGAACTCATTTACGATACCTAACCGGAATGTCTTTTTCACTTTTTTTCAACAATCGGTTTCTAACGCAAAGAAAGATATTAATTTTATTCTCTGAAAAATATTTGAGGCGTCGTTTTTATCCTCCTGAATTTCAATAAGGGAACTTTATGTTTATAATTTTTGACACGGAAACAACCGGACTTCCACGCAATTTTAACGCACCTGTGTCCGACAGTGCGAACTGGCCGCGCATGGTACAGCTGGCCTGGCAGGTGCATGATGAAAAAGGCGATTTGGTGGAAGCCTTTGACTATATTGTTAAGCCTGAAGGGTATGAAATCCCGTACAATGCCACCAAAGTCCATGGTATCACCAACGCCAAGGCCGAAGCCGAAGGAGTGGAGCTCCCGTGGCTTCTTGGGAAGTTCAACGAGGCCTTGGGTAAAGCATCGTTTGTTGTAGGGCATAATATCCAATTCGACCTGAATATCCTGGGGGCGGAATATTACCGGAAGTCCATCGAAACACCCATGATGAAAATGGGAGCCCTTGACACCATGGACTCGTCTATCAACTATTGTCAGCTTCCCGGAGGAAAAGGCGGCGGATTTAAGAGGCCCAACCTCACCGAGCTGCACCAAAAGCTCTTTGATGAAAAGTTTGATGAAGCCCACAACGCCACCGCCGATGTGGAAGCCACCGCCCGGTGTTTTCTTGAACTGGTAAGGCTGGGTGTTTTTACCTCAGACCAGCTGCGCTTCACGCCTGAGCAGGCCAGGAATTTCAGGGAGAATAACCCGGATGTGGTTAAGCCTGCCGGAGTGTCGGTGAAAGCACAAGTCAACAAACCTGACACAAAAACCAAGGACCAACCACTTAAGGTAGTCACAAAAGACCTGGGGAAAGCAGCCGGAGTGAGCTTCAGCCATCTTCATGTCCACACCCAATATTCCATCCTTGATGGCGCCGCTAAAATCAGCAAGCTGGTAAAGAAAGCGTCACTCGATAACATGCCTGCGCTGGCCATTACCGATCACGGCAATATGTTTGGGGCAAAAGACTTCCATCAAAATGTGATGAGCCACAATGCGGAGGTTGAGAAAGCCAAAAAAACAGATCCTGAAAAGATCAATGAAAAAATTGCCAGGTTAAAAATTGATTTAGCTAAAGAAAACAGTTCCGGAAAGAGAAAAGAACTAAAAGATGAGATAGCCGGAGCCGAAAAGGAGCTGGAGGATCTCAACATCCTGCGTAAAGCAAGCATCCTCAAACCGGTGATTGGCTGCGAGTTTTATGTGTCACATCGCAGCATGCACAAAAAAGAAGATAAAAGCGATGGCAGCGGCCATCACCTTGTGCTGCTGGCCAAAAACCAGCAAGGATACCAGAACCTTCTGAAGATGACCAGCCTGGCCTACCTTGAAGGTTTTTACTATCACCCGCGGATTGACAAAAACTTACTGAGGCAGCACAAAGACGGACTTATCGCCTTATCGGGATGCCTTGGTGGAGAACTGGCCCAGACCATCATGAACCAGGGGGAGGAAAATGCCCGGAAAGTGGTTGAGGAGTTCAAGGAAATGTTTGGGGAGGATTATTATTTTGAGCTGCAAAGGCATCCCAGTGAAGACCCCCGGACACAAAATGTTTTTGAAGACCAGAAGTTTGTAAACGGTACCCTGCTTAAATTCAGCCAGGAGTATGATGTAAAAACAGTAGCTACCAACGATGTGCACTTCGTTGATAAACCCGATGCCGAAGCCCACGACCGGCTCATTTGCATCAGCACCGGAAAAGATGTGGATGACGAAAACCGTATGCGTTACACGCGTCAGGAGTGGCTCAAGACCCAGGACGAGATGCGGGCCTTGTTTTCTGATGTTCCTGAAGCCCTGGAAACAACGAGCGAGGTG
>JASMTJ010000286.1:0-1596 GCA_041694335.1 Bacteroidales bacterium
GGTGCAAGGAAACGGAGTAGGCCGTCGTGGTCGTTGCCAGGGAGCAGGCAGTGTCAGTACCTGCCTTTAACCAGTCAATTAAGTTCGCTCCCGGCCAGAGGGCCGTCCGCCGGACGCCCCTTACGGGCCGCCGCTTATCTCCGCGTTAAGTTGCAATGCTCAAAAAATACAATTCATTGAATATGGGGGAAAAGATGGCGAGTGACCACATTACTAAGCAGCAGGAAGAAGAGCATCGTGAAGCTGTACGAGCCGAGCTTATGCGTGAGGCAGCAGTTCATATTATAGATGGCATGCCTGAGTCATCGGCAATAGCACATGTAGAAGAAGTCCATGCACTCCGATTGGATGCGGAGGCTTCAGGCAACTGCACAAGAGATGAAAACGGTTTCGTTAAAGGCTACTTGGAATCTGGTCTCGAGCCGCCCTCAACTGAAGGTAAGAACTCAAAGCAGATTTATGCCATCCAGCAAAAGCTGTTGCAGAAATAGCTAAAACTTAACAAGGCCAATCACGGCGACGCCTACTACATTGCGGCTTCGCCTCCATTCCGTAGCCGCGCATGTTGGCTGGCGTTAACTAGTAAGGAGCAAGAAATGTCGCTTCCGGAAATACCTGCTGTGTGTGACACCTGCAGACATCAATTCCGCACAGAACCTAAAAGATCATTCTTAGGTTTTCAGAAGGTGACCTGCCCATCATGTAACAAAGAAACGACCTATCCTTTGACGTCTGGGTATCGGATAACATATTGGGTTCTTCTGATTCTGATGATTATCGGTATTGTTAACGCTTTCTCAGAAGGAGGGATCGCAGGTCCAGGTGGTTTTGGTATAGCGATTATAGTTGCGTTGATAATTGATGCAAAAACGAAGTCTAAAGTGAACGCGCTCAAGTAAGAAATCGATAGGGCCTAATTATAACGCTATCCGATGGGTTTCTCTCTGTGTGACGGAACTACGAGATAGTACAGTTTAATTTTTGAGGTTTATTTTATGAACGAAAATCAAAAAAAAGTGATTATCGCAACGGCTAGTTTAATAGTTTTGATGTTTTTATTTCCACCCTTTCATCAATATTACAATGGGGTTAAAATCAATTTAGGGTATTCCTTCTTATTTAATCCACCAAGAGGAAATGTCGGAAGTGTGAACATTCTCCAATTGTTAATTCAATGGCTTGGCGTTGGTGTCGTTGGTGGTTTGATTTATTTTTTGTTAAAAGACCCAGAAAGATGAAATTCAGCCTTGGCACTAAGAATATAGGCGATGATGAGCGTTATCGTAGGTATGCTTATGGCCACCTATCGGATGCAGTAAGAAAGCTCTGTGTGGAGCCAGGAATGGTGAATCAAAGATTATGGCATGCTTTCGAAGCCATCAATAAAATCGACGTAGATAGCCTACCTGATAACGTTCGGAAGGATCTAAAGTGGTCAATCAGTGAAGCGACCAAATTCGAGAAGAACGGCAGCCCTGATTTGGAGACAACGCTCCGGCGTTTACGCTCTTCGACTGGCTCCAAAATAGCTTCTCGTATTTTAAAAGCAAATACTGAATTAGAGTCATATATAAGTTAACCAAGCGGTCAACCGGA
>JASMTJ010000287.1:0-2780 GCA_041694335.1 Bacteroidales bacterium
TTCCGCAAGCCAAAGATTCCATAATCGCGTTAGAAAGATTTTCCTGGATGCTTGGCACTACCATTACATCCGCTGCACCGTAGAGCACACGGAGCGTTACATCATCATGCAGGCGACCGAGGTAATGAGCCCCCTGCGGAAACTTTGACCCTTTTTCTGGCCTGCTCGCGCCAAAAACTACAAGTTCCGCATCTTCAGTCGTCAGTTGGTTGAGTGCTTGACTCAGCTCACTGTAACCTTTACGAGGATCACTGGTAGCACCCATTGCGCCAAATAGAATAAGTTTTTTATCCTGTGGAAGATTCAAAAGAGATCTTGCTGCACTTTGGTCAAAAGGCGAAAAAGCGTCCGTATCGATAGGATTAGCCAGATTAACCACTTTATACTGCTTGAATAAGGAACTAGCAGCCGCTTCAGTGGCCAACCATCGGCTAAGGCCAACGACCGTAATATCTCTTTTCTGCTGAAACGTTTTCTGCTTACGCTGATAAACCCGGCGACTCAAATCTCGATCTTTCCCTGATTGAAGAACCTTGCACCGTCCGCAAGCTTGTTTATACGCGCCACAATATTCGTCGTAATGGCATCCACCCGTGAATGGCCACATATCGTGTAAAGACCAAACAATGGGAACCTTAATACGAGCGATATCCTCAATTCGCATCATGCCGCCAACGATCCAATGGAGGTGCACAACATCGGGATCCAGCGCATTGATACGCTCGACTATCTCGCTAAATGGAAGCCAGGCGGGACTAAAAAGTGTTCTTGTTCGGTGCTGATAACGTCGAACAGGTAAGGCATCTAGAGTTGGGCGGAGTTTGCCCAGGACTTTTCGAATGTTTGTAGACGGCCCTATCACCGTAAAATCGTCTGAAGACTTAGCCTGTACTAACATCTGACTGTTAATGCCGTAAGCCATTAATGAACAGTGTAAGCGATAAGCCGCTCTGGCGGCTCCACCTTCGATATCAGAAGCGTTGACAATCAAAACTTTCATAGCTTCTGAAAAACCGCTAACACAGTATGACCGTGCGGCCTCATGGTCGAAGTAAAAGCAGGCTCCACAATCCCAGCAATGAGATCACTAACCCTGGACAACAACTTGCGTCTAATCGAGGTGTCAATAGCTCTTGGACTCATCACAGAGTTTTGAAACAACGTGCTTAAATACCATCTGGCATGCACGTTCTGAAGCCTTTCATGCTCAATGCTCAAAAGAGATAAGCCATAATTTTTTGCGATAAATTCAAAAACCTCATCGCTCCACCGAGTAATATGGTGGGGGGGCATATTAAGTATGCCATTAGTAACTTGGCTTAAAAATGAACTTTCACTAGGTACCGCAATAATCATTTTACCGCCAACTTTTAAACACTTTAGCTTACCCTCAATGAATCCTTTAACATCTGAAACATGCTCTGCCACCTGGAATGAAGTTACAACATCAACGCTTTCAGGGTGTTTATCGGCATACTCTTGAATGGAGATGTTCTCAACAATAATGCCATTTTCTGCGGCGATTTTTTTTGCATTTTGACTAAAGTCCAAGCCGAAAAATTTACCATTTTTCTGCTCAACAAATTTAGAGAACGCTCCCCGACCACAACCTACATCCAAAACTACATCACCTGGCGAAATGTGATCCTGTGCCATAAAGTATTCTGGCTTTCCCTCCATATAATACCAGTCAAAGCGCTGAAGGGAATTATAGAATCCCTCATCACCGCCAACCAGAGGTGAAAAGAAACGAAGACCGCAACCTCCACAGTCATCCAAGGCCAAATCATCTTCGAATAAATGGTTACAGTCATAGCCCGTCATTCGCTTATAAAGCCAAACTAATTTTCTTACGTTAACAGGCTCAGAATTATTTTTTTCAGAAGAACCGCACAATGGACACTGGACCATAAAAACCTTGCTCAAGTTAAATTATAATACCCTATATATAAAATTAATATTTTAATGCGGTTAATAATTGCCAAATTATTGGCGAATTACAAACGTCACCGACCAGAAAATATCAATTTTTCGCCTTACCCATAACATCAAGAGCCAGCCGTTTTATTTTATTCAAGGCTCTTTTCGGGAGCGAAGCCCTTCTAAACATAAGGGATTCGGTGTACGAGTCTGATAAAGCATCAGCTAGTAGCATTTCTTCATGAGAAATGGGAAACGATATTTCATATCGTGGCAATCTGGAAAGCTGAGATTCGAAATCTACTGTATGAGTCGCTTCAGGACCAAACCCTACATTGGATATCAGGTTTACACGTGGGAGAACGCTAAGTCCGCCGTTTTTCCATACAGTGTATGTCCACTGATAGTCCCAAGTATCGATTTTACCTAACGAGGTTTCCTTTAGCATTGGATACCAATATTGTTGCGAAGCTTTCCGATTTGGAAGTACATTTTCCAATAATGTCCTCAGCTTTGTCTCGTCGGTGTTCGTCATCTCAGCATCGTAACTACGCCAACGATTAGCCCAAGTGGCCCAGCCCCAGATATGGTTATATTTTGAAAAGTAATAACTACCTTCATAGTTCTGGCCGGGCTTCTGAAAGTTATCACCTGATATATGCCACACTCTCAGATCATCTTTATAGTAAGCAAGCAGCTCCTCACAAAACCAAAAAAAACTTTGACTAGGCAAGCAATCATCTTCCAGGATTATGCCCTGTTCTTCCTGCTCAAAAAACCACGTTATCGCGCCACTCACTGCATACTTACAGCCTAGGTTTTCATCTCGGAACAATGTATAAACTTCACAATCCCAATCA
>JASMTJ010000288.1:0-1892 GCA_041694335.1 Bacteroidales bacterium
AATCACGGCTGGAAAGGCGAGATGGCTTGGTCCAAATCCGGTCTTTGAGGTGCCGAATGACGGGAATGATACTTAACAAGGCGCATCAATACGCGTCCGGTGGCCGCCGGACGCCCTTTTCATTGCGGCTGCGCCTCCATTCCAAGTGCGCCGTTGTGCGCTGGCGTTAGGTTAATAAAAAGGAGCGATGATGCCAAAAGATTACGGGGAACACTGTATTGACTGCCCCTACAAGAAAAATTCCGAGAAAGCGGAAGAAAAGCCGCTTTCTATGGAGAACAACTCAAGTGATATCCTTCTAATATTTCAAGCACCTGGCGAATCTGAGTGGAAAAAGAAGGCTCCAATTTGTAGTAAAAATAGTAATTCAGCCGCAGCTAGAATTCGTAATTCTTTGTCAAGAATTGGAAAATCAAGAACGAATTTCAATATTACAAATGCTACTCAATGCTACCCGGGTAAGTTGACAAGCGGACGTGACAAAAAGCCAGCAAAAACAGCTCAGAGAAACTGTGCAGATTGGTTAAAGACCGATATTGAATCATTCCAATTTAGAAAAATCATAGTATTTGGATCATTAGCAAAAGAAACGATTAATTCACTTGGTTATGACGCTGATAATCGGTTCGTATTCCTCAACCACCCATCTGGTGGCCTCAGAAATAATGACCTCGACTCGGCTCTATCTGCATAACGATTAATAAAAAAAGGAACCATCAATGAAATCAATCAAAGTAATCGTATATCTTCTCTTTTGTTTTGCTGTCGGTTTGGCTAATGCTCATGCATCACAGATCAATGATGCAAAAGAATGCACCTCTGTCTCAAACCCAAATGACCGCCTAAAGTGCTTCGATCAGGTGTTTTCAAAAAATACAGAACCTAGTAAGTCTAAATCCATATCCAGCGGGTTATCGGCAGTCAATGCAGTTATGGAGGAAATACTGGCTATTCCTCTGCAAAAAGGTGAATTCGAAACAACAGAGGAGTTTCGTAATCGAGTATTGAGCTTATACGCGAAATACGATGCTAAAACATATGTCATCGACCTCAACATCAAAGACCATAGCTCGGATCGAAGTAAATTGGCTAAATATAATCCAGATACAGAGTTATTAATGATATCAATGCCTAGTTTAGACTTTGTTACCGTCGGGCTTCAAATGAGCCCCGAGCCAGATGATAAACAAATCACGTTATCATTTATTGAAACAAAATCTTTAGACCAAGACATATCTAAATATACAGCAAGAAATCGTCTTGGGGCTGAAGTGGAGGTAGTTAAAGCGGTGTTTAGAGATATCGGACTGGCAATTCTTGGCGAAAGCAATCGTGATATGGATGGGCAATCCTTCTCGGTAAAAGTGCCGAGAAATAACGCGAAATCAATATTGCAAAACGGAAAAGTCAGAATCACTGTAAAAACAGACTTAATTAAAAATGGTAACAACTCATTCCTGCTCGACAATTGGATGACCTTTATGAGCAAGGGAGCATCTATTTTAATAAGCGAAAAGGATGAGCGAGAACCAACCATGACAGATCCGAGGCATGTTGTCAGAGAGAAAGCTATGCTACCGGTACGGCTTCTTTCAATGAGTTTGATCGACGACCAAGGAAAAGAGGTTAAATCTGTCAATGGCTCTCAAATATCTACAAGTTACTTTAATAGATGAAAAACCTAACAAGGCGCTCCACCGGACGGCAATTCCGCTGCGCTCCATTGCCGCCGGTGAGCTTGGTCGTTATGCAATCAAGGAGGACAAGTTACGTGATCACTGACCGAGAAACTGAACTGGCTGAGCGACTAATCAAGCTACATGACGGAAGGAGCTATCGGGAACTCCAAGAAATGTCGGCGCTGCCTAAGGACCCGAATGACGATGGGAAGA
>JASMTJ010000289.1:0-1490 GCA_041694335.1 Bacteroidales bacterium
CACCTCGATGTCGGCTCGTCACATCCTGGGGCTGGAGAAGGTCCCAAGGGTTGGGCTGTTCGCCCATTAAAGTGGCACGCGAGCTGGGTTCAGAACGTCGTGAGACAGTTCGGTCCCTATCTGTTGTGGGCGTAGGAGATTTGCGAGACCCTGTCGTTAGTACGAGAGGACCGCGATGGACAGACCGCTGGTGTATCAGTTGTTTCGCCAGGAGCATAGCTGAGTAGCTAAGTCTGGAAGGGATAAGTGCTGAAAGCATCTAAGCACGAAGCCTGTCTCAAGATAAGATCTCCATATTAGGGACGTTGCAGACGACGACGTAGATAGGCTGCAGGTGTAAATGCGGTGACGTATGTAGCCGAGCAGTACTAATTACCCGAGACTTTCGCTTGGGCTTGTCCATTAGATAAGGACGAGACACTAAAGCATTGCTTTGCCGGAGACGCGACAAGCGATTTGTTTTTTTGAGATTTTCAATGTGTCAACCCTATCACCTCTAAAGAAAAACAGAGGCAACACATTAAGGTGGTTATAGCAACAGGGTCCCACCTCTTCCCATTCCGAACAGAGAAGTTAAGCCTGTTAGCGCCGATGGTACTGCGTAAAAGCGGGAGAGTAGGTCGCCGCCATTCTTTAAAAGAAAAAAGACCCGGTCTGAAGATTCAGACCGGGTCTTTTTCGTTCAGGACGTCCAGGACGTCCGGATTCCCATCCGGACGAGAGCAGGACGTCCGGATTCCCATTCGGACGTTCAGGAGGTCTGGATTCCCATCCGGACGTTCAGGACGTCCGAAATCCTTTTCGGACGTTTTCTGTGGTCCGGATAGGAATCCGGACCTCCTTTGGTCCGAAAAGGAATTCGGACCTCCTGCTGCTTTAACCTTGTGTTAATAAAACCGCTAAGCACTTTTTTACTACTGGCTTGTTTTAACATCCAAAATTCTTTTAACGATAATGGGATTTATTTAAAAGGCTGCTATTGTTTTGTGGATTGTTTTTCTAAATGAGTTAGTTTTGTAAATGATAAAATAAAATTATAGTCTGCCTGTGTTAATAAGCCGGTTATGGGATTGTTTCGTTTTTTGATTATTTTTCTTTTCATTGTGCTATTATTTCCTGCGGGGAAGGGGCAAAGTCCTTCTTCCGATTCAATTGCTTCTTCTTTAGATTCTGTCCCTCACTTTCATCTTGAAGATACAATCAAGACGCTTATCCCGGATTCTCCCGGAAAAGCCGATTCCCTTGCAGAAATTATGATCGATTCTGCTGGACAAATAGAAAGTGACTCCCTTCTTGCTATCGGTTGGTTTTATAGGGGTGAGGCCGCCTATTATCAAGGGAATTTTAACAAGGCATGTAAATTTTATGAGCGTAGCCATGAATTAATGGACAGTACCACTCAAACCTCCAGGAAAGCTATTGTGCTAAATAACCTTGGACTTTCGCATTATTTCAAAGAACGATATAATGATGCCCTGGAAGCTTATATT
>JASMTJ010000290.1:0-14406 GCA_041694335.1 Bacteroidales bacterium
CAGGAAATCGCGCGATATTTTTGAGAAGCTCTACGAGCTCGAGCCAAAAGCAGAATACGCAAAGTATCTGGGACATATCTACACCCGAATGGACAAAGAGCAAAAAGCAGCCTATTGGAATAAAAAGGCTGAATAGCATCGTATTGCAACCGGGCCAGACCTGTTGAAAACACCCTCCAAACCTCCCACAGTAAGGCTTTAACCTCTTACTATCTGACCATCTTTGTAACCCGTTTGCCTTCCTCGCGTCCTTTGTGGTTTATTTTTTTACCACAACGCGCACAAAGGGATACACAAAGTACACCATTGAAGCTTCTTCCATTAAATACTACAACTGCTTATCACTCATCAAAAATCAAACTGAAGGTTTTTTCGATGTAGCCATCCGAATTATCCGATGGGAAAGTCACTTCCATCCTGACTTTCGATTCCAGAAACTCAACCAACCTGGCTTGCTCAACGTACTTTATTTCCTTGTATCCCTGGTGAATAAAGAGCTCCTTCGTGGTATTGACCGGCCCTTCCACGGTGACTTCATACCGATTTCCATCGAGCTTGGCAGAAATAATACGCAAGCCCTCCGAGCCTTCTCCCGGTTTTGGCGCCGGCACCGGCGGCTCGATTCCTATTCCTTCGGTATAATAAATCACCACCTTTTGCTTTGTTGCCAGTTCAAAATCAAATTCCAGCTGCATAAAATCATCTCCTTGCCGGGATGTATAAGAGACATTCTGGCCGTCAATCGTAACTGAGTCAATCAGCGAAGCTACCGGAAGGTATGGTTTGAAATTCAGCTTTACCATTTGACTTCCTTGCTTACTGAAATCATAAATCATAGCAGTATCGTTTTTACGCATCCTAAAACCGATAAACTGATCATCCATTCTCAGGTTATGTACTTGAATATCTTTCCAGTGAATGGGAAAAGCAGGTGCCAGCTTAAGCCTGCTTTCCGTGGCCAAAGGCTCCAGTCCAAGCATTCCTTCATACAGTGGTTGCAGTGCCATCGTCTCTGACCAGCACTGATGCGCGCACACTCCTGAAGGTTTATACTCCAAACCATGCATCACTTCTTCAATAAACCCTTTGCTCCAGTGTTTATAAACCTGAAGATTGTTCATGGTGTGCACAAAGCCTTGCATGGGCCGGTCGTTTTTATACTCTGCCATTGCCGTCCAGCCCGTGTAAAGCGGCCACACCGATCCGGTATGATAGCCTTCAGGGTTAAACTGCGGATGATCCTTCCCGACAATACGCACACCCCAGTCGGCAGAAAAGTTGTCGTAGGCAAAGGCCTCCAATACCGGTTTGCGCTTAGCGCTGTCGATTTGCCCAAAATACAGTGGTATGGCAGGCATAACCGTCTTGTCATCGACAAAAGAACCATCGGTATTCACACTGTGATAGAAAAAGGTTTCCTGCTCATTCCAGAATTTATCGTTGATAATGCGCTTCACTCTCTCAGCGTCCTCCCGGTATTTCTTTTTTCCTGACTTTCCAATGACATCAGCCATAAAAGCCGCCTCGTCGAGTGCCCGGCCCCAGCACGCCGAAAGGTAAAGCGTCGACTGTCCACCAAAAAGGTGACCTCCCTCTACCCAGCCATGGCCAACAAGCGCATTATCGATCAAATGATCATTGTTTCGGTCCGTGGAGTAGCAAAAAGCAACCGCCCTTTCTATATGGCTCCAGTTTTTGCGGATAAATTCCTTATCGCCTGAATGGCGCAGGTAATGACCGGCCAAAACAATGAACAGCGGCGTAGCGTCCGCGGCATCATAATGCACTACCCCCGACGTGGTCAATTCGTGCAAAATTTTTCCGTTCGCACTCTGGTAATCGATGAACAGTTTCAGGATATCCCTGACTTTTTCAAAATCGCCTAAGCCGTTGAGGGCCATACCGCTCCACTGGGCATCGCGGCCAAAATACCAGCTGTATCCGGGACGACCACTCACATCATGACCGCCGTCCCAGCCATCGGCGGTGGTAGCATATCCGGCCACCAACGATTTTCCTACGCCCGGCGTATGAACGAAAAAACGATCCGCACCTATCACCGCCCAACGATACGCCTGATTGAAGGCTTCGTCAGGCGAGGTAATCATCAGCTTTTCATCAAGCAAATCCTCATAATACTTTTGTGATTGCTGAAAAACTTTTTCAGGGTTCTGAAGGTACTTCCGGTAGGTGTTGGTGGCTTCTCCATACGATTGATTGGTTGCAACCACCAGCATATCCAAATGATCATTATGGTTTAAACGGAATTCGTTCATCACTGAAACAGAAAATGCCTCTCCTTCCTTTCCCGAAAGGATACCCTCTTCAAATTCGAATGCTGAATAATTTCCGCTAAGCTGCTGCTCAGGAATTTTCGAGGCACCCACAACGCATGCCAGATCACTGCTTTCATCCACAAACAAATGGCCGTTCAGATTTTTGCTGAAAGTTTGCTTTATCACCTCATTCACCTTTCCGGAATAAGGCCACATCAGTCGCATATTGGTCTGATATTGTGTTGTTAAATGGATGCTGTCCTGCCCAGAATAGTCATAATGAACCACTGCCACAGGTTCATTAGGATGAACCGTAATGAATTCTTTCAGATGGCTTTTGCCGATGGAATAAGTCCGGATAAAAGCATTGGGGGTTACTTTCACCTCACCGGCCTTCCCATCCAGCCAACGAATGCGATCTTCGCCCGGAAACCTGTAGCCCACCTTGTAATCGTGCAAAGCCATAAAAGGGTGAGCCCATATTTCGTCAATACCTCCATTCTCTTTACCCATCACAAGCATTCGCTGCCCTGCCACATCCCAGAAATTATCAGCAGGTACGCCGTCCAGACTGAGCCCCAATTCCTTATCAGTCCACCTTCGTGGTTTTGGAAGACTTACCGCATCTTCGAGCAAGTTAAACGCTTCAATGCGATTATCGGCATAATTCCAATAATGCTGCCGGCCACCAATGTTCCGGGCAAGGTATCCAAAAACATTTCTCATAAAAGCTTCAAGCTGTGGCTGATGATAATTCGGGATACTAAAATGCGTATAGGCACCAATTCCGAGGATTTTCCCACTCCCAAAACCATACTCCACCATCAGCTTTTTACTCTCGTTCATTTTGATGTAAGACCAATCTACAGCGATGACCCTGCCATTTTCAGGAAGGCGATGCCCCATAAACCCTGATTGTTTCAGTACTGTGTCCGTTTCAGGGTTGAGGAGGTAGGCCCCTCCATTAAGTCCCTTAAAAACCGGATGACTTTTATAGGAATGTAAGCCATGTTTTCTTCCAAAGCCATTGTCTTCCAACCGAACAGAATCAGTATCGATTGGAGAGGGCTCAATCCTTAAATCCTTGAGGTACTTCATCCCGTCAAGGGTAAGCAAAAGATTTCCGCCGTTTTTGAGGTAGTTTTTTATTGAATCATTTACCCGGATATTGTTCAGGCGTTCAGAAATATCATTGCTGTCAGCCTGATGATACCACAATACATCAAACTTACTGAAGGAAGGATGTTCAGAAAATGGAGAGGAAAGGTTTATCGTTTGGAAACGGATTTCATCCTGACGGCTCATAAACTGCTCAACAGCGGCTAACTCTGCATCTTCACCCGGTGAGGTTATCAATAAGCCAACCCGGATATCTCTTTCGCTTTTCGAAGGATAAAAGCTAAAAGCCACCGCAATCGCCACAAGCAATACCACTGCTGCTATTATCCATAGCGGCCGTTTGCCCATGTTTTGAATCGAAATTTTTCGCCCGGAAGCGATAGCAGGATTTTCAGAATTTTCGGTATTCGCAGTCTTTTCCGGTTTATCTTTTTCCATAGGATGTTTGATTTGTCACCAAATTACAAAAAAGAACCGATTAAAAAAGAGGAATGAATATTATGGAATTGTAAACCAGCCGCTCCTGATTGAATATTCTCGCAAAGCATCGACGAGCAAAAGCAGAATTATCCGACCTTTGCAACTTGTGTTTCTAAAAGCTGAAAAATCATTAATATTGTTGAAGGAAAAAAGCAGGGAACGAGATGAATGATCATTTGGATGCCAACGCATCGCGGTTAACATCAGCGGAAAAGGAGTTTGAAAAAGCCCTCCGGCCATTGAGCTTCGGTGAGTTTTCGGGCCAGGGCAAAGTCGTGGAGAACCTGGAGATCTTTGTGGCCGCGGCCAAACAGCGTGCTGATGCTCTTGACCATGTTTTGCTGCACGGCCCACCGGGACTGGGAAAGACCACCCTCTCGCACATTATCGCTAACGAGCTGGGCGTGAACCTGAAGCTGACCTCAGGTCCGGTGATGGACAAGCCAGGCGACCTTGCCGGGATTCTGACAAACCTGGAGCCCAACGATGTATTGTTTATCGATGAGATTCACCGCCTGAGCCCTGTGGTGGAGGAGTATCTGTATTCCGCCATGGAGGATTACAAGATTGACATTATGATTGAATCGGGTGCAAATGCGCGAAGTGTCGAAATCGAGCTCAATCCGTTTACCCTCATCGGCGCCACCACCCGATCAGGGCTGCTTACTGCTCCTCTTCGCTCCCGCTTTGGAATCAATTCACGACTGTCGTACTACAAAATCGATACAATGATTGGCATTATCAAGCGCTCTTCGGGGATTTTAGGTGTGGAGATAAATGAAAATGCCGCCAATGAAATTGCCCGCCGCAGCCGCGGCACACCACGAATAGCCAATCTGCTGCTGCGGCGCATCCGCGATTTTGCCCAAATCAAGGGTAATGGCACCATCGATCTGGAAATATCCAAATACGGACTTGAAGCGCTCAATGTGGATAAGCATGGGCTGGACGAAATGGATAACAAGATTTTGCAAGGCATCATCGAGAAGTTTAAAGGCGGGCCGGTAGGCTTGACCACCATTGCCACTGCTGTGGGAGAAGACCCCGGAACGATTGAGGAAGTCTACGAACCATTCCTCATTCAGGAAGGTTTTTTGATGCGGACGCCACGCGGAAGAAAAGCCACCGACCTTGCTTATAGCCATCTCGGGTTGTCGAAACTGCGACAGGAAAGGGATCTCTTTACGGATGAATAAATCGCAACTAAAACATAGCATCAAAGAACTCGCCTCCAAACATGGTTTTCTCGACTGTGGCTTTGCAAAGGCCGGCAAGCTTGACTCGCATGCCGATGCTTTTGATAAGTGGCTGGAGCGAGGCTTCCAGGCCGATATGCAGTATATGGAAAACCATCGCGAAAAGCGAATAGACCCCACCAAGCTTGTGGAAGGATCAAAGACGGTAATCTCACTGCTGTTCAACTATTATCCTGATAAAGAAATTCCCGAAAAGGACAACCTTCGTATTTCAAAATACGCCTACGGTATTGACTATCATTTTGTGGTGAAAGACCGCCTGAAAAAGATGCTCTCAGATATTGAAGAAATAGCAGGCCCCACCCGGTCGAGGGTTTTTATCGATACCGCTCCTGTTTTGGATCGTGCGTGGGCTGAGAAGTCGGGGCTGGGCTGGATTGGCAAGAATAGTATGCTGATAAGCAGGAAGTATGGTTCGTATGTTTTTATCGGGGAAATTATCACGGATTTGGAGATTGAAGAAGACACCCCCATTAACAACCTCTGCGGTGGATGCACACGGTGCATCCAGGCATGCCCCACCAATGCGATTATCAAAGATGGAGTGATTGACTCTAACAAGTGTATCTCTTACTGGACCGTTGAAAACAAAACTGAGAATATGCCATCGGAGCTTAAGGGGCGCTTTGAGGATTACATTTTTGGATGTGATATCTGTCAGGATGTGTGCCCCTGGAATAAGTTCTCCATCACCCACAATCAGCCCGAGTTTGAACCCCATCCCGACCTTTTTGAGATGGACAAAGAGAAGTGGCAGGATGTCAGCGAGGAGGAGTACCGGAAACTCTTTAAAAAATCAGCCGTAAAACGCGCAAAATATCCCGGACTTAAACGCAACATTAAGTTCAATCTAAAGTAACATCCGCCTCTTCCATTTTATCTATCTTTGCAGGCGATTTTTATTTTTAAACCAAAATTATATTTCAGCTATGGCAAGCAAGCTAAAAACCGGTGTTTTTTCAGAGATTGGAGAACTTGAAGGGGTTATCCTCCACTCGCCCGGAAAAGAAATAGAAAACATGACACCGCGTAATGCTGAGAAGGCCCTCTACAGTGATATCCTGAACAAGAAGATTGTAGACAAAGAATACAGTCAGTTTAAGGATGTGCTTAGTAAACTCACCAACACCTTCGAGGTTCAGGATTTACTGGCCAAGGTGGTGGTAAACGAAAAGGTGAAGTACGATTTGGTTCGGAAAATCACTGTGAATGAGAAGGTGGAGTATTTACACGGACATCTGATGAGCCTCTCGGCCACCGAGCTTGCCAAACAACTGATTGAAGGCGTAGTGATGGAGGTGGACAACCTGACCAAATTCCTGAGCAATCAACGCTACTCGCTGGCTCCGCTGCACAACTTTTTCTTTACCCGCGACGGTTCGGTGAGTGTTTACGACAAGGTGCTGATTAGCCGCATGGCCAGCCAGGTGCGCGATCGCGAATCCATTATTATGGAAACCATCTTCGATTTCAGCGAAGAAGTGACAGGAACCACTTTTAATCCGGTAGACAACCGCTGCTCCAAAAAAGATTTGACGATTGAAGGCGGTGATGTTTTGGTGGCCCGCGATGATATTTTGTTGGTGGGAATGGGCTCGCGCACCTCCTCAAGAGGTATAGACTATTTAATTGAACGGTTTAAACGCGAAAAAAGAAAACAGCACATTTTCATCCAGGAATTGCCGATGAGTCCGGAATCATTCATTCACCTGGATATGATTTTTACTTTCCTCGACAAAGACAAGGTAATGACCTTTGACCCGATGGTATTCCATTCAAGCAAGCATATCACTATTCATATTGTTATCGATAACGGAAAGGTCACCATCAATGAAGAGAGCAACCTTTTGGAGGGCCTGAAAAAACTGGGCATGGACCTGGAGCCCATTTCGTGCGGCGGAACAAAAGACAGCTATGTACAGGAACGAGAACAGTGGCACAGCGGCGCAAACTTTTTCGCGCTGGCTCCCGGAAAAGTCATTGGTTATGAGCGGAATGTGCACACTATCGAAGAGCTTAGCAACCATGGGTTTGAAGTGCTGAGAGCAAGAGATATCATCAAAGGCAGAGCCAATCCGGCTGACTATGAAAAGTATGTCATTACTATCGAAGGATCAGAATTGCCTCGCGGCGGAGGGGGCTGCCGTTGTATGACGATGCCTGTTAAACGGAAGGCTGTAGATTGGTAGTGTTTTTAATCTTTTGCAAATAATAGAGCATTTACATATCTTTGATACCTTATAAAACCAACAGTTTATGGGTAAGCAAATCCTTATCATTATTTCTATTGCGCTTCTGCTGACAGCCAGCTCCTGTTCGCGGAAAATTGTTTTCACTCCGCAGCTGCGTGCTCAGCTCGAGAGTCAGAATATTGATCTTAAGGATGTGCAGTTTTACAACTCTGAAAAAATTATTTTGAAGCGTGTTGAGGAACAACCCGAAGAGGTGTTAATAAACGAAGGTGCGGTAGAGGTGATGAAGGGGAAGATTATTGAAGAAATTGTTATCAAGAAAAAGACGCCCGGCGTGTGTAAACAGGTTAACCGTTATCATTTAAATATCAGCTTTGAAGCTGAAGAAGGCAAGTATCTGAAATTCGGAAGAAAAGCCGGCCCCATGCTGCGCGATCGCTACAGGCTTTACGCCAAAGAATGGAATGAAGAAAACGGAAAAGTGATGTATGGCGACACTCTCTACAATGCCGGCCTCAGCGCTGCTGACGCTCATTTGCTGGTGGAAAAGAAGCAGGTTTACGACCTTATCAGGGAAAAAAGGGTTGCCAGGGGTATCCGCATTGAGAGCGGAAGAGATTAAACCCCACTACTACTTTACCTCCCGAATAAATCCTTTATCTGATATTGTATCGCGATATGAATCACGTTGTGGTACATTCCCTTGTTAAAAAACGTTGTCACTCCTTTTGTGTCTTCCCTAACATAAAGTAAGCTATGCGAAAACTCAAACTCTGCGGTGATGACATCTGTAAGATACCAGTGTGCACCAAGAATAAAGCTTAAATCGCCACTTTCCCAGGGATACTGAGAAATAAAATTCGTATAGCCGTTTATCTCTTCATAGTCATGAATCAACACCCCGTATGACAAGCCGGTTTCCAATCCAAAGTCTTCATTGTGCCGATACTGCACGGTAACAGGAATCTGCATGTAGTTTAACCTCAGCAGGTAAGATTGAAAGTTGTTGGTAGAGTCGGGGTTGGCCCTGCTTCCTTTCTGATAATACTCTAATTGCATTTGCATGGATACTTTGTCAGAAAGCTCGAGATTCACATAAGGCCCAAAAACAATTCCGGCCTTATCATAACCACCCAGGCCATCGCCTTTCACCTGCGTACCGGCCACACCGGCAATAATCCCACCCTTAAATTCCTGAGCTCTCAATGATTCATTTCCTGCCAAAGACAAAATAATTATTGTAACTGAAATTAAAAGTATCAATCTTCTCATCTTTTCGTGTTTATGGATTCTTCCTGTAATTGAATTTTTCTGTTCATTTCGGCCTGTTTGCCAGAATAATAAATCGATACGTGATAAACGTGCATCGTCAAACACCAACCATAATCGACCACAATTTACTGAAAATATTTCCGACTATGCATAATCCTTTCATCACTTCGACTTATTTCAGTGCCGGATTCTCATGCATTTCACGGCGCCCTGAAAGCTACTTTTTAATTATGAGTTGCTTTTCAATCAGTTACAGAATCGCACATGAGAAAAATTAACAAAGAGTTAAAGTAAGTCCCATCCAAATAATAATATTTTTGTAAAATAATTAACTTTGATACCTTGAGGTAGACTAAAATTGCGAAATGGAAAATCATCAATACAAGATTCTTCTGGTAGACGACGAGGAGGATGTGCTTGAGTTTGTAGGTTACAACCTGAAAAAAGAAGGCTACGAAGTATTTACAGCAAAAAATGGCCAGGAAGCACTTAAAATTGCCAATGAGAAACACCCCCACCTGACTCTTCTTGATGTTATGATGCCCAAAATGGATGGCATGGAAACATGTGAGGAAATGCGAAAGATGCCGGTGGTTAAGGACTCAATTATTGTTTTCTTAACAGCCCGCGGGGAAGACTATTCGCAGATTGCCGGCTTTGATGTAGGTGCTGACGATTACGTTACAAAACCTATCAAACCCAAAGTGCTCATCAGCAGAATTAAAGCATTGTTGCGGCGCCACAAGGTACAAGCCGGCCAATCTGAAGATTCGAACCGGATTGTTTTTGATGATTTTATCATCGACAAAGACCGGTTCGTCATCACTTACAAAGGGAAAGAAATCACACTTCCGAAAAAAGAATTCGAGCTTCTGTCGCTTTTGTGCTCTAAGCCTGATAAAGTTTTTACGCGCGATGAAATATTTTCTCAGATATGGGGCGATAATGTGATTGTTGGAGACCGGACTATTGATGTGCATGTGAGAAAGATTCGCGAAAAAATCGGGCTGAAAAACATCAAAACAGTAAAAGGGGTAGGCTACAAATTTGAATCTTAGCCATCCCGAGGTTACCAGAGAATAATTCAAGCATTATTTGAATTAAAACACAGGAGTAGAAACATTTTATGAAACTATCTGATCCGGGAAGATTTGCCTTGGTGCTGGGCATTGTGCTCAGCATCCTGGTGTTGATTTTATTACTTGTTTTGGCTTGGGGCGGCGACACCAGGATTAGCACACCCGAATTTGTCATTGCGGCAGGAGCCTCTGTCAGTTATTTCATTATTTCATTCATCCTTCTCAAAAACTATGTAGAGAATTATATCTACCGAAAAATCAGGGTCATTTACAAAACCATTCATCAGTTCAAAAAATCTTCCCTCGAAAAAAACCGTCCGGCATTAGGCCGCGATGCCATCGAAAGAGTGAACCAGGAGGTGGCCCGCTGGCAAAAAGACACGCATCAACAGATTGAAGACCTGAAACAGCGCGCGCAATACCGGCGTGAATTTATCGGCAACGTTTCTCATGAATTAAAGACCCCGGTTTTCAATATCCAGGGATATATCCTTACGCTGCTTGATGGCGCGGTGGATGATCCGGCAATTAACAGGCAATACCTCGAGCGCACGGAAACAAGTATTAACAGGCTCATCAGTATTATCGATGACCTTGAAGACATTTCGCAGCTCGAATCGGGGGCCTTACGCCTTAAGGAAGATGAATTCAATGTGGTTGATTTGGCCAGGGAAGTGCTGGAACAATCGGAGATGAAAGCAAGCAAGCGCGATATCAAACTCTTTTTCAGGAAAAAATACGATAAAGCCATAAAGGTGAAGGCCGACCGCAACCGGATACGCCAGGTTTTCGCCAACCTCCTCGAAAACTCCATCAAGTACGGAAAAGATGGCGGCTCAACGAAAGTTAGTTTTTTTGATATGCACGACCATATCCTGTGTGAGGTAACCGACGATGGCCCCGGAATATCGGAAGAAAGTTTGCCACGCATTTTTGAGCGTTTCTTCCGCACTGACAAGGCACGCTCGCGCGAACAGGGAGGCAGCGGCCTGGGACTGGCTATTGTAAAGCATATCATCGAAGCTCACCAGCAAACCATCAACGTCAGAAGCAAAGTGGATGTTGGGACTACTTTTGCATTTACTCTAAAAAAAGCCTGATTTTATTTTTTGCGCTCAGTAGTGAATATTACCAGTTGCTCAAGGGATTTCCGGTATTCATTCTCAGGGAACTCTTGCAGCATTTCCACAGCTTTCGCCTGATAGTCCATCATTCGGTCGTATGCGTATTCAATGCCGCCACTATCATTTACCCGGCTGATAATCTTTGCCACGCTCTCAGCATCATCATTTTTCTTTTTGATAGTCCGGATGTATTTGCGCCGTTCGATGGAAGAAACCTGGTTGAGCATGTAAATCAGCGGAAGCGTCATTTTCTTCTCTTTAATGTCGATGCCATTGGGTTTCCCTGTTTTCCTTGAATCCTGGTAATCAAAAAGGTCATCCTTAATCTGAAAAGCTATTCCCACGTATTCACCAAACCGACGCATTTTTTCTATCGTTTCCTTATCGGCTCCGGCCGATGAGGCTCCTGCAGCACAGCAGGAAGCGATGAGCGAGGCCGTTTTCTTTCTGATTATATCAAAATAAACGGGCTCCTGTATATCGAGTCGCCTGGCTTTTTCAATCTGCAACAGCTCGCCCTCACTCATTTCGCGTGTGGCATTCGAAACTATTCGCAGAAGGTCGAACTCACTGTTATCCACCGCCAGCAGCAATCCTCTCGATAAAAGATAATCGCCTACCAGCACCGAAATTTTATTCTTCCAAAGGGCGTTTAAGGAGAAAAACCCACGACGCTCGTAGGAGTCATCTACCACATCATCGTGAATCAGTGTGGCCGTGTGAAGCAATTCGATAAGTGAAGCGGCATGGTAGGTTGATTGAGATATTTTTCCTTCGCCAATCATATTGGCCGATAAAAACACAAAGAGCGGCCGCATCTGTTTCCCTTTTCTTTTAAGGATGTAGCGGGTTACTTTGTCGAGCAGAGGCACTTTGCTTTTCATCGACTTGCGGAAAACCTCCTCAAACTCTGTAATCTGATCTTTAACCGGTTCTTTTATTTCGTCGAGCTTACCCATATTGTATGCTTCAAAGATACTTAATATTATCAATCATCAAAGAGCTGTTCACGGTCTACAAACAATTGGAATGGTATCTTGTTAAAAATCAAAAAGGAATTATTATGTGGAAAGAAGAAAACAACCAACTGATTAGACATTTTGAATTTGATAATTTTGTTGAAGCATTTTCATTTATGACGAAAGTGGCCTTGCTAGCGGAGAAAGCCGAGCACCATCCAACCTGGGAAAACACCTTTAACAAAGTCACCATCAAGCTATCGACACACGATAAGGGTGATATTGTGACAGAAAAAGACAAGAAACTTGCTGAGCAAATCGATGCGCTGTTATAATTTAGCCCCCTAAAACGGCTGAATAATGACCAATTATCCTGTTAAAGTATTAATGGCCTTTGGCGAATCTTTCGTTCATCCGGAAGTTTTCGCCAAATGGCTTTTAGAGAATAACTACCCCGAACTGGCTGCGCTTTCTGCTGCTATCAGGGGAAGTGAGCAGGATTTTACCTGGCTGATGGAGAATGGTCATCAGCCTCTTGCCGCGCTCGATTCTGCTATCGACGAAAAAACTGACGCGCTGCAGTGGCTGCTTAAAAATGATTTTTTGGTGATGGCACATTTCGCGGAGGTCTGTAACAAAAAGCCTGCTTCCATTAAATGGATGAAAGACAGGGAGCTAAGCATTTTCCTGCACCTGGCCAATAAAATCAATTATTTCAGAGACAATCAGTACTTTAACCTTTACCAGCGTAAATTCTGAAAAAAAAGGGCGCCACTCCTGACGCCCCGCATTACTCATTTGCTATTGCTTAACACTTCGAATAACCGCAACTGCTGCACTTGAGGCAGCCTTCGGTGTATTGCATCGTATCCTCTTTCCCGCAGGAAGGACAAGTAGTGCCTGTTACTTTTTCCCCATCGGGGATGTATTTCTTCAGCGCTCTCACCACACCGTTTTTCCAGGTATTAATCGATTCCACATCGAAGTTAAGATTCTCAATAAGGTGAATCGCATGTTTGATGGGCATCCCATGACGCAGCACCCCTGATATCAGTTTCGCATAATTCCAAAACTCCTTGTTAAATGAGCGCGAAAGACCTTCAACGGTGATGTTGTAGCCCTGTTTGTCTTTGAATTTAAAATCGTAACGACTGCTGCCATCTTCCAGTCTTTGCTTCAACACCTGTCCTTTCTCCACCCACTGCGGTAGGTAGAAGTCATCGGCACGACCGGTAAAAATCTCATACGGACGGTTTTCAATCAGACCAACTACAGCCACCCACTTCTCATAATCATTCTGGAAACGAACCACCTCTGCCTCGATAAGCTTAGGACGTTTTGGCGCATGAGTTTCCTTAAACCTCACCGCCTCTTCTTTCTTACCCTCATCTTCGGTAACCAAAACCCCTGAGCGGCTACCATCGCGATAAATCGTCATTCCTTTACAACCACTTCTCCAGGCAGTTTCATAAACTTCGCTAACCAGTTCTTCCGTAACTTCTTTTGGTAGATTCACTGTAACACTGATTGAGTGATCGACCCACTTCTGGACAGCGCCCTGCATTTTCACTTTCGACACCCAGTCAATATCATTGGAAGTGGCCTTGTGGTATGGCGATTTTGCGATAACTTTCTTCAATTCCTGCGGGCTGTATCTTCTTACTTCTTCAACATCATAATTGTTATTTTCGAGCCATGTGAGGAAATGATGATGGAACACATTGAATTTCTCCCAGTAATCGCCCAGGTCATCAACCTCGGCATTCTTCACGTTTTTATCGTTCGGGTTCACCTTGCGCTTGCGCGTATAGCTAATCTGGTAAGCCGGCTCAATTCCGGAGGTGGTTTGCGTGCAGATACTTACACTACCTGTTGGCGCTATCGTAAGCAAAGCAATATTTCTTCTGCCATATTCTTTCATGTCCTCCAGCAAGTCCGGATCTACTGTTCCGAGACGCTTGATAAACGGATTCTCAGCTTCTTTCTCATAATCAAATACAGGGAAGGAACCGCGATCTTTGGCAAGGTTTACCGATGAGCGGTACGCTTCAGTGGCGAGGGTTTTGTGCACTTCCACACTAAAGTTGGTCGCTGCATCTGTGCCGTAGGTATGGCCGAGTGCTGCAAGCATATCGCCTTCAGCGGTGATGCCAATACCGGTTCTGCGACCCTGGTTGGTTTTCTCTTTAATTTTCAACCAAAGGTTTCTTTCGGTGCGTTTTGTTTCAGAATCTTCCGGATCCAAATCAATCTTTTCGAGAATACCATTTACTTTTTCAATCTCAAGATCGATGATATCATCCATAATCCGCTGTGCAACGGCCGCATGTTTCTTAAACTTTTCGAAGTTGAACTTCGCTTCAGGCGTAAAAGGATTTTCCACATATCCGTATAGGTTGATAGCCAGCAGGCGGCAACTGTCGTAAGGACACAAAGGGATTTCCCCGCAAGGGTTAGTAGAAACAGTTTTGAACCCATGCTCTGCATAAGAATCTGGCACCGATTCCTGCGATACCGTATCCCAGAAAAGGATTCCCGGCTCAGCACTGGCCCAGGCGTTATGGATAATCTTATTCCAGAGTTTACGGGCATCCACTTCTTTCACCATCTTCGGATTGTCAGAATCGATCGGATACTGCTGTTTGTAAG
>JASMTJ010000291.1:0-19180 GCA_041694335.1 Bacteroidales bacterium
TCAAAGATAAACAATTATCCGAAAACACCTTTCATTACAGCGCCATCATGACTGATTGTTTGTCCGGTAACATATTTTGAATGAGAAGAGAGCAACCACAGTGCCAACGAAGCCATATCTTTCGGATCTCCTAAGCCCATCTTTGTCTGGGCTATCATCTGTTTTTTGGCTTCTTCAACGGTGATATTCAGCTGCTCACTTTTCTTCACAAACAAGCGATTGAGTGCATCTGTATCATGATAGCCCGGTGCCAGAACATTCATGGTTATGCCAGACCCTGCCAGTTCCTGCGAAAGGGTTTTTACAAATCCAATCACACTCAAACGAACCGAATTACTCAACACCAGATTTTCAACCGGTTGTTTTGTTGAAATACTTTCCACATAAACCAGTTTTCCATATTGCTTTTTCTGCAACATTGGAACCAACTTTTGTGTCAACTCTATTTTCCATCTTAACAGATTCTGATAGGCTTCGTCCCAATCTTTCAAAGACGTTTCCATAAATTGTTTTGCCGGGGGCCCTCCGGCGTTTATTACAGCGCCCGTAAAATGCTCTTCATCAATACTATTCACTGTCTTTTCTATCACTTCACTTTGCGTGATATCACCTTGTATACAAATGATTTTTTCTTTAAAACTATTTTTCAGCTCATCGAGTTTATCCTGGCTGCGGGCTACCACCACCACATCAGCACCTTCATTTATAAGAGCTTCCGCAATAGCACCTCCAAATCCTTTTGTTCCTCCGGTTACTAAAAACTGCTTATTTTCAAGTTTCAAATCCATAGTATCCTCCTATTTACTTTAGACAAAAAATTCCATTGAAACAAGTTCCAATGGAATTTTAATATTTTGTTATTCAATATCTTATTTCATTTCTTTGGTTACTTTTTCTAACCATGGCCGAATTCGTTCTTCGGTTTTCTTAGGTTCGTTATCTTCATCCAAAGGCAATCCAACAAAATGATCTCCTTCTATAGATTCAGAATCTGTAAAATCATAGCCATCGGTTGGCCATTCGCCAATAACTCTGGCTCCTGCTGCCTTGCATTCATTTTTCAGATACATCATCGCATCTACAAAATGATCAGGATAAAGCACCTGGTTACCCAATCCGAAAATGGCAACGGTCTTGTCTTTCAGCGATATTTTCTTCTCCTCAATGTTATGGAATAAGGCATCCCATTCATTATCCGCTTCAGCATCTTCCCAGTTTTCGGCTCCTACCGTAGAACATCCAAGAATAAAATTCTCATAATTCATCAGGTTTCTTACGTCAAATCCTGCAATTTCAATAACATCAATATCATGTTGACAAACTTTTTCAAGCTTTTTCGCGGCTTTTTCCACACTTCCACCTTTTGGGGCGTATAAAAGAGCAATTTTATTCATTGTTTTCAAATTTATGCGTTAACAGAACAAAAATATAAAAATAAGCACGAAAAACTTGGCCTCGCACCTATAAATAATTCTTAACAAAAATGTCTGGCTTTACAGAATAAATTAGAATCCGTTAACGGTAAACCCGCCGTCGATGGCAATGGTCTGTCCGGTGATGTAATAGGATGCCGGCATGCAAAGAAAAGCAATAGTGGCGGCCACTTCTTCCGGAGTTCCAATCCTTCCGGCGGGTGTACGCTCCAAAACTTCCTCCAGGTAATCGGGATCTTTTAAAACCTGGTTAGCCAGAGGAGTGTCGATATACCAGGGAGCAACAGCGTTACACCTGATATTTTCAGGAGCCCATTCTACTGCGACATTCTTTGTAAATTGGTTGATGGCAGCTTTACTCATTGCATAAACAGAACCTGTTCTGAGATGTGTGAGTCCGGCCACCGATGAAACATTAACAATGCTGCTAAATCCTTCCTCCTTTCGCAGGAAAGGAAATAACTGCCGAGTTAAATCAAACAACCCGAGGAGGTTCGTTTGCATGATACGCTCAAACTCAATATCCAGGTATTTTTCGGTCGGTTTCCTGATGTTCATACCCACATTGTTGATAAGGATATCAAGGTGCCCGTCCCAGAGCTGCTTAACCTTAAGCTGTATTACCTTTCGTTCATCGCTGCTGCTAATATCGGCAGCCAAACCATAGAGGGGCAGCTTAAACTGCTTGGCATCATCCAGTTTTTCACGAATCCTGTCCTGATCGCGCGCAATAATTAATACCTCCGCACCAAAATTCAGAAACTGCTCAGCAACAGCTTCTCCAATTCCTTTTGTTCCTCCTGTAATTAAAACCCTTTTTCCTTTAAGCGACCACAAGCTTTTCATTAAATCTATTCTTTTAGCTAAAAAAGTAAAGGTAAACCAATAAATTGATACTACCTATTTATCAGCAACCGTTCTATTTTATAATATTTAATTCTTTCGACATCTGAAGCATTTTTTCGATTGGCTTCCTGGCTTTCTCAACCACGTCATCATCAAGATGGATTTCCGGAGATTCATTTTTCAGACAGAGGTACAATTTCTCCATGGTATTCTTTTTCATATGCGGACAATCGTTGCAGGCACAGGTTTCATCGCTGGCCACAACCATAAACTCTTTGTTCGGAGAATCTTTTTGCATCTGGTGCAGTAATCCGGTTTCTGAAGCCACAATGTAAGTTTTGTTATCGTCCTGCTTCGCAAACTTGAGCATTTCGGATGTGGAACCCACAAAATCAGATGCATTCAATACCGGTGTTTTACACTCGGGGTGAGCCAGCAGCTTTGCTTCCGGATGCTTTACTTTCATTTTCAAAATCTGCTCGGTAGTCAGAATATCATGTACTTCGCAGGTACCATCCCATAAAACCATATCACGACCTGTTATATTATTTACGTAAGCTCCCAGGTTTTTATCGGGCGCAAAAATAATCTTCTGATCCTTTGGTAAAGCATTTACCAGCTTCACGGCATTGCCTGATGTCACCACCAAATCCGTCATGGTTTTTACTGCAGCTGTACAATTCACATACGAAACCACCATGTGGTCGGGATATTTCGAAATAAACTCAGCAAATTCATCGGCAGGAGCTGATTCAGCCAAAGAACATCCAGCTTCCAAATCGGGTAAAACCACTTTTTTATCCGGATTAATAATTTTTGCTGTTTCGGCCATAAAATGCACACCGGCAAACACTATAATGTCAGCATCCACATCCTCTGCTTTTCGCGCCAATCCTAAGCTGTCGCCAACATAATCGGCAATTTCCTGTATTTCAGGAACCTGGTAGTAGTGTGCGAGAATTACAGCATTCTTTTCCTTTTTAAGCCTATTTATTTCTTCGATATAATTAATTTTAGCCATTGCTTCCTTGTTCGTCATCTTATCAACACTCTATTAATTATTATTCTTTTTAATTTAAAATTTAAAGATGATGTATATAGTCTGTTAATTCTGTGTAAAATTTTCTTCAAAGATATTTTGAAAATTCAACTTTTAATTCATATCAACAGGTATTTTTTATTTATGAACGCATATCATCCTCAATTTGTGCAATATTTCATCTTTTGAACAGCCTGTTGATATATTAGTTTGATAAGAAATAGAAGCAAATTTTACTAAGATTAGCTGTTCATTAATGTGAAATAAGTGATGATAAATGTGCTGATTTCTGTCTTAGCCTTGTTGATAACCACTGATTGTTCATAAGCTTTTTCATTTCTCAGATTTCATTAACAATGAAGTTACCAGTTATTAACATTTATTGTTGGCTCTGGCTTCTTTTTTTGCTTTCAGGGGTTTATCAATTTACCGTTAAGGGAGGATAATTTCTTCAGGATTCAGAATCAATTCTTTAATAAAGTTTAATTTTGCCAGATAAAATCAAAGTTATGAACAACATGAATAATAAAGAAAAAATTATTCCAATTGCCTCTGACCATGGAGGATATGATGTTAAGAAATATTTAGTTGAAAAACTGCGCTCCCGGGGGTATACAATTGAAGATATGGGTACCCATTCAGGTGAAAGTGTAGATTATCCTGATTATATGCATAAGCTGGCTTCGGCCATTAACAATGGCGAATATGAGATGGGAATAATTCTTTGCGGAAGTGGAAATGGGGCTGCTATTACAGCAAATAAGTATCCGAATGTGCGTGCAGCAATCGCATGGAAAAGAGAATTGGCTGAACTTGGGCGTCAACATAACAATGCCAATATTTTGTCTATTCCCGGAAGGTTCGTAACTGAAGAGGTGGCTATAGAATTAGCAGAAGCTTTTTTGACTACCGATTTTGAGGGAGGAAGGCATGCAAGAAGAGTGGAGAAAATTCCTAAAATTGATGTGTAGTTAACAGTTGTTGAAAACGCTGAAAACACCTTTAATAAAAGGTTATGTCGAATTAGTTAACAAGATATAAACAAAAAAGGCAGGAAGTATTTCCTGCCTTTTGCTTTTTTGACACAGACAATTTTTACATCGTTTCATTTATAACGAAGCTGATTTCAAAATCGTCATAAATGACTTTATCTCCCAGGTTATCGAAGAATGATTTTGAACCGTAGCGTACATTGTATTTTGATCGGTCGATTTCAAAAGTTGATTTTGCGGTGAAGTTTTTACCTGATTTTTCAATATTAGTAAAAAACTCCACTGGATGTGTTTGACCTTTGATGGTCATATCACCTTTAACAAGGTATTTTCCTGAACCCTGATTCTCGATTGAAGTGGATTTAAATTCAGCAACAGGATATTTGTCTACACTAAAGAAATCGTCTGACTTAAGGTGGTTAACCAGTTTTTTGTTGTACTCAGGGTCTTCCAGATCATGATTTACAATACTGGTCATGTCTATTTTCACATGTGCATCAGTAAGTTTATCGTCATCAAATTTTAAGCTTCCTGCTTTAATGTCAATTTCACCATTATGGCTTCCGCCAATTTTACTTCCTTCCCATTCAACAGTTCCCGAATTTTTATCTAAGGATACTGTGGTTTGAGCAAAAGAAATTCCTGAGGCCAATAAAATGGCAGCGAATGTAAATAAAACGTGTTTTAAGTTTTTCATTGGTTTATTATTTTGATTGTAATATCAATAATTGATTATGCAACTAAATACAAAAATGAACTAAGAAATGTTCAGATTACTTATCATTTTTTTTAAAACTTTTTTGGTGGTATCAATTTCCTGCTCTGAAATACCTTGTTCAGCCTTATCTGTGGCATCTCTCACTACATCAAGAATTTCATCCTGAAGATTCTTCGCCTTGTTGGTAAGATACACCAGTTTTATTCTTCTGTCTTTTTCAGAAGGAATTCGCACCACCAGATTTTCTTTCTCCATGCCGTCTACAAGCCTGGTAATGCTTGCCCTGTCTTTTCCCTGGCATGTAGCAAGTTCATACTGGCATTGGCCATTTTTTGACCACAGGCTGACTAAAATGGAAAACTGTTCGGGTGTAATAGTAAAACCACTGTTGTTTAGTGCTTTACCCAGTGACCCTTTTATGAGTTTATCCGTTACATTCAGCAAGTGCAAAAATGATTCGGCCAAGATGTATTCATTCCTGTTTTCCACTTAAATATCTTTAAAATTGATTTAACAATAATTGATAGTGCAACGAAAATAAACACTTTTTTGTTTAAATCCTAATAGTTATAATATTCTGGATCATGATGATGAATTTCAATTGTTAACTTTGTAAAAAATTTGGAATTATGGATGATACTTTGTTTGTGCACAATTCGCTAAGCAGAAAGAAAGAGGAGTTTCAACCCATCAAGGCACCTCATGTGGGAATGTACGTTTGCGGACCTACTGTTTATGGAGATGCGCATCTGGGTCATGCTAGACCTGCTATCACTTTCGATCTGGTATTTAGATATTTATCACATTTAGGATATAAGGTTCGCTATGTAAGAAATATTACTGATGTTGGTCATCTCGAAAATGATGCAGACGAAGGGGAAGACAAAATTGGGAAAAAAGCACGCTTAGAAAAGCTGGAACCCATGGAAATTGTTCAGCACTTTTCGGATCGCTATCATTTTAACATGGATCAGCTAAATGTGAAAAAACCTTCCATTGAGCCTCGGGCTTCCGGACATATCATCGAACAAATAGAAATGGTTAAACAAATTCTTAAGTCAGGATATGCTTATGAGTCGAAAGGTTCGGTATATTTTGATGTGGAAAAGTATCATCAGGACACCAAAAAGTACGGAGAGCTTTCAGGAAGGGTTTTGGAGGATTTAAAGAGCAACACCCGTGAGCTGGAAGGCCAGGATGAAAAGCAAAATGCCTTTGATTTTGCGATTTGGAAGAATGCAGCTCCAGAGCACATCATGCGCTGGCCGTCGCCCTGGGGCGATGGATTTCCTGGATGGCACATGGAATGTTCGGCCATGAGTACCAAATACCTGGGAGAAAAATTTGATATTCACGGTGGCGGAATGGATTTATTGTTTCCCCACCACGAATCGGAGATTGCACAATCGAGAGCCGCTAACGGTGATGATCCGGCGAAGTACTGGATGCATAACAACATGATTACTATCAACGGACAGAAGATGGGAAAATCGTTGGGGAATTTTATTACGCTCAACCAGTTTTTCGATGGAAGTCACGATTTCCTCGAAAGATCATATTCTCCGATGACCATTCGCTTTTTTATCCTCCAGGCGCATTATAGATCAACGGTTGATTTCTCGAATGAAGCACTGCAGGCTGCTGAAAAAGGATTTAAACGACTGATGAATGCATTGCAGTTGCTTGAAAAACTACCGGTATCCAAGGAGACTACAGTTGATTTCAAATCGATTGAAAAGAAAAGCTACGAAGCACTAAACGATGATTTTAACAGTCCGGTGGCCATTGCGCATCTATTTGATGCAGCACGGATGATCAATGCCATTAACGATGGCAAAGAAAAAATTACACAGGAAGACCTTGACGATCTCAAAACATATTTCAGCACGTTTGTGAAGGATATTTTAGGATTTAAATCCGAGGAAGACAATTCCGGAAACGATGAATTGCTTTCAAGTGTAATTAGCCATTTCCTCGAAGTGCGTCAGGAAGCCAAAAAGAATAAGGATTTCAACACAGCAGATAAAATAAGGGATGCGCTGACCGCCTCAGGGATTGTCATTAAAGACACCAAAGATGGGGCGGAGTGGAGTGTAAAAGGATAGCCCGTAGCATCCAAAATAAAAAGGAGGAATTTGGTTTATCCGAATCCCTCCTTTTTTTTAGAACGTATAATGTTACTTTAAAATAATCAAAAAGTAGTTTTTCTTTCCTTTCTGAGCAAGAATATACTTGCTTCCAATAATGTCTGATTCAGAAATCATCGCATCTGGTTTTACCTTTTCCTTGTTAATGGAAACGCCATTATCTTTCAGCATCCGGCGGGCTTCGCCTTTTGATTTAAAAACAGGTGTATGCTCTGAAAGTAAATCAACGATATCCACCGATTTTTCAATGGTTTCACGTGAAACTTCGTGCTGCGGCACGCCTTCAAACACATCCAGGATCATCTTTTCAGGAAGCTGCTTTAGTTTATCGGCGGTGGACTTTCCGAAAAGAATACTCGAGGCTTCCACCGCAGTGTCATAGTCTTCCTTCGAGTGTGTCATTACGGTCATCTCACGCGCCAGTGTTTTTTGCAGCTCGCGGGCATGCGGTGCTTCGCGATGGCGGGCAATCAATGCTTCGGTTTCTTCCTTTGTCAGGAAAGTAAAAATCTTGATGTACTTTTCTGCATCGGCATCGGAGGTGTTGAGCCAGAACTGGTAAAACTTGTAAGGAGAAGTTTTTTCCGGATCGAGCCAGATGTTGCCGCTTTCGGTTTTCCCGAACTTACCGCCGTCAGCTTTCGTAATCAGCGGGCAGGTCAGGGCAAAAGCCTCACCACTTTCCTTTCTTCGGATAAGTTCGGTGCCGGTAACAATATTTCCCCACTGATCCGATCCTCCCATCTGTAGCTTACAGTTCTCTTTTTTGAAAAGATGCAGAAAGTCATTTCCTTGCACCAACTGGTAACTGAATTCCGTAAAGGAAAGTCCCTGCGAGTTTTCTCCCGACAGACGCTTTTTCACCGAATCTTTTGCCATCATGTAGTTTACCGTAAGGTGTTTTCCCACATCGCGGATAAACTCCAGGAAAGAAACATTTTTCATCCAATCGTAATTATTCACCAGGATGGCAGCATTATCCACCGCATTATCATCAAAATTGAGAAACTTTTTAAGCTGTTCCTTGATTTTGCTTTCGTTATAGCGCAAGGTTTCTTCGGTTAAAAGATTGCGCTCTTTTGACTTTCCTGATGGATCGCCAATCATTCCGGTAGCACCGCCAATAAGGGCAATCGGGCGATGACCTGCCTTTTGCAGATGGCGGAGCATCATCACACCCACAAGATGGCCGATATGGAGCGAGTCGGCTGTAGGATCAATACCTACATAACCGCTGGTTTTTTCTTTCTTCAGCAATTCTTCGGTTCCGGGCATCATGTCGTGAATCATGCCGCGCCACTTGAGTTCTTCTACGAAATTTTTCATGAAAAATGTCTTTGTTTTCAGCCAGCAAAGATAATCGGAATCCGCAAAAAACTGAAACAGCCTATGATTTGTTATCCTCAGGAAAAAACTACTTTTGTGATTATGAATTTTGTTACCGGAAGTACAGGCCTTGTTGGCGGATATCTTATCCTTGAATTGCTCAGAAGAAAAGAACGTGTGCGTGCATTGAAACGTGCCTCCAGCTCCCTTGATGTTATAAAAAATATATTTAAAGCTTACGAACCAGAACATTGGAAGGATTATCTGGAAAAGATAGAGTGGGTGGACGGAGATGTTCTGGACTACTATTCGCTCGAAGAAGCCATGACCGGCGTCAAGGATGTTTATCACAGTGCCGGCTTTGTTTCCTATCAGCCCAAAGACAAACCCAAAATTTACAGCATCAACCAAAAGGGTACTGAAAACATGGTTCATGCCGCCATGGCTCAGAACGTGAGAAAATTCTGTTACGTCAGTTCCATTGCGGCTCTGGGAGCGCCAAAAAAGGAATTGGATTACCATACGGAGGAAGACTTCTTACAGACCGGCGAAAGCAATACTAACTATGGTTTCAGTAAGTTCTACGGAGAACAGGAAGTGTGGCGCGCCTCCGAAGAGGGGCTCAATATGGTGATTGTAAATCCATCCGTCATTTTAGGATTTGGAGATCATACCAAAGGAAGTACTAAGCTGTTTACAAAAGTCAACGACGGATTAAAATTTTATACTCCGGGAGCAACAGGCTTTGTGGATGTTAGGGATGTGGTAAATACGATGATAGCGTTAACGCAAAGTGAAGTATCAAACGCAAGGTTTATTCTTAACGGGGCTAATGCGTCTTTTAAAGAAGTTTTTGAAATGATAGCTAAGACTTTCGGAAAAGAACCTCCCAAAACAGAAGCAAAGCCATGGATGGGCGAGATTTACTGGCGCTTAGAAGCTGTGAAGAGTTTTTTTACCGGGCAGCAGGCGTTGGTTACCAAAGAAACAGCCCGAGCCGGTCAGCGGATCAGCGAATATTCTAACAAAAAGGTGAGCGAAACGCTAAATTATGAGTTCTATCCTTTGCCCGAAACGATTGAACATATCGCCTCCTTGCTAAAAAAGGAATTGGATTAAGATTCGTTGTTGAGAATTTTTGAACCGCTTTTCTGATAAACCGTTACGGGTTCGATGTTGAAGCGCTTCAACTCTTCTTTGGCGGTTTGATAGTTTTTGGCAAAGCCCAGCAGGAATCCTCCGCCTCCCGATCCGCAAAGCTTGAGATGGAATGAACTGGAATTGTTTCCGAATTTCCACACATCGTGATACGCCTCCGGAATCATTGCCTTAAGGTTATCAAACTCAAACTTCGAAAGTTTGGCCAGGTTATCAAAAAACTCGTTGTAATCCCCATTAATCAGTGAGTTGATGCTTGAGTTGGTGTAAGGAATAAACTCTTCCATCACCTTCTGCTTGTATTCGGGCTTCTTACTGTTTTCGAGGAATAGATTTACCAGCGGCTCGGTTTTTCCCGGTTTACCGGAATTGATCAAAAAGATAGCACTGTCTTCGTTGTGATTGCGCGGGATATTCACCACCTGGATGTCGTCTTTGGCTTTAATCAAGAGCGGAAACTGGATATAACAATTCAGCGGATCGAGCCCCGAACTGGTGCCGTGGAAGAAGGATTCCATTTTAGAAAAAATGCTTTTCAACTTCAGGATGTCCTTCACATCCATCTGCCTGGAGCGGGGAATGACATTTATGCCATACTGGAGATAAATTGCCACCACTAAAGCACCCGAACTTCCCAGTCCAAAGCCCTGCGGGATATTCGATTCAAAGTAAAGTCCGTGATTCAGGTCATAGTCCAGACGCTCAAAATCCATATCAAACTGACAGTCGTCTTGCGAGGCCAGGTTTTTCAGGTAAGAGGCATATTCATGCAAATCCAGGTTCGATTTCAACGCGAAATCGAGGTTGGTGTACTTTCTTTCGCTGGGCATGCTCAGGTGGCCGGTAAAGTGCGTGTAAGGAATGGTCAATCCCATCGAATTGAAAATCACACTGTACTCACCAAAGAGCAGGATTTTAGCGTAAAAGACATCGTTATGCGTCATAGGTTTCAAGTTTTTGCGGACCCACACCTGTCATATCTTCCAGGTAGAATCTGTTTTCACAATAGTGCAGCAACGCGTCTTTGATAAACTGCTGCACTCTTTCTTTTACTTTATCAGGATAAAGAAGATGAACATTCGGTCCGGCGTCGAGTGTAAAACACACCGGAACATCGGATTGTTTCCTGAAATCTCTTACAGCCTCGATGATGGCCAGTGTTTTTGGTTTCATCAGCGTAAACGATTTTTCCGAGCTCATCATCAAACCATGTAAGGTTAGCGCTTCATTTTCTGTAATTTTGATAAACGCATTCAGATCACCATCTTGCAGGGCTTTTGAAAGCTCCCGAATGTTTTTATCTGCTTGTGAAATGCGCCCCTTCAGAAAAGGATGATGGTTCATGAGTTCATGCCCCGCTGTGCTTGATACCGCTTTTGGTTGCGAGTCGGTAATGAGTACATCGTCATGAAACGTTTCAAAAACCGGATGAATTTGCTTATAGCCGATAGCATATGAATCACTGCTGTGAGAGAATTCCGGATGCAAGCCCCAAACCGAATAGCCGCCATAAACCGAGCGCGAAGCACTTCCTGAAGCCAATCGTGCCAGAAAGGATGCTTTCATCAGGAAATCCTCCTCGCCTTTTTCAGGATCTAATTGCCTATCGATATCTGTAAGCGCCAGTGCCAAAGCCGCCATCGAAGAAGCCGAGGAGGCGATTCCGGCTGAATGCGGAAAAGTGTTTTCACTTTTAATGGTGAAAGCAGCGTGGTTAATCCACGGACAGTATTCTTCAATTCTTCTAAAAAACTGATCGATTTTAGGAATAAACTCCGGCTTTTGTTTTCCTTCAAAAGAAAAGGAAATCGTTCTTTGATCGGCCGGTGTTACTTCCACCATTGTTTTGGTGGCCGCTTTGCTTAACGTCATGCTCAAAGAGGCGTTGATGGGTTGTTGCAAGGCTTTCTTCCCCCAGTATTTTACCAGCGCAATATTTGAGGGCGCCTGCCAGACAGAACGGTAGTCTGATTTGATTGTATGTGTGTTGCTAAAGGAAAGGTTTATCATTTCACCAATTCTTTGTATGAGAATACCGGACTGTAGTTTTTGTCAGAAAAATAACTCCGCACATAATCAGCACCTTCAGACGAGGTAGCCATAATAAAATCGCCGCCCCAGGCTCCTAAAGGTTTTATCACTCCGTCAAAATCGCTGAAAAGGACCTTACCGGGCGCCTGCTGATTCAGAATTTCAGCGAGAATATCATTATGCCGGATAAGCAGATCATTGAATTCGTTAAGTGCGGCAGCGTTAATAGCTTTTTCGGTTATTTCAGAAACTTCCTCTATCGCCTGCCGGCTGATGCGGCTCTGGTTGAAGCGGGCTACCGATTCTTCCGAACGCTGCTTCTTTCCGAGATAGACAAAGTAAATTTGCTCTTTGAAGGATGGATTAAACGGTGCTTCTTTAATAAGCGGTTTCTCTTTTTCAAGAGCATAAACGATTGGTTTTTCTGAACGGGCGGCGGCAATATCGTAGCCGCTTCCGTTTGAGGTCTCAAATTGCAGTTGAAAAGGACTTACCTTTAACCAATAGCCAATATTCGACAGCAGTGATGAACTGCTGCCAAAACCCCATTCAATGTCGAAATTGATGGTTGAAGTGACTTGATTACCTGTAATAGCCTGGGCTTTCAAGCCATTTAACTCGAGTGAAGTCCGTAGGATTTTTTGCAGCTTCCGGGCCACTATGGTCAATGTGGTGTCAATGATATTTAGCTCCTGGTCAAAGGTAGCTTCAAACCACAAACGGTTTTTCACATAGGTTCTCCAAAGGATTTCCTTCGATTTTTGAACCGGAGAGATACTCATGTCCTGACCATATTTTAAGGGCAGGGCCAACGCCTTCGCCCCTTTCAGTACAAGATATTCTCCTGTAAGCAATAATTTTCCGTTTGAATGATATTCCTTTGTGCTCACCACTAATTGTTTTTTCTCAATGCATCCACAAAGTCGGAAACATTGGAGTAAGAGACCTTGATGTTTTTAAAATATTCGATGGCTTGCTTTTTCTCCTCTTCGCTTGCATCAAAAGAATTCAGGATATTGAGCAGGTGCATTTTCATGTGTCCTTTCTGAATACCGCTGGTCACCAACGACTTGATCGCCCCAAAATTGTTGGCCAGGCCCATCGTAGCGGTAATCATCATCAGCTCTTCTGCTTTTGGATTACCCAGCAGCTCAAGCGATTTTTTTACCAGGGGATGCAGCGAGGTCAGACCACCTACTGTGCCCAAAGCTAAAGGAAGTTTAAGTGAATAGCGGAATTTGCCGTTTTCGATTTTCACTTCCGAAAGGCTTCTGTATTTTCCATTGCGGGCCGCATAGGTGTGACCGGCTGCTTCTATGGCCCTGAAGTCGTTTCCGGTTGCCAGCACTACCGCATCCACACCGTTAAAAATTCCTTTGTTGTGGGTGGTTGCACGGTAAGTGTCAATGGTGGCCACCTGAACAGCTTTCTCAAACTTTTGGGCAAACATCTCTGCGCTCATTCCCAAATCAGGTGAGGCAAGTTCTTCCACATCACATTCCACCCAGGTTTCAACCACACAATCGGGAGTGTAATTTGAGAGGATCGACATGATAATCGTGAGGTCTTTTTCCTGCTCCTCAAATTCCGGACTTTCTGCTACAGCTTTCTCCATCTCAGAAGCAAACTCTTCAAGACAAGAGTTGATGAAATTCGCACCCATCGAATCAACAGTGTTGAAAGTAGCTTTAAGCTGATAATAATCATCCATTTCATGGGTCATATCAATCAGCTCAATGTCTTCAATCCCTCCTCCGCGCTCTTCCATATTTTCAGTGATGGGCTTAACCTTTTCAATCAGCTTGGGCTTCAGCGCAGGAAAAAACTTAAAGAGCTTTTCTTTAGATCCTCCATATAAAAAGTGTACCTGACCAATTTTAGATACCGAAATCACCTTAGCTTTAAAGCCACCCCGCGAGGCCCAATATTTAGCACTTTTAGATGCCGCGGCAACCACAGAGCTCTCTTCAATGGCCATAGGCACAAGATAGCTTTTGTTGTTGATGATGACGTTTGGCGCAATCCCGTAAGGAAAATAATAATTGGAAATGGTATTCTCGCTGAACTCATCAAATCGTTTTTGAATAGCTTTATCAGGATGCCAAAACGATTTGTACTCGTCTAAGGCTTTCTCTTTGTCTGAAAGAAAATTTGCCACCCTGTCGAGCTTCTCCTCTTTACTTAGTTTCGAAAACCCATTGATAATTTTCGTCTGTTCTTCTTTTTGAGAAATATATTTGGATGAATGTGATTTCATAAATGATTTAAATTTACGTCTTTAGTTAAAAATGATACTTAAATAAACTAAAAATGTTTACTTTTTTTATCAAAATCTTTAACAAAACTCAGAAATCAACCATTTGTTCACAGCAAAGATCAAAAATCTGAATCTATGATGTTTATTTGCTTAAAACTTTTATCAGTGCAAAATAAAGCATTATTTTTGTCAATTCGATGAAACAGGCTATGCCTGAGTTTATTTAGAATATCCCGATAACTATCGGGAACAGGATTAAACCTTGCAGAAAGTGAATCCACCTAACTTGAAAGGAATTAGAAAAAGAATCAGGAAAAGTATCAATCATGACGAAGGAACACAAAGAAAGCCCGGAAAACAACGAAAGTGAATACAAATCACTAAATTTTATTGAGCAGAAGGTTGAAAAGGATCTGGAGGACGGCAAAAACGGAGGCCGCGTCCACTTCCGGTTTCCACCTGAGCCGAATGGCTTTTTGCATATCGGCCATGCCAAATCAATCGTACTTAATTTCGGATTGGCCGAAAAATACGGCGGCAAGTGCAACCTGCGTTTTGATGATACGAATCCCGCCAAGGAAAGCACCGAATATGTAGATTCTATCAAGGAAGATATTCACTGGTTGGGCTTCGACTGGGAAGACCGTGAATATTATGCTTCCGATTATTTTGAAAAGCTCTACGAGATGGCCATAAAGTTGATTAAAAAAGGGAAAGCATATGTTTGTGAGCTCACCGGCGAGCAAATCAGGGAATACAGGGGCACACCCACCGAGCCGGGAAAAGAGAGTCCCTACCGCAATCGCAGCGTGGAAGAAAACCTCGATTTGTTTCAGCGTATGCGCAATGGCGAATTTGAAGACGGAACGAAAATGCTGCGCGCGAAGATAGATATGGCTTCGCCCAACATGCACATGCGCGACCCCATCATGTATCGCATCAGAAGATATCATCATCATCGCACCGGCGACAAGTGGTGCATCTACCCAATGTATGACTTTGCGCATGGCCAGAGCGACTTTATCGAAAAGATTACCCACTCGCTTTGTACGCTGGAGTTTGAGGTACACCGTCCGCTTTACGACTGGTTCCTTGACAACATCGCTGAGCCTGGCGAGGATCGTCCGGAGCAGACCGAATTTGCACGCCTGAACCTGAGTTATACCATCATGAGTAAGCGCCGTTTGCTTGAGCTGGTGGAAAACAACCACGTGGATGGCTGGGATGACCCACGCATGCCAACCATTTCAGGTTTCCGTCGCCGCGGATTCACCCCTGAAAGCATCCGGAATTTTTCAGAACAAGTGGGCATCGCCAAGCGCGATAACGTAATTGATGTGGCCAAGCTGGAGCACAGCGTACGTGAAGACCTGAACAAAAAAGCACCCCGCGTGATGGCCGTGCTCGATCCGGTGAAAGTGATTATCGATAACTATCCGGAAGGAAAAGTGGAGGATTTGGAGCTGATTAACAATCCTGAAGACGAATCAATGGGTTCACGAAAGGTTCCTTTCAGCCGTGAAATTTATATCGAAAGAAACGACTTTATGGAAGATCCGCCACGGAAATTCTTCCGCATGGGCCCCGGACGCGAAGTACGCCTCAAAGGAGCGTACATCGTAAGGTGCGAAAACTACGTGAAAGATGCTGACGGCAACATCCGCGAGATTCACTGCACCTATGACCCTGACACCAAGAGTGGCGAAGATACATCCGGCAAGAAAGTAAAAGGCACATTACACTGGGTTTCTGCCAGCCACGGCTTCAAAGCCGAAGTAAGGCAATATGACCGCCTTTTTAACGACCCGGCGCCGGCCTCCCACAAAGACCGCGACTTTAAGGATTTTATCAATCCTGAGTCACTGAAAGTGTTGGAAAATTGCGTTTTAGAACCATCACTAAAAGACGCCCAACCCGAAGACAAGTTCCAGTTCCAACGCCTCGGCTACTTCGTAGTCGACCGCTACGCTGAACAGGGAAAACCCGTCTTCAACCGCACCGTTCCGCTTCGCGATAACTGGAGTAAGAAATCCAAAAAGAAATAAAAGATGTTTGTTTCATGTGAAACACAACTTACGAACTGCCTCAAAGGAGCTCAATAGATAATACGTCTCCAAAGATTAACTGAACTAACCCCGCCGTTTACGGTGGGGTTTTTGCGTACTGCATAATCCTCACCAGGCCTTTAGGCCGTTCTCCTTGAATGAGATTAAAAAATGAAGGCCTAAAGGCCGGAAGACTGCCAATATCTGAAAAACCCGCACCCTAAAGTGCGCGGTTAGCGCGACTAAGGAATCTGTTCTCATCCAATCCCTACCATTGGTTAAAACCAATAGCCTGCCCCGACCTTTCGGGGCAAAGGATAAATGGGATACGACACTTAAAATTGAACCGAAAACCTATATCCTTTGGAGGCTGCTACTAAATTTCCGGGACTTTAGTCCCTTGTTTTAGATCCAAAAAAGCAGGCCTTTACCCCAACACCTCAATTGCTTTTTCTATCCTTTTGATAGTTTCTTCTTTGCCGAGCAGTTCGATGATGTCGAACATGTGGGGACCTTTGGAGGCGCCGACCACAGCGAGCCTGAAGGCGTTCATTACGGCGCCCATGCCCAGCTCGTTTGCCTGGATCCAGGCTTTGACTTCCTCCTCGGTTTTTTCGCTGCTGAACGGATCGGTGGCTTCAAGCACACCGATAAGCTGCTTCATCAGCACCGGTGTCTGCTCTTTCCAGCGCTTTTTCACGGTCTTGGCGTCATATTCTGCCGGTGCTTCGAAAAAGAAGCTGGCCTGCTCCCACATCTCAGGCACAAAAGAAACACGTTCTTTTACCAAAGAAACGACCTTGGTTACGTAATCTTTTTCTGCGTTGATGCCTTTTTTCGACAGCTCTTCCATAAAGCGATCCGCCAGGAAGGCATCATCTTTTAGCTGCAGGTAGTGCGCATTCATATTTTGCGCTTTCTGCTGGTCGAAACGGGCGCCGCCTTTGCTTACACGCTCCAGCGAGAAAGCCTCAACCAATTCGTCCATGCTGAAGTATTCCTGCTCTGTTCCGGGGTTCCATCCTAAAAGTGCCAGGAAATTGATAAAAGCCTCCGGGAAATAGCCTTCTTCCTTGTAGCCCATCGCCACATCGCCGGTTTTGGGGTCTTTCCACTCCATCGGGAACACCGGGAAACCGAGCTTGTCGCCATCGCGCTTGCTGAGTTTTCCTTTTCCGGTGGGCTTGAGCAGCAGCGGCAGGTGCGCAAACTCCGGCACATCCCACCCGAAGGCTTTGTAGAGCATGGTGTGGAGGGTGAGCGACGGCAGCCACTCTTCTCCGCGAATCACGTGTGAAATCTGCATCAGGTGATCGTCCACAATATTAGCAAAGTGATAGGTGGGCATGCCATCCGATTTAAAAAGCACTTTATCGTCGAGCGTGTTGGTGTTGACCTTGATTTCACCGCGGATAATATCTTTGGAGTGGATGACTTCATTTTCGGGCATCCTGAAACGAATCACATACGGATCGCCATTTTCGATGCGTTGTTTCACTTCTTCTTCCGACAAGGTAAATGAATTAGTCATTTCTTTCCGGATTAAGGGATTGTAGCTGGTGTTATCCGCCTTCGCCTCTTCTAATTTTTGACGCATGGCTTCCAGCTCTTCGGCCGTATCAAAAGCGTAGTAAGCCTGCCCCTTATCCAGCAACAGCTGAATGTATTCGCTGTAGATTGCTTTTCTTTCCGACTGGCGGTAAGGGCCGTATTCTCCTCCCTGCTCAGTGCCTTCATCAATTTCAATCCCACACCAGGCCAGCGAGTCCTTGATGTATTGCTCAGCGCCTTCCACATACCTTTTCTGGTCGGTATCCTCAATGCGGAGAATCATTTTCCCGCCATTTTTACGGGCAAAAAGGTAGTTGTAAAGCGCGGTTCTTACGCCGCCAATGTGTAATGGTCCGGTTGGGCTGGGTGCAAATCGTACTCGAATATCCATATTATTGTCTGTTTATATTTTTCAAAAGTTGTGTACTAAAACTAAATCCGGTTTATCCGGGCTTCAAAAATATTCCCGGAAACGACCTGTTTTTTGCAAAGATATAAATATCAGTTGGTGGATAATTTCCTTTAAATTTGTAATCCTAAATTTTCTGCTATGCGAAACAAAGCGCCCAGGTTTTATGGACTGAGAATATATGTTCTAACTACAATCTTATACTTTTTCCTGGTTTTTCCTTTTCTGATGATAGCCAGCATGAAATATTTGCCGCAGGTTTTGGATGAAGATCAGAGTACTTTTTCGCTGAACCCTGATAATCAAATGGGGAATGAACAGGCTTTTGTGCCTGATTCACTCGCTCCCGAACATCCCAGGAATGATACAGCAGGTATGAGTAAAGATACTTCTCGTGGCCTCATCACTATGAACAGAGACGGGAAAGAAACTACTACAGTAGGTGATGAGGAAAGGCTGACATCTTCGGTAACAGCTGTCTTCAGGGCGTTATTAGTGAGTTACTTATTGGGATTGTTTTTTAATTTCCCGTTTAAACGGTATTTCAAATTAAACAGAAAAGGAAAGAGAATTCCGAAAAGGCTCTACAAGTTTGTAAAAAAGTGGTTGCTATCTGTTCCTATTGTTAATGCATTAATTTTTGGTGGCGGGCTGCTTTTTTCATTGGCTTACATTTTTTATTACTTACAGTTTACCACTTTCGAAGATGAGATTAACCACAGTATTTTTTCACAGTACTTTTACATCAGCATCATCGCAAGCATTCTGGCCTTCTTGTTAATCTATTTTTGGGAACGTCACCGTGTACACCTGAAATATATTGAGCACGTTTTTTCGCTTGAGGAATTGAAGGTCAGAGTTTTTAAACGTCGAAAAGGTAAAATTGGTAATCGCTTGCTGATATCTAATTTAATGACCAGCCTGTTACCTTTAACCATCGTGATGTTGTATCTGTTTCTGAGTGTTACACAGATTAAAGATTTGGATATCGATTACACGGATCCCAAACAAATAGAAATTCTTTTTGGTACAGAGAGCAGTTTTTTTGATGATGCAGATAATTTTAGCTACCAGGAAATAGCCAAGCATGCTTTTGTCATTTATGTGAATGCCTGGAACAGCATGTTTATGTTTATTGGAATCTTTACCGGAATCTTCATCGCCTTTATTTATCTGCTTTTGTTTGTTAGATGGATGACTGCAGACATTGTGCGACCGGTGAATGAAC
>JASMTJ010000292.1:0-1455 GCA_041694335.1 Bacteroidales bacterium
CAGTCGCTGCAGGAACTCTCCCAGCAGGCGGCTCTCGGGCACGCGCATCTCGCCCAGATCGTTGGCGTAGGCGGCGTTGAAGGCGATCCACAGGAAGATGAAGCGGCCGTCGTCGTCATCGCATAGCTCCGAGCGCAGCAGCCAGCTGAGTGCTCGGTGGATGCGCAGGGCGATGCCTTCGGCGTGCTGGTGGCGTTCGGCCCGCTGGCGGGCCTTCAGATGCGAGTGGGTCAGCCACATACGGTCTCCTCCTTGGTGTGGTTGTTGCCTTAAGTATGAGGACAGGTGAACGCAACCAAGCTGAATCTAACCTACACCCACTCCGAGTCATCGCATATGGACGAGCAGACGGCAAAGCACCCATGTGATGGATGAAAATTATTTTATTTTTTATCACGGGACGCGGCATATAGCAAAAACGGCGAAATGATAGTGGACTGACTTTCTATCAGCGCCTCAATCCTTTCTTCTCTTGAAAGCTTACTTAACGACCTCAACCAGTCTTCAAACAAATCACCCAGGCGGGTATCTTCCAAAGAAACTATCATCCTCTCAGTGAACACTTCAAACAACTCATCAATAAAGATATTTATCGCATGCTCTCTAGAAGAATTGCTTCCTTTAAACTTTCTCTCTACCGCCACCTTTCTGAGAAGGCTTTTCACTGCCAATATGCCATCATTTCTTTTATTCCTTTCACCAAAAAAATCTACAACCTTTCCACTCTCAGCAACATCATCATTCTCGAAGCTTTGATCACAACCAATAAGTGATCTCAGATTTGACACCATATTTGTCACGGCGATGCTTTTAATCTTCCCTTCTGACTCTCTCCACATCAACTTGTAATCACCCCCGATTGAAGATGACCTCCAAATCTTAGAGCTTTCTGGCTGACCCTCTAATTTCGAGCTATCTTTATGCTGCATTATCAAAATAGAATTAGGCTTTCCTCTACCAGATGCCCACACGTGTGAATGGACACCAAAACCAACACGCACATCACTAACATCCTTTAAGGAATTAATAACCAGCCTTTTTGCTACAACAACATCTTTACCCGGCAATTCGCTCAGTAACAGATGTCTACTCAGCGGGTTATCAGAATTTATCTCAGTAACAACAACAGCACCTTTTGAAAAAATAAGCACTAGACATGGAAGTCGCTTAACATAGAAAACTGAACCACTTTTTCTTTTTCTCTCACAAAAGCTTTTAGCTGACGCCAAAGTAGAATGAACACTATTTTTGGTATATTTCACCACCCAAGTTGAATGCCATGCATTCCTCCCTTCAGTAGCAAAATATACAGCCCCTGCCTTAACCTTTTCTACTGGGCCGGTATTTTCATTTTTGCTAAACTCTTCAAGTATCATACTTCACCTTCTAAACTTCAGAGCAACTTCATCCACTTAGATATTAGATACGCCCACGGTCTTGCTCGCGCCCACCTCG
>JASMTJ010000293.1:0-12112 GCA_041694335.1 Bacteroidales bacterium
CCAGATATTGAGATAGCATCCTCAGTGATGGTGGGTGATAGTCAAAGTGATATTGGATTCGCCAAAAACGCCGGTATGCAGTCGGTTTTTATTACCCCACAACCGATTGAAGTACAAAAGTTGAACCCAGAGCCCACACTCGTGATGAAAGATTTATTATCTTTCGCCCTTTTAATTAAGGAACAGTACAAAACAATCTGATATTGACACCATTAACGATATTTCTGAGTTTCGCGGTGTACACCGCGCTTTTGTTGACTATTTCGGCCATCACCAGTCGTAATGCCGACACACAATCCTACTTCCTCGGAAACAGGCAATCGCCATGGTATGTGGTAGCTTACGGAATGATTGGCGCCTCGTTGTCGGGGGTTACCTTCATTTCCATTCCCGGTGATGTGGGCGCATCGCAGTTTTCATACATGGTGATTGTAATGGGGTATCTGATAGGATATTTTGTAATTGCCAATGTGCTGCTGCCTGTGTATTATCGAATGAATCTGACTTCTATCTACACCTATCTCGAAAGCAGGTTCGGATTCTGGTCATACAAAACCGGGGCCTTTTTTTTCCTGATATCCCGGCTCATCGGGGCTTCTTTCAGGATGTTTTTGGTGGTTAATGTATTACAGATTTTTGTCTTCGATGCCTGGGAGATCCCTTTCTGGCTCAGTGTATCATTATTTATGCTGCTGATGATTTTATACACCTACAGAGGTGGTATTAAAACAATTGTCTGGACTGACACCTTGCAGACGTCCTTTATGCTGGTAACGGTTATCCTTTCCATCGTTTTGATTTATCAAAGTATGGATATCTCCTTGTCAGAGCTGATCAGTAGGGTAATGGAAAGTGATTATTCAAGAGTGTTTAACACTGCCGTGGATGAAAAAACGCATTTTATCAAACAGTTCCTTAGCGGGATTTTTATCGCTATTGTCATGACAGGCTTGGATCAGGACATGATGCAGAAAAACCTTTCCTGCCGCTCACTACCCGAAGCCAAAAAGAATGTCTACTGGATGAGTGCGTCGCTGGTTCCGGTTAATATGCTTATTCTTCTTTTAGGAGCGTCTTTATTCATATTCGCTAACAGCGAGGGGATTGCTATTCCTGAACGAAGCGACAACCTTTTCCCTATCATTGCATTGCAGCATCTTCCCGCTGCAGCAGGAATAGTTTTTATGATTGGGTTAATATCGGCTGCTTATTCCAGTGCCGACAGTGCGCTGACATCGTTAACGACATCGTTTGCGGTAGATTTTTTGAACATAAATAAGCGTAAGAACCTTAAAGAGTTAGATAAGCGTAAGCTGCGGCACGTAATACATTTTTTTATTGCCGGTATTATAGTTCTCATTATTATTGTATTCAGAGCGGTGAACGATGAGTCGGTAATTTCCAGGCTGTTCACCATTGCCGGGTATACATACGGCCCATTATTGGGAATGTTCTTTTTTGGCTTGTTTACCAAAACAAAAGTCAAAGACCGATGGATTCCTGTTGTTGCCGTTCTGGCGCCAATTGTATCTTATATTTTGAGTCTTTACTCAGAAGAATTGTTTTTTGGTTACAAATTCGGATTTGAGTTGTTACTTGTAAATGGAGCGCTAACGGCTCTGGGCTTGTATTTTCTTAAGAAATAATTAACACTGAAATACATATGTACATATATGCAAATATGTAATTTTGAACTTTTTAATTAATAAACCTAACTAAACCTTGTTCGTGTATGGATAATTTACGTTTCAAAGCACTGGAAATTAGTCTTTCCAGAAAAATTAAACATTTTGAAGCTCCGCCAAAAGCTTCCGGGTATTTTGGAGAACTTACTTTTAGCAAGAAAGTGATGCAGGAGTATCTCTCCAAAGATTCCTTCAAGAAAGTAATGAATGCAATAGAAGAGGGCTCTCAAATTGACCGTGCAACGGCACATGAGGTCGCTACTTCAATGAAGGCATGGGCCACCAGTAAAGGGGCTACTCATTACACGCACTGGTTTCACCCACTGACAGGCTCCACCGCCGAAAAACATGATGCATTTATCTCCACACTGGATGACGGAACAGCTATCGAGCGTTTTGGAGGTGATGAGCTTGTTCAGCAGGAGCCTGACGCTTCCAGTTTTCCGAGTGGTGGTTTGAGAAATACGTTTGAAGCCCGCGGCTATACCGCATGGGACCCATCATCACCTGCATTTATTCTTGACAGGACCCTTTGTGTTCCTACCGTTTTTATTGCCTATACAGGAGAAGCGCTGGATTATAAAACACCTCTTCTTAAAGCGTTGAGTGCTGTAGACACGGCAGCTACACGTGTGTGTAACCTCTTTTGTGAGGAGACCAAAAAGGTATCATCCACCTTAGGATGGGAACAAGAGTATTTTCTGGTAGATAGCGCGCTTTACAAAGCCCGTCCGGATTTGATGCTTACCGGACGCTCAGTGTTTGGTCATGCTTCAGCAAAAGACCAGCAGCTCTCTGACCATTACTTCGGCCGGATAAATGAACGCGTCGTTAATTTTATGCAGGAGCTGGAGTATGAGTCTTTGCGTTTAGGTATTCCGGTGAAAACACGTCATAACGAGGTGGCTCCTAACCAGTTTGAGTGTGCTCCAATTTTTGAAGAAACCAACGTTTCTGTGGATCACAACCAGCTGTTTATGCACTTGCTCGACAGGGTAGCTCAGCATTATGACCTGACGGTTCTGCTCCACGAAAAGCCCTTCTCAAGATTGAATGGCTCAGGAAAACACAACAACTGGTCACTGCAGACTGATACTGGTGTCAATCTGCTCTCGCCCGGAAAAACAAAAGAGGAAAACCTGCGTTTCCTTACATTCCTCGTGAACACGATTAAGGCCGTACATGATAATACTGATCTGCTGCGCGGACATATCGCCTCGTCAAGTAACGACCTTCGTTTGGGAGCTAATGAGGCGCCACCAGCCATCATCTCGGTATTTATCGGCAACAGGCTGACACAAATGCTCGACGAAATTGAAAAAGGAAACGGAATGGCAAATCCTAATGAAGGTTCCAACAATATCAATATTCCGAAAATTCCTGAGATTCTGCTGGATAACACCGATCGTAACCGTACTTCCCCTTTTGCTTTTACAGGAAATAAGTTCGAATTCAGGGCGGTAGGTTCGGCAGAAAGCTGTTCAAAACCTATGATTGTACTCAATGCTGTGGTGGCCGAACAGTTGAACCAGTTTGCAGATAACGTGGAAGCAAAGATCGACGCCGGAACTGAGAAGAATCAGGCGATTGTAGAGGTTATCAGGGAAGCTGTAATAGCATCTAAATCAGTAAGGTTCGAAGGAAACAGTTATAGCAAGGAATGGGTTGATGAGGCGGCAAAACGAGGACTTCCAAATATCAGCTCAACCACAGAAGCACTGAAAACAACGGCCAACGAGAAGAGTGTAAAGCTTTTTGAAAAGCTGGGGGTGTTGAGCGAAAGAGAGTTGAAAGCGCGTTATTCAATCAAGCTTGAGAAGTATATCAAGAAATTGCAGATCGAAGCGCGTGTAATTGGTGATTTGGCGACAAACCACATTATTCCAACAGCAATCAGATATCAAAATACGTTGATAGAAAATGTGAAAGGATTGCAGGAGGTGCTTGATAACAAAACGTTCTCAAGCCTGGCTAAGAACCAGCTGCAAACCATCAAAGAAATCTCTGAACACATTCAGGAAATTAAAGTCAATGTGCACGAGATGGTGGAGGAGCGTAAGAAAGCAAACAACATGGAGGATGAAGAAAAGCAGGGGGAAGCCTATTACGGAAAGGTTCTCCCGTATTTTGAAAAGATCCGTTATCATGTTGATAAGCTTGAACTGCTGGTTGACGACGAGCTCTGGCCACTGCCCAAATATCGTGAAATGTTATTTCTTAAATAGGCATCAAGCTTTAAACAAACAAAAAGTCCTGCCTCTGGCGGGACTTTTCTCGTATAAGAGACTTCTTAAGATTCTATGTCGATGAGGCTGTTCAGGTACAAATATTGAATTAATAAACACAATTTTTCATAGCCACAGTTGTTTTAGTGATGTCATGCCGTTGTTTCATGAGCTAAAACCATTAATTTTGATACAAATTTGAAATTATGAAATTCTTTGCTTCACTTTTAGGTTTTATTATTTTAGCTATAGCCTCACAGGCGCAGATTACGGTAATGCCAGCCGACAAATCCCTCTCAACTAACGGGGTGTTTTACTCGCTCCCGAAAACAGTGGTGAAGGTCTCAGTTACAGTCGAAAAGGAGTCCTTCTATGCCGGCCCTCTTGCCAGCTATGCCGATGAGTATCTGGGGCTTGAGAATGTGAGCACATCCGACAACAACTCTTTTCGCATTGTTGAACTTAGCGTGAGCAAGGAGGAAATTCCGGATTCCGAGCAGTTTTACTTCATTGAGTTCAAGCCCGAAGAAATGAAAGACAAACACCAGTTTAGTCTGGCACTAAGCGAGAACGGTTTGCTCACCGGGTTCAATCATTTGACCTCTGAAGATGAAAAGAGTAAAAAGCAGACTATTGTTTCTTTTGATACAAAGAAAGAAGATCGCGGAAAGCTTTTTGATTACCAGGATATCACCGGAATGAAGCAAGTGATCGACACGGTTATCCGCACGATTACAGTGGACACCACCACGATAGAAGAATTCCAGATCAGTAAAAACTGGATAAAGCGCACTCGCGAGGAAAAAGCGCGCCAGGCTGCCGAGCGCATCGAAAAGATTTTACAAGACCGTTACTACCTCTCCATCGGGTATCAGGAAGTAGCCTACGAGGAAGGAACGATGCAATACATGGATGAACAGCTCGAAAGACGCCAAAAAGAGTATGAGGCACTGTTTACTGGAAAGACGATTACTTCGAAGCAGACCTATCAGTTTGAGTTTATTCCTGAAAAGAAAAAGGAGCTGTCGAAAGAAGTATTGTTCCGTTTTTCTCCAAATTCCGGGGTGCGTGATGCTTCCAGCTCTATCGGGCAACCCATTCATATCACAGCCTTTGATGATAAGGTCACTGCCGATATCGAGAGTAAGGCCCGTTTGCTTACACAAACCAGCAAAGCCAAAAAGGGCATCTATTATCGTGTGCCCGGCTATGCTATGATTACTATTGAAGCTGATGGCCAGGCTTTGTTTAGCAACCGTATGCGCATCAACCAGCTGGGCGTGGTCAGCTACGCGCCTTATTCCCGCAAGATGGGATTCGAACTTCATCCGTCAAGCGGAAATATCAAGAAAGTTGAGCTGGAATACCAGGATTAAAACAGCCTTTCCGACTGATAACCAAGTCTGAAAAGCGGTACTAGCTGCAATCCGAAATGTTCCTTCCCGGGAAGGATGGTTTGGTTGTAGTATCCGGTCATATCAAGAGCCACGTAAACATGGTTCTGGAAGTAGAACTTTGCACCACCGCCAAAGAGCACTCCAAAACCAATGCCTCCTTGCTTAAAATCATATTCAATTTCCGGATATCCCGGATCGGTCAGGTTTTGCCGGTAGTTTGTTTTGATGCTGTAGGTCAGCCTCCCGATGTTGATTTTATTCTCTTCTACAGTCGTGTTGTTGATATTCAGTCCCCCCATCAGGTAAACGGCGCTTTTTTCATCAATGGAAATGATTTTTCGAATGCCCATGTCGATATACACACGCTCTTCCGACCCGTAAATATCTCCCAGCACGTAGTCGTCAAAAGTTTCATCCTGGATTTCCAGATCAATGCGGAAAACATCAGAAGTCTGTAGTTTGACATACTGAAAGTTTACGAAATAACTCAACGACGAATCGCGGTGATATTCCACATGCAGTCCGGGCATTACCTCCACACTGTACTTCATGTTTTGCGGCAGCTCTCCGAGCGAGTAGTTGTAATACCCGAGTTCAGCGCTGATTTCATCATCATACCGGTCGTTATACAGAATCCTGGTAATATCGTTATCGCCTTCACCATTGTAAAAATTCGCCGAATAGTTATCCGGTATAAAGCCACCGATATTAATGCCGTATTCCCACCACGAATAGCGTTCTGGTTTTTCTTCCTGCGAGAAACTGTTGTAAAAGAGGTTTAGAAAAGCAATAAGTAAGAGAAGTCTATAAAGCATGATGGATTTTCTTTAGTTTAACAAGAAGGGCTTCCAGTTTATCGAGTTGGAGCATGTTGGCGCCATCCGATTTTGCCTTGTCGGGATGAGGGTGCGTTTCGATAAAAATACCATCGGCACCCACCGCAATGGCCGCCTTGGCAATAGTTTCGATAAGCTGCGGTTTTCCGCCAGTCACTCCCGAATTCTGGTTGGGCTGTTGCAGCGAATGGGTCACATCCATAATCACATCCACGCCCTGCGCTTTCATCACCGGAATTCCGCGGTAGTCCACCACCAGGTCCTGGTATCCGAAAGTAGTGCCGCGCTCGGTAAGCATGATATTTTCATTCCCCGATTGTCTTACTTTTTCAACGGCAAACTTCATGGCATCGGCCGAAAGGAACTGTCCTTTTTTGATGTTTACGACCTTGCCTGTCTGTGCCGCGGCCACCAACAGTTCTGTTTGACGGCACAGGAATGCCGGGATTTGCAGGACATCAACATATTCGGCTGCCATCTCCGCCTCAGCAGCGCTGTGGATATCTGTTACGACCGGAATACCGAGTCTTTCTCTCACCTTTCCGAGCACTTTGAGGCCACGGTGATCACCAATCCCCGTAAAGGAATCGAGTCGCGAGCGGTTGGCCTTCTTGTAGGAGGCTTTAAAAATGTATGGGATTTCCAGCTTTTCGCTGATTTCCTTGATGGTTTGAGCGATCTCCAACGGAGAGTCCTCATCTTCGATAGCACATGGCCCCGCAATTAGCAGGAAATTACCTTTGTCGGTAAACTTAATATTCGGAATATTTTCTATCATCGTTTTCAAAATTCATATTTATCCTTCCAAAAGGAAGACATTTTTTTCTTTAACTCTTGTTCGCGTGCATTCTGCCCTGTTTGATAAAGGCTCTCATTCGATACACGTTCAGGCATAAAATCCTGGAAAGCAAAACTCCCCGGGTAGTCGTGCGCATACTTGTAGTCTTTTCCGTATCCGGCTTCTTTCATGAGTTTGGTAGGTGCGTTACGCAAATGAAGAGGCACGGGCAGGTCGCCGGTTTTTTTTACCAGTTGCTGCGCTCTGTTGATGGCCATGTAGGCACTGTTGCTCTTTGGCGAAGTGGCCAGGTAGATGGCTGTTTCGGAGAGGATGATACGACTTTCGGGCCAGCCGATTTTTTCAATAGCCTCAAAACAGCTGTTGGCCAGCAGCAATGCGTTAGGGTTGGCCAGCCCAATATCTTCGGATGCCAGGATAAGCAATCTGCGCGCAATAAATTTGGGCTCCTCACCGGCATCAATCATGCGGGCGAGCCAGTAAACAGCGGCATTAGGGTCGGAGCCCCGGACCGATTTTATAAAGGCAGAGATAATGTCGTAGTGCATCTCACCCGACTTATCATACCTGGCCAGGTTTTGCTGCACTATCTTCAGCACTTTTTTATCGTCAATAACAATGGGATTTTCTTCCGAATAAGCGTGCACGGTCATCTCAAGCGCATTGAATAATTTCCGGGCATCGCCTCCCGATATTCTCTTCAGGGCGGCGTGCTCTTTTATTTCAATTTCTTTCTCAAGCACCTCGCTCAGGTTTTCTTTTCCAGATCGAATAAGCGTTTCGAGATGGTCGGTGGTGAGGTGCTTGAGGATGTATACCTGGCAGCGGGAGAGGAGCGGAGAGATGACTTCGAAAGAAGGATTCTCGGTGGTGGCGCCTATCAGCGTAATGATTCCCTGCTCCACAGCTCCCAGAAGGGAGTCTTGCTGTGATTTGCTGAAACGGTGAATTTCATCGATAAACAGGATAGCATCAGAAGCTTGCCGGGCCAGCTCAATGACCTTCCGCACATCCTTGACGCCTGAACTTACTGCACTCAAAGTGTAAAATGGGCGGTGCAGCTCCTGGGCGATAATATTAGCCAGCGTGGTTTTGCCCACCCCGGGAGGGCCCCAGAATATCATGCTCGGAATATTACCTGATTCAATAGCCTGACGCAGCACCGCGTCTTTCCCGACAAGGTGCTCCTGTCCGATATAATCATCCAGTGATTGCGGTCGTAATGTCTCTGCCAGTGGTTTCGCCATCAAAAATGTTTTTCCAAAATTATGAAAAATGTTCGATGAAGGACCACGAGCAATTTTGTCAAATATTTATTACCTTTGAGTAACTGATTTGTAACAACCTGCATTCAGGATAGCGCCAAAAAATTAAAAATACGGCACGATGAAAATGCTGATGATATATTGTGATAAGTTTGGCTATGAGCCTTCGGAAAAGACCCTCAAGGATTTTCCGGATGTGCATGAGGGCAACTCCTTTGCGGATGTGCTTGTAGGATTTATTCATGCCGAATCGCAGGATGAGTTTGACATAAAAGGCGTGGAAACGAAGATGATTAAAAACCTGAAGTGGGCGGCAAAAAAGAATAACACTACCCGAATCATTTTGCATTCATTTTCTCACCTGTCCGACAGCAAAGCAACGCCTGAGTTCACCAGGAAGCTATTCAACCAGGCTGAGGCGCGTCTCAACAAGGCCGATTATGAAGCTTCGCAAACGCCGTTTGGATACTTCCTTACGCTTGATGTGCAAGCTCCCGGATACTCTCAAGCCCGAATTTATAAAAGTTTTGTTTGAATTATCTAACTTAAGTCAAACCAAGGCGATACAAAAGAGGTTTTGTCTTTTGGTTCGCTTTTGTGATTGAACTCGTTAGTATGCTTGCAATACTTATAATCATTCCTGAGTGTTTCATGCTCATCAGCCACGACCTCTATTCCATGCAATAAAGTTTCCAGCTCCTGATCCGTCATGGTGGGATGGATCGACGCTCTAATCCATCCAGGTTTCATCGACAGGTCGCCGTGATTAATCAGCTGTGTGATCTTGTGCGAATCTTCGTAGGATACATCAAGAAGGTAGTGGCCGTAAGTGCCGGCGCAGGCGCACCCGCCGCGCGTCTGTAACCCGAAAAGGTCATTCAGAAGTTTTACGCCCAGATTGTAGTGCAAATCATCAATATAAAACGAAATCACACCCAGACGATCATGCATATTGTCGGCCAGGATATTCACATTCGGAATTTTATTCAGCCTGTCGAAAGCCTTTTTCAGCAGCTCATCCTCTCTTTTCCGGATGAGCTCAGGATTCATCTGCTCTTTGAGTTTAATAGCCAGCGATGTTCTGATAGCCTGCATGAACCCCGGAGTGCCCCCGTCTTCGCGCACTTCGATATCATCGATGTATTTGTACTCGCCCCAGGGGTTAGTCCAATCAACCGTTCCGCCACCGGGATGGTCGGGGACAGGATTTTTATAGATTGAAGAGTCAAAAATCATCACACCAGAGGTGCCGGGGCCACCAAGGAATTTATGAGGTGAAAAGAAGATCGCATCCAGCTTGTCCATGTCATCTCCCGGATGCATATCGATATCCACGTAAGGTGCCGAAGCAGCAAAGTCTACGAAACACAAGCCATTGGCTTCGTGCATGATGCGTGCCATTTCATGATAGGGCGTCTCGATGCCCGTAACATTCGAAGCGGCAGTGAATGAGCCAATCTTGAGCTTACGGTTTTCGTACTTTTTTAACTTCTTCCGAAGGTCATCCAAATCAACCAAAAGATCTTTATCCGGCTCCACAACCTCCACATCGGCGATAGTTTCATACCAGGAAGTCTGGTTCGAGTGGTGTTCCATGTGCGTGATAAACACCACCGGCCGTTCGGTTTTATTGAGACAGTCTTTTCTGCTGAGCAATCCACACGACTTCAACCCTAAAATACGCTGCATTTTATTGATTACGGCGGTCATGCCATATCCGGCAAAGAGAATCACGTCGTTGGGTCCGGCATTAACATGCTTTTTAATCTGCTGTTGTGCGTAGTGGTACGCGTTGGTCATCAGAGTTCCTGTCACGCTGGTTTCGGTATGTGTATTGCCGATGAAAGGGCCGAAGGTGTTGGTAAGTTTTTCCTCGATGGGGCGGTAAAGACGTCCGCTGGCAATCCAGTCGGCATACACTAACGGCTTCTCCCCGTAAGGGGTATAAATGGTTTGATTGAAACCTACCGTATTCTTTCTGAATTTATCGAAATGGTTTTCCATAGTTATAAGATCTGCTCAATGCCTCTAATGTCAATAATAATGCACAAACGGTTGCATATGAAAAGATAATCGCTGCAAAATAACGAATTTTTTCTCAGAACCACTGATGTTTAAAGCTCATCGCGATGCAGCATCAGCAGATGCGCTGCCGACCATGAGAAATGCGGAGCGTTCAGTCCTTCACCACTTTCGGGATGATAGTTTTCAAAAACAGGTTCATCGCCTTTGAGTCCGGAGGTGTTATTCAGAAGCTTTTTAAACATTTCACTGCTTTCGTCCCAGAGTCCGGTCATTCGCATCCCCTGAATGGCAAAGTAAGCCTGGTCTAACCATACCGGTCCGCGCCAATAGCCTTTTTCAGGATTAAATTTTTTGTGACTGGCCGACAAGGTGGGGAAAGGGACGTAGGTGTTGAAATAGTTGGGGTTGAAAAGCGTATGGCCAATCATTTTCCGGATGCGATGCCCCGAAATCTGCGCGTAAAGAGGAATCCACGCTTCAGGACCTTTTACACGTATGGCCGTATCGCTATCGATGTGAATGTCGTAGTAATACTTATCATCATCGAAGTAAAATTTTTCAGACATTTTCTTTTTCAGTGACTTGGCTTCCTCTTCAAACTGTACGGCCTCCTCCTCATAATTCAGTATCCAGGCCATATTGGCCAGGTGCATTTTTTCGAGATACAAAAAGCTGTTCAGGTCTACCGACTCCTGGTTGAGGGAGTAAGCATTATCACTGTTTTTCAACAGTTCTGCCTGGTCGAATCGCACGGCATTGTCCATGCCACTTTCCCATTTGGCAGCGAGCAGGGTGCCGTCCGTACTTCCATATTCGCATAATGAATCCTTGTCATGGTCGCGATGCTGATACCACCACTCATGGTATTTCTTCACTTTCGGATACAGCTCCTTTAAAAAATCAACATCTCTGGTGTAGTCATACACTTTATAAACCGCCCATCCCGACAAGGGAGGTTTGGTGTTGCGCCAGTTATTTTCTGCTTTATCAGGATAGATGCAGTCGGCCACCATGCCGTTTTCGTTTTGGTAGTCGAACATAGCCCTGATCTGCGCCTTAGCCAGCTCGGGATGGAAAGAGGCCAGTGCCACGGCGTGCTTCCAGCTGTCCCAGGCCCAGAATCCGTGAAATCCCGCGTAAGCGTATGAAGGGAAGAGGCCATCATGAAGAAGGTCTTTTCGGGCCTTTCGCCAGTTATGAATCAGTGTGGCCACGCTTTTTACACCGATGATTTTCAGTGAAGAATCGTTGTTCATATATTTGTCCACAGCCAAAGCATCGTTGAGGTAGTTGTTCCAGCGTTTTTCGTTCTCCTCAATCAGCGTTTTGTACTCTTCAGTATCATAGGTTTTTAGAGGGGGTTGATTAAATGAAAAAGTATGGATAAAAGCCTTCTTTTCATCTGGCTGGAGCCGGAAATTTTGGTTTCCGAAAGAATAGGAATTTTTACTTACCGTCAGATCCTGCTTTTCTGCTGAAAAGGAAACATAGAGGCTGTCGTGCGAATCGATGATGGAAAGGTGCTGATTTTGGGGCACTACCATCAGCGCTTGCATTGTTGTTCCTGAAAACTCAGTTTGAAGGTTCAGCGTTTGGCTGCTGGTGTTTTTAATTTCCGAATACCCTAAAACGGTTTGGCCGGAAACATAAAACAGCTTTTGAGTCAGGATAAAACCACGATAGAAATATTTTTGCTCAAGCATTCCGGGGTAAAAGCTTTTTTGCAGGGAATCAAATACAGGTTTTGTTTCGCTTTCGCGGATCTCCAGTGCCATTACTTTTTCGGACAGCCATTTGTTACTGATTAGCGAGTAAGGTCCGGCGAAGCCTGTGCTTTGGTCTTCTGCCAGGGCAAAGCCATACCACGAGCCCTGGTCAAG
>JASMTJ010000294.1:0-3542 GCA_041694335.1 Bacteroidales bacterium
ACCCGCTAAAGGCAAGCTGTTTGGCCTGTTCGCTCAAGGCCGGTATTGGATAACACGGGCATTGCGCTGGCAAGTTACCCGACCTAAGAAGGCAGAGCCCGAGATCAATCCCGGTTCTTCTTGGCTGGACCGCCTCAAACAACTAACCCTGGTTCGGGAACCGACAGCAGCGGAAATCGCCGCATTGCCCGACGATACCGCTTATGCCTGGGAGAAGCTGAGTGGTGAGGTTCACCCGCCACCTTGGAGTTCTGTCAATAACTGTACTCCGGTATACTAACCGTCACCATCATGGAGCTGCAAATTATGTTGAAAGATAAAGATATTCGACCATACCTAATTGAGCATCTTTCAAATATCCTGCCGGATAACGGAAAAATAAGTGAGGAACAAACCTTACACAACGGAAAGGTCATCGCTGATGTCATTATGATATCTAAGGGAGGAGTACATATTTATGAAATAAAAGGGGACCTTGATAAGATAGAAAGAATTAAGCGCCAATCTGAATATTACAACAGGTGCGCACCAAAACTATCTTTGGTTACTACCGAAAAGCACCTTAAAAAGGCACTTGAAATTTTACCCAATCACTGGGGAATCATCCTTGCCTTAAAAAAGGATGACCGAATATATTTTAAATACATCAGAAAATCGAGCACCAACAACATTTTCTGCAAACAAACGGCACTAATGACCCTCTGGAAGTCCGAGCTAACAGAGGCATTCGTCAACCTCAACCACATGAAACCAAAATCAAATGCAACAAGAGCGCATTTAGCAGATCAAATATCGAATATGTTAACAAAGAAGGGAACCGTTAAGTTACTAAGTGAGACTCTCTCACGGAGAGCCCCAGAGTTCACAAACAACAAACTCTAAGTGAGAGTTTAAGGTTTCTTTAACCCATGAACCGGGGCTACCTCTTCCCGTGTTTCCATCAGCGCATTCTTGAATATAACTATCGCCACTAGAAGCACCCGCACCCCGAAAGAAAGGCTTTGCTACCAAAACACTGGCCATATCATAGTACTGATCTCTCCCTCTGGGATGCGTTTGGAAGGCTCCTCCCCTAATAGCAAAAACACCATAATCATAAGTGTAAAATATTTTTGGAGTAGTTACTGACTGAAAAAGTCCTGGAGAAAGCGCAGCATCAGAATATTGTGGGCTAACTACGCCATAATCACTGTAGAAGGTTTTTTCAATTTCTGTGCGACCTAAACGTCCAACAATCTCTTCCCAGAGAAGTTTTTCGCATCTAGCAATGTGGGCTTCAGATTCGGTGCCTAATACCGCGCCGGCACTAGAAGGAATAGAAGATGCCGATACAAAAAATCGGTCTGGAGAGAAAGATGATAGGGAAGATTTTATAAAAGCACTAATTTTATCGGCAGTAACCTCAACATCAGCAGGTGACAAAACCCTACAGTCAATCAGAAAATCATACGCAAGCGTCTCTTTGGGTAGTGCAGCAATTAGGTCTGATAAATCTAGCTCTGTTAGCCCAAAGTCATCAAAATCATCGGGCAAAAGCCGGATTCCAATTCTTCTTTGGTTCTCACAAGTTGCGCTTCTTACATATCTAATCGCAGCATCAACTTGATCAGGTTCGCGATCTAAACCAACTACCGGACTGAGTTTATAGTCTCGGACTGAATCTAATATATGGTAGTACGGATGAAAACCGTTAATGGTAATTCCAGGCTGGATATCAAAACAGTCGATATAGGCAAATCTACCTTCATTCCAATACAACCTCAGTGACTTCGTTGCTTTATCAACGCTAATTAGTAACTCTTTCTCAGTATCTGACTCTGGTCTTGGTATATCGAAGAGCGGTCCGATAGCTTCTTTTTTTTCCTCATTACACGCCTTCAGGGCACGTAACTCATTTTGCTTAAGTTTAAGCATTGGCATATAAATCATTAGTCAACCCCAAAAACGATCGTCCGTGGATTTTCAGAATTTACAATATCAGTAAATTTTGAAAAATCGTTTAGCTCTCGACGAGCAAGGCCTGCAATTAGAGACGGGTGAACACCCATATTCTCAGCGAGCTCATATACTGAGTCAGCTACGGGATGATATTTAAGATTACACCTTTCCCAAATATATCTCGGCACGATGCTCCGTTTCGCCGCTTGGTTCGCCTGTTTTTCAATACGTTCGACAGGCTTTACTCCTTCAAGCTCTTCAATGATTGCATTATCAAGGTAGTCATAATGAAGTGCCACATGACAAAGTTCATGTAACAAAGTAAACCAAAAATTGTCTAGTCGAGGGAAGCGAAAGCTAACAGCAACTACAGGAATACCAGACGCGGTACGATAAACGATTCCATCAAGCTTAAGGCCTTTTAAAGCCCTGACATAGACTAATACTATACCCTTAGATAACAGATAATCAGGCAGGGTATTGATGCTTCCCTCTTCCCTACTGAGCTTTGCCACTTCAGCAACCTGTTCGAGGTCGAATTTTTCTGGCGAGAATCGAACTGTGGGATTCTCCGTTAGAATTTCCGTGGCCAGCTGGTTAACTCTGGAGCGCCAAAGTGTGATCTGGAGACGATCTTCCGTTGTTGATTTACGGAAAAGCGCCGTTTCTGAATTAGCATGTTGCCAGAGATAAGGAAAAACCGACTTCAAGTTTCTCTCTCCTGGTGCTATCCAAGAGAGCTCCTCCAGTTCAACCCAAGGTATGTCATTCTGAATATCACGAAAATCTCGGATGAAGCTGGACAAACTTTTGGCCGATGCTGAGGGCGGAGCAACAACAAAATCCTCTCCTTCCTCAGCTAACTTGCTTATAAGATTTTGCTTGGACTCACTCATAAAAAACTCGCAGAGTTGGCGGAATCCATCTCAAAATAGGCTAAGTTTTCCTTTTCGAAATCAGGGCCAAAGTAAGTCATTCCAATTCGCTTATAGTAACTCTCGGCTCCTGGCAAAGAGTGCAAACAGAACCCTGGCCGGTAACCAAGAGATTCCACCGAATACTTGAGAGCGATTTTCAATAAGTTTGTCCCAACTCCCTTCAAGCCTTTCTCAAAAAAAGGATTTTTTCTGTTCCTTGGATGGATGGCTACATAATCAACGTAAAAAATTTCTTCTTCGTCTATTCGGCTGGGCTTTGGGTGATAAATAACACAGATCCCTTCGACCTCTCCGCCGCACAGTAAATAGAACCATTCGTATTGGTCGGAATTCAATACCATGGCTTTTTTGGACCAGCTCCAATGTTTGTCTTCAATTGAGCAAGCTGCAGCTAATCTTTCAACAGCACCTTCATCTTCTGCAGTATCCAAGATTTGCTTTACTAACTCACCGTTAAACTGCTGCCATGCTCTATCAGCTTGCAGGTTTAGCCGGTGTGACAGACCGTGAGACACACAGCATTTGAACCATTCATTCTTACCATCATCCAATAACTCTATTTCGAAAATCTTAGACGACACTAATAAGTCCTTTTGGTAACTCTGACCTGCCCCCAGTCTTTAATCCAACTGCTCCCTAGTAATGTCCGTTACTTTTGAATCAGTT
>JASMTJ010000295.1:0-1026 GCA_041694335.1 Bacteroidales bacterium
TTGGCCAAATATTTTGTTTTCACCAAAGCTGTTTGCAATTATGGAAGATGAGGAAAGTACAACCCAAAAAATATCTCGGCCAGCATTTTCTCAACGATGCCCGTATTGCGGCCCGCATCGTCGAAGCGCTTCCCCTTCCACCTTATCAGGTTTTGGAAGTGGGCCCCGGGATGGGTGTGCTTACCGGTCATCTGGCAGTTATTCCCGATATTGATCTTCGTTTGATTGAAGTAGATGAAGAATCTATTGATTATCTTCATGCTCATTTTCCGCAGCTTTCCCGCAGAATAATTTCCGGCGATTTTCTGAAGCTGAATCTTGCCGATTATTTTAAAGGGAAATATTCCGTAATCGGTAATTTTCCTTACAACATTTCCAGTCAGATTTTTTTTAAAGTGCTCGAAAACCGGGATTCTGTCCATTGTATTACCGGTATGGTACAGCGTGAAGTCGGGCGTCGTATAACAGCTCCGCCCGGGAGTAAAGAATACGGGATACTCAGTGTTTTGATGCAGGCCTGGTATCATGCCGAATATCTGTTTACCGTCAGTGAGAATGTTTTTGTGCCGCCGCCCAAAGTAAAATCCGCTGTGGTCCGTTTTATTCGCAATGATGTACAGGACCTGGGCTGCGATGCTTCGTTGTTTCATAAGGTGGTGAAAAGGGCTTTCAACCAGCGCAGAAAAACATTGCGAAACAGCCTGAAACCCTTTGGTATTGTGGCCGAAGATGAAAGGGCCAACACCTTGTTGAAATTACGACCTGAACAATTGGGGGTGGAAGAGTTTGTAGAGCTCACCCTTCTTGTAGAGAGGTCCGGACGATAATATTAACGCATTGCTAATAATTTAAAATACAGGGGTATGGTCAATTTTGAACTTACCAGAGAGTTTGTAGACGAGCTGACGAACCTGATCGCGGAGCAGGACAATGAAGCTGTGTCAACCATTCTGGATGAAATGCACCCGGCCGATGTAGCAGAGCTTTTTGATGAGCTCAACATTGATGAAGCCAAATACATCTATT
>JASMTJ010000296.1:0-6707 GCA_041694335.1 Bacteroidales bacterium
GTATCTTATCATATTTAAAAGATTATGTTATTGAGGCTGGGCGGTCCCAACAAAGTGATGATCGGCTAGCCCCTTTCGAAGGACCTAGGCTTGAATCCGTATGATTGAAACGCTTGCTTTTCGCACCCAAGCCAGAACAGTCGATCACCTTGGTAGGGAACAAATAGCAGATTGTCCTACTGCTATTTCAGAACTCTGGAAAAATGCCTACGATGCTTATGCACGCAATGTGAAGCTTCATATTTTCGATGGAGCCGAGCCGGTAGCAGCTGTCTTTGATGATGGCCACGGAATGAGCTATGAAGAGTTTGTGGATCGGTGGCTAGTTGTAGGTACAGGAACAAAGTACGAGCAAATACCCACAGAAGCTGATGACCGTAATGGCTTGCCGATGCGAACTAAGCAGGGGCAAAAAGGAATCGGGCGACTTTCTTCTGCGAACTTGGGACCTTTGTTGTTGGTTGTAAGCAAGCGAAAAGAGCACGATTTTGTTGCGGCACTAATTGATTGGAGAATTTTCGAAAACCCATATCTCGCTTTATCTGATCTTGAAATTCCAGTTACTCGTTTTTCGGATCGTAGTCAGCTTTTTCAGGCTATGCCTGCGCTCTTTGAGCGTTTGACTGATAATGTGTGGGGTGATTCCAGTAATTCTGGGCGTGCTGAGCGACTCCAGCTCGCATGGGAAACATATGATCGAGTCGTAACTAGCAATGATTCAGAAGCCGAAAAGCCCTCAGAGGCCATCGTCAGTACGATTATCAACGCGCACTTCGAAAAGCGCCACTTGGAGGAGTGGTCTGTTTGGAGTGATGAAGCTGAACATGGTACGGCTTTGTTGGTGTCAGATATAAATTATGACTTGAAAGCACAACTTCCCAGCATTGAGCCTGATCCAAATGTTCGAAGTATAAGAGAGGCATTTTTTGCGACTCTCTCTGCTTTCACTGACCCCTATGTCAATGAATCTGCAAACGAAAGTAACGCTTTTGATCCAGACTTCTCGTATGAAGTTATCACTTGGTCAGAGTCTGTCCCAGCGCCTATTGTCGAAGATGAGCGGGGTGCTATCAATCGCGCTACTACGGAGCAGATGGAGCACGTTATTAGCGGAAACGTAGATGCGGACGGTGTATTTCGCGGACAGGTAAAAGCATTTGGGGAGTGGCATTTACTTGGGTCTGACTATGTGATTTATCCTCCTAAAGACTTTAAGGTTCCCAAAGGGCCAACTACTTTTGTTGGCCCCTTTAGTTTACATGTCGCAACGTTCGAGCTGAAAAGAGAAAATTCGACGCTCTCAGAGGCAGACCACAGTAGGTTTTCGGACTTAGCATCTCAACATAGTGGTTTCTTGGTTTTCCGAAACGGCCTTCGTGTATTGCCGTATGGGCGAATTGATAACGATTTTTTTCAAATCGAAACCCGCAGGAGTATTTCAGCCGGGCGTGAGTTTTGGAATTCACGTCGTATGTTTGGTCGGGTAGCAATATCTCGCGAGGAAAACCCTAATTTGCGGGACAAAGCCGGTCGTGAGGGCTTTATTGATAACCGTAGTGCAAAAGCATTACGAACCCTAGTAATTAATATTTTGCGTAGAGCAGCTTATGAATACTTTGGGCAAGCGTCTGAGCTCCGCAAGCAGCTGCTTCCAGATATTAATGAGAAGAACAATAAAGCTAAAGCTGACACAGAGCGGAAGGAGCTCGCAAAGAAGAATGCTAGGAAGTTCAGAAGTCGCTTAAAGCGGAACCTTCCTTTACTTTTAGAGCTGTATGACGAGTCTTGTCAGTCTACAGCGACCTATAAAGTTAAAAATAGGAGGGATCTTGAGGAATTTCAGTCTCTGATAAATGATTTCAGCAATAAGTTGAGAGACCTTCGGATACCTGGAGCGCCATCGAAACTTGGGCCTAGTGAGCAGGACTATCGTGCTTTTCGGTCAATGTACGCTGAAATACAAGAGCACGTTCGAGAAATGGAGAGCATTAAGACAGCCGCAATAGAGGAAATTAATCCCTCTGAGCCAGAGAACATTGCAGAAAAGCAAATGAATAGCCTTGCGGGCCAGCTCCAAGCAAGACTCAGGCGTTGGAAAAAATCAATTTTAACACTGCAAGATGATGAGCGAGATCGCGTCCTTTCTATGTTTGACGAAAGAAATAAAGCTTTTCATGGAATGGCAATCCCTCTTGTTGAACAGGTCAGAATTGGTCGTCTTAGCCTTGAAGATGCTCTAAGTCAGATTAACTCAATTTATGCACTAATGGATAACGAGAATGAAGAAACATTTCAATCTTATCTTGATGCCCTTGAGGTGATGAGTGAGAATATTAATATTGAGTTAATTGCCCGGCAGGGGGCGTCAGAAAATGCTGCTCTCCGAGATGACATTAATCGCCTCAATCAAATAGCGCAACTTGGTATTACCGTTGAGATTTTGGGGCACGAGTTAAATAGCAACGAAAGAATGATCAGAGAGGGTATTCGAAAAATAAGGTTGGGTGACGATGTGCCGGGAACCCATTTAGTTGAAGAAGGTTTCGATGCGCTAAGTCATCAGCTGGAATTTCTATCTCCACTTAAAGTATCAGGAACCCGGACTAGAAGGCTGATAACCGGCAAAGAAATATTGGAATATCTGCAAGGTTTTTTTAAAACAGTTGCGCGCTCTAGGGGGATTAAAGTTGATGCCTCAGAGCGTTTCTTGTCAATTCGCGTTGAAGAGCAGCCATCAAGGCTGTTTCCGGTTTTTGTGAATCTTGTTAACAACAGTGTATATTGGATGGTTCACTCTCATACAGTAAATCCTCATGTCTATTTATCTGTTGTAGAAGGCAATATTGTCGTTTCTGATAACGGCCCGGGAATTGACCCGGTTGATCAAGAGAACCTCTTTAAAATGTTTTTTACTAGGAAGGTTAGTGATGGTAGGGGGATAGGTCTCTACCTCTGTCGTGTTAATTTGATGGCCGGAGGCCATTCAATTGAATATGCAAAAGATCGAAAGTTTAAGCTACTGTCAGGCGCGAATTTTGTTATTAATTTGAAAGGAGTCGGAGTTGGCTGAGCAAACGACTTTCGCAGAATTGGTGCGTGAGGCATTTCTTGACCCGCTTAGATCTGTGTTGATAGTTGATGATGAGTATCCTACTTGGGAAGAGATTTTAAACGCTCATGTCGCACCATCAGAGCAAGATCTCGAGCTGCAAGAGCGGTCCTCAAAAAAGCCCTGGAGGAAGGAGCCTAACGGACCGTTCTCGATTATAAAAGATTTTCGAAATAGGAAGCCTGGCTTCATTATTGATATTCACGATGCCCTCGCACCTCCCTCGACAGGTGATGGGCTAGATGATGAGCCATTAGAGACACCCAAGGATCTTGCAGATCACTTGCATCAATCGGATTTGTTGGTGCTTGATTACAATCTTGAGGGGGACGAGACGGGCTTGGGCGGCGCAAAGGCCCGAGATATTCTTTATTCAGTCCTTACCAACAATCGTTTTAACCTTATCATTGTTCACACGGGCGAAGATGATTTAAGGGCAGTTATGTCCCAATGCTTGATCTCGTTGATGAGCTCATGCACTTCTCAATTTTCTGAAGAGCGGGAGGCGCTACTTGATGGACTTGATGAGAAGCTCGGTGATCTTGAAATTGATGAAGAGTTTCGCCCTGACCAGGTTCACGAACTATTCAATGTTATTCTCTATTTAGAAACACGGCAACTTGGGATGGATGCTGCGTTGCGCAGGTTTATGGGGGGGAGAGCCCCATATGTTGAGCTCAGCGACTTAGCCAAACAACTTGGATTCAGCGGTGGTGAGTTAAAAACGTTCTTTTTCTGGATAGTAAAAGACTTTGAACGTAAAAGGTTAGGGGCGTTCGCACGTGCGGGGATGCCAGATGGTTTAGAGTGGTGCATAGATGAAGGGCCCAAGTGGTTAAGGACAACGAGAGGGTTTGTTGCATTTGTTAAGAAAGGGCCTGGTGATCTTTTAGGAGAATTGCAAGCCAGTCTTGAACATTGGAAACCTACACCATCACGGTTGTTGTCGGCGAAGTTCAGGCACGTGCTTAATAGTTCAGGCATACAGGCCGAGGATCGTTCTCTATTAAAAAGGCACGTTTTTGCGCAGTTTTATGAAAATATTCGATCTCAGGCGTCGTTAAATGTGCCTGAGGAACAAGCGGAATTGTCGAGAGCCATAAAGTTAAAGGATCATGTAGCAAGACAATCAGAGTCGATCTCTTTTTTAATTGAAGATGAAATTGTCGAGTTTGGGGAGAAAATAATTAATGCAGATCGCATTGGTGGTTGGGACTTTTCAACTCATTATGGCGTCGACTTGGGTGACGACAAGGAAAAAAGAATAGCCGTTGCTCAATATAATAATTATGTGTCCACCCTTCCGCTTAAAGAAAGAACAGATCGGCTTGATAGTGGCCATGTGTTCAAGCTGGAGGATGAGTGGTGGGTTTGTGCGACACCGGCGTGTGATCTTCAACCCGGACAAAATTCTATTGCTTTTACGGGCAGTAGTGACGATTTGCGACCATTCACTGCGCTAAAGTTAGTTAAGATAAAACCGGAAAACATCGAAGATGAACACATAAATAGCGGTTCATACTGCTTTGTAGAGGAAGATGGGAAGGTCGTTTGCCTTGGTCTTCGCTCTTTAAAGGAGGAAGAGAAACCGGCTACTCAAAAAGTGACTTGGAGGACACTGGTCGCCAGGAATAGTGGATTAATATTGAATCGTTCATTCACGGTTCTTCAGCTTGCACTGGATGGCAGTGAGATTAAAACCGCTGAGGTAAGCGCAGTAGTGGTTGCCAAGCTGCGTTACGAGTACGCATTGAACTATATTCAAAGAGTTGGCGCCAGTGTGTCCAGAATTGGGTTAGATTATTCTGCCTTTTGAATAGTCAAGAAAGCATTAATTTTTAAGTGGTCTTTGTAGTTTTTGAAGAGTTCATTGTTTGCCTTGCATTGCAGCTCCGCTATTCAGCTATACTTAAACTGATTTATTTTTGACTAATTTGGGGCAGTATGGAAAAGACATGACGGTTGCTGGCCTACCGGAGGTGGCTTCAATGGGCAATGGGAGCAAGACCCTTAATGGCGGTGAAGAAAAAAGCTGGTTGGCAAATATATGCAAGTTCTTAGTAAGCGCTTGAATATACCACCGAAACGGTTGGCCGGGAAAAACGGTTGTTCGCAGCCTGCTTAGTAATAAATAAGTTGACGACGGACACTCGGATTCCTCCCTCGATCTGTAGATGATCGCTCTTCTCGAGGTCCTCAACTGTGTGGTCCATTTCATCCAGGTCCGTTTCACCGGCCCTTTCCCGGTAGCACCGACTGTCCAGTCATTCCAGAACAGCCAAAGAGACTCTCACCGCCTGGTGCTGTAAAATTCCCGCCAATCGTTTCGTGCCCGTTCCGGAGCAAAAGCTTGTGGATACGTTAACTCCCGCGGAACGCAGTGAGCGCATGTCTCGCGTCCGCTCGAAGGACACAAAGCCAGAGATGCTTGTTCGGCGCCTGGTGCATGGCATGGGCTTTCGTTATCGCCTTCATGTCGGCAGTCTTCCGGGTAAGCCCGACATGGTTTTTCGTTCCAGGCGAGCGGTGATCTTCGTGCACGGTTGTTTTTGGCATCGACACCCAGGGTGCAAATTGGCAAGGTTGCCGAAATCCCGCAGGGGATTTTGGCGTCGCAAGCTGGAGGAGAACCGGGAGCGTGACCTGCGGAACGAGGCGAAACTGCGTGAACTGGGATGGCGTGTATTGGTCATCTGGGAGTGCGAACTCGGTGATTTGGAAGGAACCGCGAAAAAACTAAAGGGATTTTTGAACCATGAACCAGGAAAACAGCATGATGAAATCGGTTGAGCTCTTTGCCGGCGCGGGTGGCTTGGCCATGGGTGTCTCACTGGCCGGGTTTGATACCCTGGCGGTGTTGGAGTGGGACAAGTGGGCCTGCGATACCATGCGGGAGAACCGCGACCGGGGGTATCCCCTGGTCCGTGACTGGCCGATTTGGGAAGGCGATGTCCGTGAATTTGACTGGTCCACGATTCCTGAGGACATCGACCTGGTGGCCGGTGGCCCGCCCTGTCAGCCGTTTTCCATGGGCGGGAAGCACAAGGCCTTTGGCGACAAGCGGGACATGTTCCCCACGTCGGTTGGCGTGGTTCGGGCGCTCAAGCCCAAGGCGTTCATTTTCGAGAACGTGAGGGGGCTCACTCGCCCAAGTTTCGCCAACTATTACCAATACATTCTGCTGCAGTTGGAATTTCCGGAAGTAATCCGGCGTGATGGAGAAACCTGGTCCGACCATCTGAAAAGACTGCAGGAAGAAAAAACCTCCGGCGCGCTGCACCTCAATGGCCTCACCTACAATGTGGTTCCCACACTGGTGAACGCGGCGGATTACGGGGTGCCGCAAAAGCGTGAGCGGGTATTCATGGTGGGCTTCCGTGCGGATCTGGGTGTGGAGTGGTCCTTCCCAAAAGCGACACACAGTTATGACTCGCTGCTGCGGGACCAATGGGTGACCGGCGAATACTGGGATCGTCATGGTATCGCCAAGAAGGAACGCCCCATCCTGCCATCGCGGCTGGAAAACAGGGTCAGGCGCCTGTCCTCGGAGCTGCTCCCCAGCGAGGAGAAACCATGGCGTACCGTGCGCGACGCGCTT
>JASMTJ010000297.1:0-8315 GCA_041694335.1 Bacteroidales bacterium
CCATGGGACACATGGGCGCAACGTCATGCCGATGATAACTGGTGGCAATTTGTTTCACGAGAATATGTGGATACAGTACATCTTTATAGTCCATCTGATTATATGAATGAATTTGATGATGGGATTACAAACGGATATGACTGGTATGAAGTAGCGGGTGGTAGACAAGACTACATGAATTATTTCCAACACTGTCGTGAATTAACTATGGAATTATCAGATATTAAACTGCTTCCGGAGAGTCAGCTGGATGCTCATTGGGAATATAATTACCGCTCATTGTTAAACTACATCGAACAGGCCTCTTACGGAATTCGCGGCTTGGTTACTGATGCTGAATCAGGCGACCCGGTTGTGGGTGCCGAGATTGAGATTCTGGGTCATGACGAAGACAACAGTTTTGTGGTTTCAAGTAGTGATTTGGGGGACTATTACCGGCCGATAAAAACAGGAACTTACGATTTGACGTTTTCAGCTCCTTGTTATGAACCAGTTACCATTGAAGGAATAGCTGTTGAGGACTACAGTTCTGTGGTTCAGGATGCCGCTCTGACTTCTTCAGGATTCAGTGCGGAATTTACGGCTGAAAACACCACCGTGAATATCGGTTCTGACATTCAGTTCGAAGACGAATCGTGTGGTAATGTCACTTCATGGCAATGGGTTTTTGAAGGCGGAAGTCCTGAAACAAGCAATGAGCAAAACCCTGTGGTTACTTATGAGGAGCCCGGAACCTACGACGTTACTCTGACTATCAGCAATGGTTCGGATGAATCAACAACTGTAAAGGAAGATTACATCACTGCAGCCGCTGAGTTTTTGATGAGTAACCAGGATGTTACTGTTTGCCAGGGGATTTTTTACGATGATGGAGGTGCTGATGGCAATTATTCTGATGGGCGTGATTTCACGATGACTTTCTACCCATCCACTTCCGGAGGCATGATTGAAGTGTTATTTGAAAGTTTTGATGTGGAAGATCATGACAACTGTGCTTATGATTGGCTCAAAATCTATGATGGTGAAAGCACCTCAGCACCGCAAATTGGAAGCGCATATTGCGGATCGGATTCTCCGGGCACCGTCACAGCAACCAACGGGGCCGGTGCGCTGACGTTCGAATTCCATTCGGATGGCTCTGTAAATGCCAGCGGATGGCAGGCACTTATCTCATGCCAGGGTGGTTCAGCCATGCCACTGGCAAACTTTGAAGCAGATGTTACTCAGATTGTGGAAGGGGAGCAGGTGGCCTTTACCAACCTCTCTGATAACGGCGATTCATACTCATGGACTTTTGAAGGTGGAGAACCATCTACTTCCACCGAAGAGAATCCGGTGGTGACCTACAACGAACCAGGAACTTATGATGTTGAGCTAACGGTGACTAACACAAATGGCTCAGACACCGAATTGAAAGAAGATTTTATCGAGGTTGGAGTGAACACAGCGATAAGCCTTGCCGGAGATGATGGCCTCAAGCTTTATCCTAATCCGGTGACCAATAATCAGTTGGTTGTGGAAAGTCAGAATAATCTTACAGAGGTTATGATGGTGAACCTTGAAGGAAAAGAAATCAAGACGGTTTATCCAAATGCCAAAAAAACCGTGATAAACACTTCCGGATTGAAAGGAATCTATTTAATCAGGCTCACAGGCGAGAATAAAGTTTCCTACGCAAAAATACAGGTGTTGTAAATGAACCTTCTGACTACCAGTAAAAGGAGACAAACCTCAGGGCTTGTCTCCTTTTCTTTTTATCAGAATTGAAGCTTTATTTACAATCAGAAAGAAGCTGCCTGAAGTCAGGTTTTCAGATAATATAATCAGTGGTATTATTTTTCGACACCACCCAATAAAATTATCCGAACGTCGTCGGAGTGTCCCATTCCGACAAACATACCATACTAAACCTCACCAAGACATTCCAAAATTTATCAGAGCACTAAAATTGCTCATCAGAGAGTCCGTGCAGGCCTAAAGGCCAGAGACGTAGCCTGTAGCATTCGAACCCCTACCGTAAACGGCAGGGTTAGCCAAGAGATTATTCCGTGCATAAGTCCTATTAACCGCGCCCTTTGAGGGTGCGGTCACAGGGGTTGTACTAAGTGCTTTATGGCCTTTAGGCCATCAGAAGAGCGCGCATGCCGAACTTGACTTTACTTTGAAAACAACATATTACTACGATAAATGCGCAAGGTCTTTTTTTCTCCGCTTTTCGCGGATGAATAATGAAGATAACCACTTACAATGTCATTGGATGCTTTGTTATCGAGCGTCTTATCTATGCGGATTGTAACCAATTGCATTCCTTTTTGGGTGATTCTTTCGCTTAGCGATTTACTGATGTTCCAACCAAGCTGGCCGTTAAGTTCAAGCATCTCAATATTTACCGGCTGATCGTAGGCGGATTCAATGCGAAGTACTATTTCATCACTGCCGGAATTGTACTTTAAATCACCTACCAGGTTAAGCTCAAAATTGTCGGCATCCGCACCAAAATAGAATTTTTTATTCAACGTTTTACGGTAGATTCTGTAGGTTACCGAAACGTGATTTCCAGGCTCTTCATAACAGTTCTCGAAATCATAATATACCTTAACCTCGGGAGAGCTCAATTCTATATTGTTGATTTGAGCACAGTTAGAACTAACGCGTGGCTGCTCAGCACTTGAAACCTGCCTGTTGCCAATGTTCAGCGAGTATCTTACCAGTCCGGGTTCGCTGCCTTCATCTTTGATGTATACTGAGTTGAGCAGGCCACGGCATTTTTCAAGTGCTACCTCAGCTTTACTCTTGCGTTCATCAATAAAAATAGGTATCAGCTTCTGAAGGCTGGAAACGCATTGCTTAAGTTCTTCCACTGTTTTAAAATTGTCGGTAATAGCAATTTGCTGGTTCAGTAATTTGGTCAGCTGCGCATCCTTACGTTCAAACTCCTTCACCAATTCATCGAGGTCAAATCGGTTAAAAGGGTATTTGATAGCGTAAAAGTATGAAATGGCCTTCGACTTTTTATCTTTTCGTTTTTCCCAGTATGATGCATCTATCCGGCTTGGAGCGATGCCTTTCAGGTAATCTCTTTTACCGGTTTGGGTGGCCGTAAGTCGCTCGTATTCTGATGAGATACTGGATTTGTTTCCCATCATAATCTCTCTCACCATGTCTTTAGATACGCTGCTCACATGCACTGCCACAGATTCGGTAATTTGCTCACGCACATTATTCATGGCCTTATCACGGGCTTCCTCCATTGAGCCGGCCGTGCCCAGGCCAATCACGTAGCCGCTTTGCATTCCGGCCACCCATTTTGGTTTTTTCCCGCTTTCATCCACCACCTTGTATTGCGCTAAAAGAATGGCAGGTAAAATTACGAACAGAAAAGAAAAATATATTTTATTCATTGGTTTTCTGGTTTTTAGATTTAAGATTACGAAATCCATTATTGCAGTGGCAACCTGTCGAGGCGGTAAATATTGTCATTAATTTTCATCACCAATTGACGCACGTAATCATTTTTAGGATATATGCACTCCATTTCAACCGGAGTATCAGGCAATATCGTGTATATGATACGGCTGTAGTTCTCTTTACGGTTTCCTATGCGGAGCGATTTCATTTTGATTTCCTCACCTTGTCCGTTGATTAGCTTGATAAAATCAGGATCAGTATGGATTTCTTTGTCTGAACCCGTGCTGTTGATAATCATAAAATTAAGAATGGTCTGCTCTCCATAGTTTCGTCCCCATTCATATTGGATGACCAGTCCGTTGGCAAGCACCACTCGCTTCCGCGGATCGGCTGAGGGCTTGTCATCGGGTGTTACCGTTTCGGGTTGTGGATCAGGCACCTGGTATTCGGGAGGAACCATATCTCCAAATTCAGCAATTTTCTCCATGCACTTATCAAAACACTCCCTTGATGCCGGAGGAACGCTGATAAGCAGGTGATAAGCATCGAGATAGCGTTTGGCGCTGACATGTCCATTTGCTTTGGCCAGGATAATATCGCAGTGGCCATTGTAATACTCAAGGATCTTTTCTTTCCCCTCGCGGAAGAAAGCCCTGAGCTTTGGGTTGCGGGCATCAATTTTACGAAGGGCATCCGTAAAGGACTTTTCTTCGTTTTGTCCTACACCCTTGAGGGTGAAATTCACTTGCTCGTAAGATTTTCCGTCAAGCGACTGCACCAGCTTAACAGCAACTTCTATTTCAGTAGTGATCATTGGTGGCACTGTTCCTGAAACTACTTTATCGAGAACAGAAACCTGCGGAACCATATTGAAAACGGGACCCTCGCCCTGCACTGCCATCCCGTTAAGGCTGGCAGCTTTGGATAAACGATTGGATAATACGGTAAAGGAACCATCAGGTACATCCTCGCCAAGACTTGTTTCCTTTACGCCGATAGCGATTCGCTCTTCGTCGTTGGCCTTGCTATAGCTGTTTTGAGCCAATAGTTGAGTTCCGGCAAACAGAAGAAAAATGAGTGGTAGTATTGATTTCATGTGTTTTAGTTTTTATTGTAATCGGGTCTTATGCAACCCTAAGCTTTTTTCAGATTTTGATTTCTGATGTTTATTTCGATCCCAAAATCAACCAGGCTTCACCCAGTCCTTTTTGATAGATTTTGGATTCGATATTGAATGGTTCATCACGCAGAAAGCCACGCATCTGGCTCACATACCTTCGGGTATCCATTGCTCTTTGATTGCCTCGTCGTTCGAAATAGAGCGGGATACGCACTTGCGTGAATTTCATTTTAGAGGCGGTGGCAGTTTCTGTAGTAAAACGGCCTTCCACCGTATTTTCGGCGAGCCAGTCCTCCAGCAGAAAACCCAGTTCATCGTATATCCCCATGTAGTCAAACTCTTCCTGGAAATCGATCATGGCATCTTCCCAGATCAGCACGTTGATGGTGACCTCACGGCCATTTTCAAACATATCCTGGAAGAAATCCATGAGCTGACCGTTGAACTTATCCATGTGGCTAAGAACGGCTTCTTCAATGAGCAAATCAGCGCTGGCAGCCATGGAGGGTTTACCCGTTCCGGCGGTACCTGCAATTTGCTTATTGGTATAGCTGTCCAGGCCTTTTAAGTTGTAGACGATATACTTCTGCGGCCCCTGGCGCTTAACGTTAAAATCAATATCCAGGATAATATCTGCTTTGGCATTTCGCTTCAGCTTATCGACCGGTGTTTCATAAATTCCGGTTCCTGTGGTCTGTGATGACAATACCATTTGTTCGGCCTGCGATGTTTGCAGGTTTTTTAGTTCCTGCTCAAGGTCTTTCAGCGGAAAGCCTCTGTCTGTCATAAGGCTTCCGATTTTTGTGATGACTAACCGCAGTTGGTCGTCGTTTTGCAACGCCGCCCGATAATCAGGATACTGCATGGTGGTGCCCTGCACATCGAATGACGATACAAATCCGCGTTCAATACAATAATTATCACTTGGTACTACCATCAGGGTGGGCTTTTTTGCCTGTCCGAAAGCCATCACCGAAAGAAAAAGTGCCGTGAGTGAAATAATGGTTGTTTTCATGCTATTCATAAGTAGTAGTTTTTTTAGAATCCACTGTCTAAGCTTTTAATAATCCCTTCCTGCTCAAGGTATTCACGCAGGTTACGGTGAGCTACGGAGGCTTTTACAGCTACCTTGTAGCCTTTTTTCATTTTGATGCGGTCTCTTCCGCCGGGCATACCATCATTGGTGCGGTTGACGAATTGCAGGTATTTTCCTCCGGGCTTAAAAAACTCATCAAAAAATTTCTGGTTGTTTTCAAAACAATTGTGGTCGCTGCACAGTGCAGGAGTCGCTGCTGCACCGCTACCGGCAGGATAACCTCTGAAAATAGCTGCTGCCACCGCATTTCGTTCAGCTTCCATCACAGCTACGTGTGCTTTTTTAGAATAACCCCAGATTTTAACCAACTTGGTTCCGTCCTGACCAACACCAAGACTTTCAACTTCATAGTTGTATGGGCTTTTCAGCATTTTTCTGATGGCTCTTTGTGCATGTGTTTGTGTGGTCAATGCAAGCATCAGAAAAGCAATGAGTGATAAAGTAAAGTACTTCATGGTTTTTATTTTTAAAATTCAATTCTTAATCCCAATTCAAATGCCATGCCACCTTCACGGCCATATCCGTCAGCGTCAATTACAAAATCTTCCCAATCCACATCAAGTCCTTCATATTCATCACCAATTTTTTGCATTGCTTCTCCGGTGCTTGTCCAGTTGACATCTCCAAAGATCATCACATTATGCAGTAAACTAATGCCTGCATAGAAGCCACTGTTAAGAAAATAGGTAGCATAATCTTCATCATCCACACTCACCGTTTCTTGTCCATAAGTGATATATGGCATTAATTCAAATATTCTAAACATTTGATACCCTTTTCCAACTCCCACGTTCCATCTGAAGAATGTCTGGCTTTCAGGCGCCACTGGATACATCGAATACCCCACATTATAATCTTCATTTGCTACTCCTATTCCAGCCATTGCATAAAGGGCAGGTATTCCCGTAAACGGGCCTGTTCGATATAAGGCCCTGATATCAAGCCCGCCTAATCCATCTTGCACATAACTTCCGAGCACTGACAGACCGAGTGCTCTTTTTTCTACGAGCGTCATTCCTTCTCTCACAGTCCCGCCATAAGTCTGATAGAAAGAAGATGTCACACTGTGACCTTTCGCCTTTTTTCGGTTGTCTCTGACCTTTTTTGCCCGAATAACAGCTTTGCGGTTGGGTAAAGCTTCGCCGGCATTCTCATCCCACACATATTCGTATACAAAGTATCTGTGGTCAGTTTTGAGTCCTTCTTTCTTTCCAATTTTGGCGGCTAACGGATGGCGGGCAGATATTTTTGTCTTAACTTGAAATTTTGGTAAATCTTTAGATGCTTTATTAGTTGCATTATCAACACTATTGTGAAGCATTTTGACAAAAAGTTCTTCGAACGATTTCTTCACTTTTATGGATGAAAGATAATTCATGGCAGTGATCAGGTTGTTGCCATTTGACAGAACAGGCTTGAAATCAAATGACGACCCTATAAAATGATTTATTTTTTCCTGTTTTATGCTGTCATTATCCTCCGGATAAATCCATGAATCATATACTTTGGTGACTTCTTCATCACCAAACTTTAACTTATACATGTAAAAGCCCATCCGGGCTTCCCAACCATAAGGATCAGAGTCTTTCTCCTGAGTTACTTTTGCGATGTTGGTTAAATCAACAAAGAGCACATAGGAGTTTTCAATAAGTGTACTTCCAAAATCACGTATTCGCGCTAAACCTCTCTGACTGGCTTTGGAGACCATCACTTCTTCGTCAGTTGCATTATATTCTGCACGCTCAAAAAGCCGGTCAAGGGTAAATCCTTTGTCCTTGTCAAAGTTAAACCAATGTCCAACAATATTTTGTCCCAGTTGCATTTCTTCAAGCTTTTCAGCGAAATAGTCTTCTTTTTGTTTTAGCGTAGAAAGCTGCATTGAGGTGGGTAGCTTAATGTAACCCTTCGTCACATCGTTGTCAAAAAATTTATCAGGAACAAAAGAATCATTTTTACGGAGGACATCGAGAAACAAATGTTCTTGCTGCCCTTCGTAGATTGTGAAAATAATGGTTAAACCAGAGCGGTCATAGCTTTCTGTTAGTTCTTGTGCGTTAGTGTTTTTAGAAACAGTAGCAAAAATGACCAAAGCAAAAGCTATAGGAAATAAGATCTTTTTCATGGCTGATTATTTTTGTTGTTTGTGGTAACAATCGTGGGACAAGTTAATAAAAAAATTATAACCTGAGAAGTATTATTTCGAATTGATTTTCAATCAAAACAAGTCCATGCTTGTGAAAAATTTGTTAAAGTCTTACAGGCTAAAGCAAAGAAGACATTTTCTATAAATAGTTCTCAAGTTTAGGCAACCTTATAACACATTTGTTGCCATATAGCCATGTTAGTAATCTCACAATAGGAAAGTAATATTATGAGACATTATTGTCCGATAGAAATGAAAAAATGAATTACAGATTAAATAGATTTCTCACCGCCTGAGGGGTGTACCAATGACAACTTTTCATTATGCTTTGATTATAAACTCTAAAAATCCTTGATAAATAAAGTAGACCGACAGGCCTCAATATTGTACTTTTGGCTTGACCCAAAAGTACCAATCCCGAGGCCTCGGGACAAGGCTGACGAGGGCATGGCCGCAAAAACTACGCATGAAATTATCCACGCCATTCGAGTCGTTCTCTGATAGATTAGTATTGTTCCTGGCTTTTCGGTCTTGTAAGTATTTCATCA
>JASMTJ010000298.1:0-2251 GCA_041694335.1 Bacteroidales bacterium
GCTGGTTCCTCGACCGCATCTGTACACACATCCTGGCTTTCGAAGGCAACTCAAGTACCTACTTCTTCGAAGGCTCCTTCAGCGAATACGAAGACAACCGCCGCAAAAGGCTTGGAGGAGACATCATCCCGAAAAGGCTGAAATATAAGAAGCTGACAAGGTAAGTTTGGGGGTTTTTACGTTTGTAAGTTGCTATGTTTCTACGTTTAGAAAATCGTGTTTAAGTGCGTAGCAGGCAATTTAGCATAGAGGAAAGGGCTCAGAGCAAAGAGTTCTTTTCAGCTTCACTTATTGACGACTTGGTATGCCGAAGTGTATGTTTGTCGGAAGCTTTGCTTCCGATACCATATTCTTGCAGCCTCTGGCTGCTTTTGAATCTAACAAAAATCTTGCTTGTGGAAGGGGTGAGTGAATGACGATTCTAAACAGCTCACGGGAAGATTATTTGAATTCGCATTGATGGACGTCACTTGATAATTATTTGACGAATTAACCAATAAACTATTTTACAAATAGTATATGGTGGACTAAAAGATTGCAGGAGTTTTGAGTATATATGCTTCTTGACTGGTAACAACTTTTCCTGATTTTATTTTTCATTTTCTGATGGGGTAATCAACTATTAAATTGAAATGTCAATAAAGAAGTTAGATTAACCAAAAGCAAACAGATGATGAAAAAGACAATTTTAATCAGCCTGACTATTTTAATGACGCTGGGGGTTTATGCTCAGCGTAAAGCAGTTCGCTCTGCCAGTAGCTCTGTAGAGCCCGGATATTACCGTATCCGCACGGCAGCCAATCAAACCAAATACATCGATGTTCCCGGCTATGGCCTGGAAGCTAAGAATAAAGATTACCATCTCCAGCTTTGGGATATGGACAATGGCTGGGACCGGATTATTCAGGTGATTCCTGCCGGTGATGGTTATTTTAAGCTGTCTCCCGCCCATAGTACGCATGTATTTGATATAGAGGGAGGCGAAGGTGCTACAAAAAACGGAGCCAAGCTTCAGTTATGGGATGATAAGCGTCAGACCAACCAAGCCTTTAAGTTCGTAAAAGCTCCCGGAAAGGATACCTATTACATTAAGGCAAGACATTCTGGTAAATACCTTGATGCGGTGGATGCAGATATTCACAGCAATGGCTGTGCTATCCAGCAGTGGAGTTATTCAGGAAAGATTGATCAGCGTTGGGTGCTTGAACCCTACAATGGTTATGTGGATAAAATCTATACCGGCTCATTTTATATTAAAAATGCCTACAGCAGCAAATACTGGGATGTGGCCGGTTATGGCAGTGCGACCAATAAAAACTCAAAAACGGTTCAGATTTGGGAAATGGACAGCGGTTCCGACCGTCGTGTGAAATTTATCCCTTCCGGAGATAAAAACTACTTCTATATCCAGTTTCAGAATGGCGGTCGTTGTGCCGATATTCAGGGCCGAAGCTACAGAAATGGTGGCGATTTAGTAATCTATGACCACACCGGAGGAGACAACCAGAAGTTCCGTTTCGACCATGTAGGGAACGACCGCTATGTTATCATTGCTAAGCACAGCAACAAAGCAATTGATGTCAGCGGTGGAAACTCTGAAATTCACAAGAACGGGCCAGACCTCCATCAGTGGGATATCCACAAAGGAAGAAGCCAGCAATGGGTGCTGATTCATGCCGATGGCAGAAAGCGCAACCAGGTGTTTAGAGGTGCAAAGTTAAGTGGACCTCAACCACTATCGAATTAACTATAACTGATCTTCAGAATGAGCCGCTTCCTGAATAAGGGGCGGCTTTGTTATTTTATTGAAAAGCTTAAAAAAACCCTTTCTCAGGTCAGGAAGTTTTCAGACTTTTGCAGCGCATAAAAATAAGGGCTATGAAAGAGCGTAATCAAATGATTCTCAATAATATTAAGGTGTATGGAATAATCACGGTGGGCTTGTTTCTCAGTTCGCTGGGCTGGACGGCTTTCCTGATTCCGTCAGATATCATTGGCGGCGGCATTACCGGGCTGGCAGCACTGATCTATTTTGCCACCGGAATTCCGGTAGGGCCGCTAAACCTTGCCGTCAATGCCATCCTTATCCTGTTCTCATTTAAAGCGCTCGGAAAGGGCTTCGGCTTTAAAACCATCTATTCCTTTACAGTGATGTCGGTTTTCCTGACCTTCCTGCAAACGGTGATTACCGAGCCCGTGGTGGATGACCGCTTCCTCTCGGCCATTGTGGGCGGCATCCTTGGGGGTGGTG
>JASMTJ010000299.1:0-1764 GCA_041694335.1 Bacteroidales bacterium
CAAAGCCCGAAATGAATTGTTCCATGAGGCAATGTGGACGGGGTCAACTATTGGCTTTGGCTCTTTGGAACGAGACGCATACTATTTCCCACATCATCTATCGCGGCTCAACTCGCGGCTGATATGTGGGGTCGTTGGCTACCAAAACGACTACTTGGAGTCGGTTTGGTGGACGATGGGCACTTTTTCGTTTGGTCCGCAGCGTGAAAACAAACAAATCGCTGCAGGTGACGTTTGACCCGGCGCCCATTTTTTCTGCCGCAAAAACAGTCGCCGCCTCAAACGCACATGAGCTCAGGCGTTCGACTACCACCAATCAAAGTGCGATGCGCTTTTTAGATGCAGTCTGGAATATTGAATGAATAATGGACTTTTCGAAAACCTCATCTATGAGGAAGAGAGCACGACGCTGGACTTTAAGAAACAGCAATACCGCTTTTCGAAAGAAAGCGAAGATGTGAAGTCGGAGCTCTTAAAAGACATCTTGGGATTTGCAAACGCCTGGCGTCGATCTGACGCATTTATCCTCATCGGCGTAAAGGAAGTTCGTGGAGGTCGCGGTGAAGTCGTTGGCTTAGAACACTCAGAGCATTTAGATGACCATGCTCTACAACAGTTTGTGAACAATCTGACAAACCGACCAATTCGCTTCCACTATGAAGCCTTTGAGTTTGATGGCAAGAAAGTAGGAATAATAAAAATTGAGCAGCAAGATCGCCCCATTTATCTGAAGCGAGATTATGGCAAGCTATCGAAAGAAACGGTTTATGTCCGACGAGGAAGCTCGACAGATCCGACTAAACCCGCATCGATAGATGAGATAGCCAAAATGGGTGGGGCATCGCATGAGCCATTTTGCGATTTGGTTGTTGAACTTGCTGATCCGGAAAAAGAAGAGTCGCTTGGAGCAAGGATTGATTGGGAGGCAGAAAACTGCTCGGTTCCCGAAGAAAGGGAAATTCCGAACTTTCGGCCACCAGAGTCCAGCGATACTTTTGGACTGGGGGCCTCCTTCGTTTCTAGTATTAATAGCTTCGACGTTAACACTAGCTATTATCGGGAATTAGCTAATTTCGAGTTTATGCATCGTTTGTTCCGACCCATTCGATTTATGATAAAGAACAAAGGTGAAGTTGCTGCTCGTAATGTTCAGGTCGATTTTAAGGTAATAGGCGACTTTGAAGTAGCCATTGTCGACGATTCTGATTTACCGTCGCGCCCACATAAGAAACACAACCCTTTTTGGATGCATGGTTCACAGGCACCCCCGACCATCAACTCTAGGGTCCCGGGCTCTGTTACGATTGAAGACTATGGTGTCGGGGTTGGTTGTGGTGACCTGCAGCCCGGACGTAAGGTCTGGTCGGAAATTGTCTACCTCGGCTCTAGAAGGAGCCAAGTAATTAAATTAAAAGGCACTATTTTCGCCGACAACTTACCGAAGCCCAAAGAGATTGAGATAGCGATTGATGTGACGGTCCTCGAAACTACTCTCAGCATTACTGAGTTGTTGTCACTTTGACACAGTATCTTGCGGCGCTGCTATCTTTTGCTGTCGAACAAGTCGCTATTGTCGGGCAATTGTCCACAGCTTCGCCATTCCAAAATTTCCGCAAAGCTCAACGTTGATATGACTCCCCACGTCAAGAGGCACGCACCAGTCCAGGCCCGTTTTTTTCAGAGCTAGGTTCCCGCTGATATAGGGCGGGTCAGGACAGACGCTGAGGCCAGTAATCGTCGACGGTTCTCATGCTGATATCCGTG
>JASMTJ010000300.1:0-1243 GCA_041694335.1 Bacteroidales bacterium
TCTTTCCCGGGGTGCGTGCGATTGAGTCTTGATAATGTCTGTACGGCTTTCACGCCTGAGAGCTTCTTATCCACATACATGGTGTGCAGCAAGGGCTGGTCAAATCCAGTCTGATACTTGTCTGCCACTATCAAAATCTTGTATTCATCTTTATCAAAAATGCCGGGGATTTCCTTTTCGCCATATCCCGTCAATTCTGGCTCAGAAACGCCATCCGGAGCATTGTCATCCATTACCTTTCCGGAAAATGCCACCAGGATTTTAATGGATTTGTCATAACCCTTCTCCTTGATGTATCGCTGGAATTCCTCGAAATACCGTTTGGCATGAAGCCTTGAGCCACATACCAGCATTGCTTTTGCTTTTCCGCCGATTTTCTTCGATACGACCTCCCTGAAGTGCTCAATAATGATTTCGGACTTCTGTGCCAGGTTATGCGGATGAAGCGATACATATTTCCCGATGGCTTTGGCTGCCTTCTTCTTATTCAGTTGCGGATCGTCCTCGATGGCTTTGGTCAGTTTGTAGTACAGCTCGTATGTGGTGTAATGCTGAAGTACATCCAGGATAAACCCTTCCTCGATTGCCTGGCGCATGGAGTACAGGTGAAATGGCTTAGGCTTGCCCTCAGAATCATTAGCACCAAAAACCTGAAGCGTTTTGTATTTCGGTGTGGCAGTAAAAGCAAAAAAGGAAATATTGGTCTGCTGCCCCCTTGCTGCTGCCGATTTCTCCACTTGCTCCCTCACGAAGTCATCACCCGTAAAATCATCCTCTTCATCCTGAATGGATGCTTCTTCAAGCGATTTAGCAGACAGCACTTCTTTCATCTTCTTACTGGCTTCCCCACCCTGCGAGCTGTGTGCCTCATCAATTATCACTGCATATTTCCGTGATGGGAGCTCCTCCACTTTATCCAGGACAAATGGGAATTTCTGAAGGGTTGTGATGATAACATTTGTTCCATATCCCAGAGCCTCTGCCAACTGGTTGCTGTCCTTATCAATCTTCTGAACAACACCTGTCTTGTGTTCAAATTGATAAATCGTGTTTTGCAACTGCTGGTCTAAAACCCGTCTGTCAGTGACTACGATGACCGAGTCAAAAATACGCTGGTCTTGCTGGTCGTGTAAGCTGGATAAACGGTAGGCAAGCCATGCAATCGAATTACTCTTCCCTGAGCCTGCGGAGTGCTGAATGAGGTGATTATTTCCGGCTTTGTTTTCCAGCACATCATTTAAAA
>JASMTJ010000301.1:0-13615 GCA_041694335.1 Bacteroidales bacterium
AGGGTACCCCTGAGATACTCGTAACATCGTGACTCATCGTTTCATGCGCCATCTTCTCAATCTTGGCTTCCCACTCTTCCATCAGAGCAATGCTGAGGTGTGGAGTACGTTTGAGCTGAACCCAGAAAGGCAGGTTCTGAAGCAGGATGGCCGAAAGGTCGCCGTCGTAGTATGATGAGTTATTGATTTCGGTAATATTCTGACTGCCTCCCATCACTAAACCTTTTCCGTCGAAAATGGTGGAGTCGGGGTGGTTGTCGAAATACATTGATAGTAAGTCTTTTCCGGCTTTGTAATGACAGTCCTCCAAGGATTCGTCACTCATAGGAATGTACTTGCTTTTGTCGCTGGTGGTGCCTGATGATTTCGCAAAAAACCGGATTTCCGTTCCCCACAGGATGTTTTGTTCGCCGTTACGCGTGCGCTCAATGTCTTCCTTTAAGGATTCATAATCATTGACCGGAATACGCTGGCGAAAGTCTTCCGGACTTTCTATGGATTTGAACTCATATCGCTGGCCCCATTCTGTGTCTTCGGCATTGCTGAGTAGTCTTTTCAGCCATTCCTGCTGTACTTCGTGTGGGTATTTCTTGAAAAGCTCAATCTGGTGAATACGTTTTTTAATAAACCAACTAATAAATGAGTTAATTAATGCCATATGATTTTTTAATGTTTTTTACCCGGTATCTCTTTTTTCAATCTCAGACCGGGATGTTATTTTTAGCCTTCAAAAATACATAAACTCAAACTCATTGGAGTGGTGATATTCTGTATTTTTAGAAATGCTCAGTATCTTTGTCATGAAAAAACGAAGTAAAAATGATAATGTTTCCCGGCACGAAGATTAATCTGGGGTTGCGCATCACTGAAAAGCGTGATGATGGCTTTCATAATCTTCAAACAGTTTTTTATCCGCTGAGCTACAGCGATATTCTTGAGGTAGTGCCCGGTGATGCCTTCCGTTTCAGCAGCAGCGGAATTTCCGTTCCCGGCAAAGCGGAAGACAACCTGGTGGTGAAAGCCTTCAGGCTGATGCAGAATAAGTACGACATTCCTGACGTAAAAATCCATCTTCACAAGATTGTGCCCACGGGAACAGGGTTGGGCGGGGGCTCGGCAGATGCTGCCGCAACAATCAAACTGCTGAACCGTGTTTTTGCGCTGAATCTTCCGGAAGAAAAAATGCAAAAAGATGCTGCTGAGCTGGGCTCCGACTGTGCGTTTTTTATCAGGAATCGTCCGGTTTATGCGGAGGGGCGAGGTGAAGTTTTACAGGATATTTCGCTGTCGCTGGAAGATTACCGTTTTTTAATCGTGATACCTGAAATTTCCATCAGCACCGCCAGGGCTTATGCTCAGTGTAAGCCGCACATTCCCGAAAGGACTGTTAGTGAGGTGGTGCGTCAGCCACTTTCAGAATGGAAAAGTCTCCTGAAAAATGACTTTGAAGAGCTTCCGCTTGTCCCTGAAGAAATCCGTAGCATAAAAAACCAGCTCTATGCCTCGGGAGCTGAATACGCAGCCATGAGTGGCAGCGGGTCTGCTGTGTTCGGAATTTTTAAGAAAGTAGTGAAAATGAATTTTCCCAGTAGTTATTTAAAAATATGGGTTTAGTTAGTTCGGGCAAGGGAAAGTAATAAATGTGTCAAAATGGGTTATAGGAAAATCCTGCTATAAAAAACCTGAAAACATACCAACTTATCAAACTTAGAAACTCTTCAAACTACTTTGGCGCTTTTTTGATGAGGTAGAGGCTAATCAGTCCGTAAACCACGTTCGGAATCCAGACAGCAATAGATGGGGCAAGGTTTCCGTTGGCGCTAAACACCGTGCTTATCTGCATAAACAGGATGTAAGAAAATGTCAGTGTGATTCCTATGCCCAGGTGCATTCCTATACCACCCCGGACTTTCCGGCTCGATATGGCGACCCCGATAAGGGTAAGGATGATATTGGCAAAAGGGAAGGCAATCCGCTCGTATTTTTCGATCTTGTATTCCAATACATTGCTGGCTCCCTTCATCTGCTCTTTCCGGATAAACTCCCTGAGCTCCCACCAGTCCATCGTTTTCAGATCGTCGAGGTTAACGATAAAATCCTTGGGGGTCAGAGCTATGGTCGTGTCCATTCTTGATCCTTTGGTCAGGATTTCTTTTTTCCCGTCAATTTCACGCTTGACCCAGTTGGTGAGGGTCCACGATTGTGTGGCAGTATCCCAGCGGGCGTAGTCAGAACGGATTTTAGACACCAGCTCGCCTTTTTCAAAATGCTCGATAGTGAAACGTCTTCCCAAGTCACGTGTCGTGTTGTAAGTCTCCACATAGATGTGTGTGCCAGGAGCTATCTGCATGTGGATATTCCGGTTTTTTACCTCGCGCTCGCCTTTCAGATAGGTGTACTGAAAATCGAGCATGGTTTGGTTGGTGATGGGAATCACGAAATTAGCCAGCAGGAAGGAAACCAACCCGATAAAAGCTGATGAAATAAGATAAGGCCTTAACATCCTGCGAAAGCTGATGCCGCTGCTGAGAATGGCGATAATCTCGGTGTTGAATGCCATCTTCGAGGTGAAGAAAATCACCGTGATAAACGTAAATAACGCACTAAAAAGGTTGACAAAGTATGGGATAAAGTTCAGGTAGTAGTTGAAGATAATCTCTTCGAGCGGCGCTTTATTCTCTACGAACTCATCAATTTTTTCTGAAATATCGAACACAATGATTACGATAGCCAGCATGGAGATGGCAAACACAAAGGTGCCCAGAAATTTTTTGATGATATAGAGATCTATCTTCGTCATTTATGCCCTACAGTCTTTTGGTCAGTTTCGGAATCATCGTGTTTTTCCACGATGCAAAGTTATCATTCATAATCTGCCGGCGGGCCTCTTTTACCAGCCACAAGTAAAAACCTATGTTATGCAGGCTGCCAATCATCCCGGCAAGGTACTCTTTGGCTACAAACAAATGCCTCAAATAAGCACGGGTGTAGTCGCTGTCAACAAAAGAAGTGCCATTCGGGTCCACCGGCGAAAAATCTTTCTCCCATTTCTTGTTTTTGATGTTGATGATACCTTCCGAAGTGAAGAGCATTCCATTGCGGCCATTGCGTGTTGGCATCACGCAATCAAACTGGTCAACACCCACCGCAATACTCTCAAGAATATTCGCCGGTGTACCTACCCCCATCAAATATCTCGGTTTGTCTTCCGGAAGAATATCGCAGACCAGCTCGCTGGTTTCGTACATCATTTCGGCGGGTTCCCCCACGGCCAGGCCGCCGATGGCATTACCATCCGCATTTTTCGAGGCGATATATTCAGCTGATTTTTTACGTAAATCGTGATAGGTGCTACCCTGAACGATAGGGTAGAGGGTTTGGCTGTGCCCGTATAGCGGCGCTGTTTCATCCACCCTTGCTATGCAGCGATCGAGCCAGCGATGGGTCAGCTCCATCGAGTTCTTTGCATAATCATAATCGCAAGGGTAAGGCGTGCATTCATCGAAAGCCATCATAATGTCGGCTCCGATAATGCGCTGCGTGTCGATCACATTTTCGGGTGTAAACTGATGATAAGAGCCGTCGATGTGCGACTGGAAGCGTACGCCTTCTTCTTTAAGCTTGCGGCGCTGCGAGAGGCTGTACACCTGGTAGCCACCACTGTCGGTGAGGATGGGCTGCTGCCAGTTGATAAACTGATGTAATCCGCCGGCCTGCTGAAGAATGTCCAGTCCGGGACGAAGAAAAAGATGATACGTATTTCCCAGAATAATCTGGGCTTCGGCATCATCGCGTACGTCTTTGGTATGTATGGCTTTTACGGTTCCGGCAGTGCCCACGGGCATAAAAATCGGCGTTTCTATCTTTCCGTGATCGGTGATGATCTCTCCTGCACGTGCCTTCGACTTGCTGTCCGTTTTTATTCGCTGAAATTTCATATCCTTAAAAAGTGCTCAAAGATACAGTTTATTCATTTTCTTTAGATAATTTTGCCCCAGATTTAGAAAGTATGGAGCTCGCAGAATACATTGTTTTTGTTGCCTTTGCCGTGGTGGCACTGGTTCAGTTGGGGTACTACTGGGTGGTGTTCAGCCGCCTGGCTTTTTCGAAACCTTCAAAACCCGAACCTCCCAAATCTTACCCTCCCGTATCGGTGGTGATTAGTGCCCGAAACGAATACAAAAACCTCAAGGCTTTTCTTCCGGAAATATTAAACCAGGATTATCCTGAGTTTGAGGTGTTGATTGTGAATGACTTGTCGGACGATGACACTGCAAAGCTTATTGAAGAAATGCAGAAGCAGTATGCACATCTCCGTATTTTTACCCTGAGTCAGCACCTGAATTTCTTTTCAGGAAAAAAATTCCCGCTGTCGCTCGGAATCAAGTCTGCCAGGCACGACCACCTGCTGCTTACCGATGCCGACTGCCGCCCGAAATCCAATCAATGGATTAAAACCTTGATGAATCATTACGACGCTGATGCTGAGCTGGTGATTGGTTACGGCGCTTACGCGAAAAAGAAAGGGTTTTTAAACACGCTTGTTCGCTACGAGACCCTCAAAACGGCGATGCAGTATTTTTCTTACGCAATGATGGGGCTGCCCTACATGGGCACCGGACGAAACCTCTCTTACAAGCGCGGACTGTTTTATCGCGTGGGCGGATTCACCTCGCACTACCGCATCGCGTCGGGCGATGATGATTTGTTTGTTAACAAGGTGGCCACTCCCGCAAACACCCGGCTGTCGTTCGAAAAGGATAGTCATACGGTATCGCAACCCAAAACGAAGTTTTCTGATTGGTTCCGCCAAAAGAGCCGGCACGTTTCTACCGGCAAACATTACCGCAAGGTTCATAAATATTGGCTGGGCACCTATATGGCTACCAAGGCATTGATTTACATCTTTTTTGCGCTGGCAATGATCTTCATCCCCTTAGGAATATTCTTCTATATTGCGTCAGGGGTTATGGGACTTTTTTTAATTTCGCAGATAGCAGTGACTGAACGAGCGGCACGAACACTCGATGAAAAGGGAATTGGTTGGGGTGCTCCGCTGCTCGAACTGTTTTTTATACTTTTGGAGCCACTTTGGCTGATTGGCAATCTTTTTAGAAAAAACCAATGGAAGTAAATCCTCACCTTACAGAGAAAGCAAAGCAGGATTATCACCTGGTTGACCGTGCCTTGAATGGGCGCGATCAGCAGGCCTATGCTGAGCTGATGAACCGTTATCGTGAGCCCGTTTACTTTATGGTGCTGCGCATGACCGGCAGCCCTGCCGATGCGGAAGACCTGACCATCGAAGCTTTCGGAAAGGCCTTTAAAAATCTTGAAAACTACTCTTCGAAATTCGCCTTTAGCACCTGGCTCTTTCGCATTGCCTCCAACAATTGCATCGATTACCTCAGAAAGCGGAGCCGCTCAGATATTTTTGACGATGACCTGGGTGATGTTTCCGATTATCACAGGCAAAATCTGCTTTCGCAGGATTCCACTCCCGAAGAGGAGCTGCTGCGCAAAGAGCTGCTGGGCAAAATCAGGGTGGTGGTCGATAAGCTGAAACCTCACTACCGCAAGCTGGTAGAGCTGCGCTATTACAAGGAATACTCTTACGAGGAAATTGCCACACAGCTTGAACTGCCCTTGGGTACGGTGAAGGCACAACTGTTCAGGGCGCGCGAGTTTATGCAAAACCTCATGGGCGATCGCTCGCTTTAAGTCTTTTTCTGCTGATGATTATCCTGTCGAAACATAATAAGGAGTTTGTGATGCGGCAACTGCGTGAGCCCGATTATCCGCTTTTGCAGGATTATCTTACCGCGCTCAGCCGCCACACCACCGAACGGTTTGGTCCGCATGGATTCGATATGCCTTCCATCCGCAAGGCGTATGTTGACTATTTTCCTTTGTGGGGGTTTGTAGCACTCGACGCGCAGCAGCAGGTGGTGGCCTACACCTTAATCAAGCTCGGGCTGATAGCACACGAGCGCGAGCGGCTGCGTCAGTATCCCGGCAACTGGGCTGACGAGCACATGGCCACCTACGCCCCCTCGGTGGCCGACCATTGGCAGGGGCACGGCCTGGGCGCAGCCATGCTCAAGGCGATTATCCCGCAGTTGAGCCAACGCGGAATCCGCAGCCTTACGCTGTGGGGCGGTGTGATGGCCGACAACCAACCGGCCATCCGGTTCTACAACAAGCAAGGATTCAAGACCCTCGGACAGTTTCAGCACAACGGCACCAACCTCGACATGGTATTGAAAATCTGAGGTAAAGCACCCCTTTACGAATGAAATTTATCTCCCGTCCAGTTTTCAGGATTGCGGATGATGTAATTCCGGATGTTTTCAAATGATTTTTTATCGCGAATAATATGGTCGTAAAACCGCGATTGCCATCCAAAATCATATCCCAACCGCCGCGCATTTTTTGTTACCGCCGATTTGTATGAACGCACGATGGATGATACCGATCCGCGTTTTGGTGATATCCCCGCCATGAATTCGTTTTTTTCGGGATTATCAATATCGGTGGGTTGTGGTGGTGACGGTGGTATTGGTTTTTGCGTTGGTGGTAGAGACGTTGCATGCAACGTCTCTACATTTTTATCCCCATGCAACGTCTTTACGCCATCCCCCAAAATCAAAATCCCGTGGATATGGTTGGGCATCACGATAAATGCGTCCAATTGCACGATGGGGTGGTGGGTTTTGATTTCGTGCCACAACACATCGGCAATGGCGCCGGTGGGCGACAGATGCATCCGGCCGCCGGTGATGTGTCCGAAAAACGGTTTGCGGTTTTCTGTGCAGATGGTAATAAAATACGCCCCTGCATGGCGGTAATCCCATTGCTGCAACCGGGCCGAAGGGATGCGATATTTCTGTTGGTATTTTTTGGGCATGATGTGATGTTTAAAAAGGTTTTTTAATTCATAAAACAGGACGATTAATTAATTTAAGGACATACCTTTCACACGCTAATTTACAAAAACCCGTTATATTTTCCTCCTCAGGATTTTGATTGTTGCTCCCTTTTAGTAGGTTTTTTTCTGTTGCACAGTTGTTTTCTATACCGTCAGAGTAAGTTACTTTGCAGGCTAAGTGGTTTTCGCTGCGTGCTGAGTAGTTTTCGCAGTGCCTCAAGAAGTTTTCCCCATAACCGGAGTATTATTCTTTATTTGTTTAGTTGTTTTCCCTACTGTCTGAGTATGCTTCTCAGCAAGCTAAGTGATTTTCGCTGTAATCAGATAGGTTTACGCTATTGCTGAAGTAATTTTATGTGTTGAGAAGCATTGTTACGCTACGTGCCTGGTTAGTTTTGCGATGTGCTGTAAGGTTAAAGGCGCTCGGATGTTTGGTTTAAGCTGTCAATTTGGACGTTTTGCAGGTCATAACACAAAATAGAGGTCGTTCTTAAATTGTCTTTAAGAATTTTGCATGCCCTTTCCTGCTTTAGTAAGCTAATTTAGGCGTCTTTTTATCATCGTTTAACGACGAATCAGTTTTCCTCAGGAAAAAATCACCCTTCCTTCCCCTCATACTCATCCAAGGCCTTTTTGGTTTGTGCGCGGCCATAGTCGATGAGTTCTTTGGCGCGGTAAAATCCGAAGGTGTCGCTCGAATAGCGTGAAATATTGACCACCACCTCGGGCTTATATTGGTTGATGTAGAGCTCGGTGACCTTTTCTTGCAGCACCCACAGGCTGGAGGTGACCAGATCGAAGAAGCCCAGGTGGCGGGTCTTTTTTTCATCTTTGTTATTGAAAAACCCAGGCCACCTTTCATTTATAAACTCCCGGATACGCAAGTATTTGTTGTTCTCCTCTTCCTTCACTTTCAAGGATTTTTTTGGGTCTTGGTATGGCCCCGGGAAGTTGAGGTTTACGCCCACAATAATATCATCGTCGTGCCTTTTGATGCGGTCGATGGGGAAAGGGTTGATAACGCCGCCGTCCACCACCTCAATATCATCCTGCTGATAAGGAGCCATCACTGTGGGGATGGCGATGGAAGCACGCATGGCTGTGTAGAGACTGCCTTTGTTATAAATAATTTCTTTGTGGTTAGTGATGTCGGTGCCGATGATGGTCAGCGGTATTTCCAGGTCTTCGATATTCGTATCCGGAAAAACATCCTTCATCGCGTTAAGCACTTTTTCGCCGCGGATAAATCCGCGCTTGCTCACCATAAAATCCATCAGCTTCAGCATATCCAGCTTCTCAAACCCGGAGATCCATTCCTTATAACCGGTTAAGGCCCCCGAAGCGTAGGCGCCGCCCACTACCGAGCCGATAGAGCTTCCGGCAATAGAGGTGATTTCGTATCCGCGATCTATCAGTTCTTCGATAGCGCCGATGTGTGCCATGCCACGTGCACCGCCGCTCGATAATACCAATGCTGCTTTTTTCTTAGCCATGTTTTTGTTTTGCTGATTCCAAATCTGATAGTTTTACGTGCTGCATCCAGATGTTATTTTCTGCAGCCCGATGACATATCGATAAAAAGTAGTTTTTGTTTACCCGCTGATGAAAAATTTTCAATTCCTTAATCTCGCAGCCTTCCTCATATATTATATAACTGTTGTTGCTGCTTTCCCTTACGGTGAATGAGTTGAGCTCCCGCGTCAGTCCGGTGCCGATATATTTCAGGTAAGCCTCTTTCAGGCTCCAGTAGCGGCTAAACTGCGCATCGGGGTCTTCACTTTTCCGGATATTGTTGATTTCTTCATCCGAAAAGAAGCGTTTGGCTACCTTCAGCTTGTTGTGGCGCAGCCGCTCGATATCCACCCCTGTTTCAAAGTCGGAAACCGACACCACCACATAATCGCCCGAATGCGAGATGTTAAAATACAAATCCGGCTTTCCCGACAAGGGTTTCCCGTTGTTGTTACATTCAAATACTTTATCAGGATAAGCCCCGCTGACCCCGGCTATTGCCCATCGGCTCAAAATTTCGCCCCCAAGGTTCCTGACCTTGTCTTGCGGATTCTTAAAGCGCTGTGCCTTGTCGATGACCTGCTGCGGCAGTCTTCCCGCAAAGGAGCTGAGGAGCTCTTCAAAATCAACATCTGCAATATTCAGGATATAAACCTCTACCATCAGGATGCTTCCTTCACTTTTTCGGCATAATCAATGACGGTGTTAAATACCCTGAAGAAGTTCCCGCCCCATATTTTAGCGATTTCCTCGCGGCTGTAGCCACGGCGTATCAGCTCGGCAGTAATGTTTTTCAGCTCCGAGGCATCGTAAACCCCGTTGAGGGCCCCGCCGCCGTCGAAATCCGTGCCGATACCCACGTGGTCAATCCCAGCAACCTTTACGATGTGGTCGATATGGTCCACCAGGTCGGTCACATGGGCAATATTCGGCGGGTAGTCTCTGTTGATAGACTGCCACTGACGGCGTGCCTGTGCTTCCTCTTCGGCAGTCAGGTTTTTAAAGTTCCTGAATTTCTTCCGCAGGGCACTCATGGCCGAGTCGCGCGCCGGGTTGCGCGGCATCTCCTTCACATAATCGCTGAGCACACACACCTGCACTACGCCGCCGTTTTTGGCCACCGCCTTAAGCATCTCATCCGTCAGGTTGCGCGGGCTGTCGCGTAAAGCGCGCGCATTGGAGTGCGAGGCAATAATGGGCGTTTTAGTGATTTTTATCACATCATAAAAAGCATCATCCGAAATATGGCTGACATCCACCATAATTCCCAGGCGGTTCATTTCGGCCAACACCTTTTTCCCGAATGTGCTGAGGCCGCCATGCTCGATAGTGTCGGTAGAGCTGTCGCAGATGTCGTTGTTTTTGGTGTGCGAGAGGGTGATGTAACGCACCCCGCGCTTGTAAAACTCCTCTACTCTTGCCAGGTCCTTTGCTAAGGGGAAGCCGTTTTCCATCCCGATGTAAAGGGCGCGTTTACCCTCGGCCTTCAGCTTTTCGGCATCTTCAGGAGTCAGCGCTATGTCGGCCTTATCGGAATGGCGCCGGGCTATCACCTCGATAGAGTCGATAATGCGATGGGCTTTATCGTAAGCATTCCGGTAATTTTCAGGGGTGCGATCCCTTTGTCCGACGAAAGCCGCAAGGAATACAGCATCCAGCCCGCCCTCTTCCATACGGGGCAAATCAATTTTGTTGCTCGATTTTTCAGGGTGATGCCGCTCTCCAAAATTATAATCCTCAGATAAAAACCACAGCGGGGTGTCGGCGTGAGAGTCTATACTGACAAAGGATTGGTGATATTCTTCTACAGTTTTAAAAAGTTCCTTTTGACGGACTTGCGAAAATCCGCCAAAAGAAACCAGAGCTATCAGAATAGTTAATAAGATTCTTTTATGCATTGGTTATTCTTTTGTTCCAATGCAAATATATTATTGCAGACGGTATGCCGCTACCGTATTGTGAAAAAATGTGGGAATGATAAGCTCTTTTTCGTCTGTGATGTATTCAAAGTCAGCCGCCTGAATGTTTTTTCCTTCTGTTGAAAGAATGAGCTTGGTTTCGCCGGCACGATTCACTTTATACACGTTCCCTTTCCAGTCGCTGGTCAGGAAGGTTTCCTTGTCATATTCTTTCAGGCCGTCAATGCCACCCACTTCGGCTTTGGTCTTTCCTTCTTCACCCGTTTCCAGGTCGAACTGTAAAACGTAATTGGTATTGCCGCTGTAAAGGATGCCGTCGGTTTCGTAAAGTCCGTTAGCACCAGTGAGGCCTTCTTCCTTAAACACCGAAACTTCATCGTTTTCAAGCATGTAGATTTTGTTCTCGTTCATGTCGCTGATAAAAATACGTCCCTTATACCCTTCCATATCGTTAAGGAAAGAAGAGCCTTCCACATGGATTTTCTTCGCTATTTCACCAGTGTTGATATTAATACGCACGATGTGGTCAATGTCGGTCACATAAAGATAATCGTCGGTGGCAATCATGCCTTTCGGAGCATGAAGCCCCTCAGCCCACTTGAGTTCGATGATATTTCCATCGGTGTCCATTTTACTGATAAATCCGTTCATGTCTTTGTTGGTGGGCTTCCCGTTAATATTCGATACAAAAAGAATATCCATGCCTGCATGATAATATACAGATTCAGGAGTTTTGAAGCCGCCTGTTTCCCAGGTTTTTTCCGGTTGTGCAAAAGCTGCACTAAAAACCAGTGCCAGAGTAATGGTTAATACATTTCTTAAGTAATTCATTTTTTTATTTTTTTCGGTTCTTTAATCTTTAAACAACTATCCGGTTGTCGATTGTTCAATTTTGTATGTTCCTGAAAGCTGCTGTCATTGCTTTGTCAGGATAATCCTGATGGTGTAAGATCTACCTTGATGATGACTTCCTTCTTTGATTTCGCGCTCACCATCGTCATAGAAATTGACTTCGGCTGCGCTAAAATCTTTTTCCATCATTTCGCGGGTATAGAGCATGTCGGGGTGGCCGGGGCCTCCGGTGCGATAGGGTAGTTGCTTTTTATGATACACTTCCATAACCAGTTTACCTCCGGGTTTCAGGCTTTCTAACAGCTGATGGTGCACTTTGCCACGAAGGTCCGGCGACAAGTGCAGAAAGGAAATAAAGGCAGCATCATAGCTCATTGATGGTAAAGACAAGTGGGCAAGGTCGGCGATATCGTAGCTAATCTTAACGCCTTTAACGGAAGCCAGTTTCAGCGCTTTTTCCTTAGCATTTTCGCTGTAGTCAAAACACTGCACGTCCCAGCCCCTGGTGGCGGCATACACCGCATTGCGTCCTTCACCTTCGGCAGGGAATAGTCCCTTTCCGGGATTCATGATGTTGAGTTGCTCTTTTATAAAATCATTGGGTTCAGTGCCGTATATGTATTCTTCCTGCGCAAATCGCTCTTCCCAGAATTCTTTCATGTATCAAGTGTTTAAGTGTTCAAGTGTTTACGTTATTTAGCAACTATCAAAATTCAAAGATTTTTTGTCCCGCAAGTGAATTGTAGAAGATTAACAGAAATGATTTATGGAATGTTTCCAAGTGGCTCGTTTATGACATTTCGAGGAAAAAGATCAAAAATTGCATCACATTGAATCATGACAACTATAAATTGAATTTTATGGCTGTTGCCCGGCAAAACAAAAGCGTTCGGCTGCGCACTATTGGCCTGCGAGGGTATGGCCAGCAAAACAAGCAGGGAATTATGGCGTGGGCTTGTGTGGTAGCCATTCGCAAGTGAACCGGTAGAATATTGATGAAAAACTTACAAGACCGAAAAGCCAAGAACAATACTAATCTATCAGAGAACGGCTCGAATGGCGTGGATAATTTCCTGTGTAGTTTTTGCGGCCATGCCCTCGTCAGCCTTGTTCCGAGGACTCGGGATTGGTACTTTTGGGTCAAGCCAAAAGTACAATATTGAGACCTGTCGGTCTACTGCATTTGTCAAGGATGTTAAAAGCTTATAATCAAATCATAACGAAGAGTTGTCATTAGTAGCATGGATTCACATTTTAATTCAGCTATTGATTTGCATGATTGAATCACAAGCATATAAATTCATCAGAAAAATAGGAATGCTTTTCAGGATAGTGTATTTTTGTAACAAAATATTGACAATACAGATTAAATCACCTACATATGACTGACAGAGAAAAATTTCGAGACCAGATTCTTGAAGGCATTCCGGCCGAATTACCCGAATATCCGGAGTACGACAGTGAGATAAATCACGCTCCGGTAAGAAAAGATATCCTGTCGAAGGAAGAAAAGAAACTTGCTCTGAAGAATGCGCTTCGCTATTTCCCTGAAGCGCAACATGAAGTTCTTGCTAAGGAGTTCTCTGACGAGCTGAAAAAGTACGGGCGCATATACATGTATCGTTATCGTCCCGATTATCCGGTTCATGCCCGGAATATCGAAGATTTTCCGCATCAGTCGAAGCAGGCGGCAGCCATCATGCTGATGATAAGCAATAACCTCGATTATGCTGTGGCGCAGCATCCCCATGAGCTAATTACTTACGGAGGTAATGGAGCGGTTTTCCAGAACTGGGCACAGTACCGTCTCACCATGAAATATCTGGCTGAGATGACAGACGAGCAGACACTGGTGATGTACTCCGGTCATCCGCTGGGCCTTTTTCCATCGCATAAAGATGCGCCAAGAGTGGTTGTGACCAACGGAATGGTTATTCCAAATTACTCCAAGCCCGATGATTGGGAACGCTTTAACGCGCTGGGCGTTTCGCAGTATGGCCAGATGACGGCAGGTTCTTATATGTATATCGGTCCCCAGGGTATTGTGCACGGAACTACGATTACTGTATTGAATGCCGGTCGAATGGTGTCGAAACCGGGCGAAGGGCTCGAAGGAAAGCTGTTTATTACGGCCGGTCTTGGAGGTATGAGTGGTGCACAGCCTAAGGCGGCCAATATTGCCGGCGTGGTGAGCATTACAGCAGAAGTTAATCCTAAAGCAGCGCGCAAAAGACATGAGCAAGGATGGGTGGATGAGATTGTGGAAGATGCCGATGAGGCTATCGATATGGCTGAAGAATGGCGCAGCAGGAGAAAGCCCCGCTCGATTGCATACCTGGGTAATATTGTTGACCTGTGGGAGCGTCTTGCAGAACGAGATATCAAAGTAGAGTTGGGGTCGGAT
>JASMTJ010000302.1:0-5563 GCA_041694335.1 Bacteroidales bacterium
ACCTGGCCCGGGGCAAGCAAAGTGACCGGTTGCGGGATTTTTGTGAGCGGCACTATCCGGCGGCAAAGAATGACCTGGCTACCGTCTTCCTAGACCGCTGCCTGGAGCTATGTGTCAAAGGCGGCACATCCAGCATTGTGCTGCCGCAGAACTGGCTGTTCCTTACCAGTTACAAGAAGTTCCGCGAGAAACTGCTGAAAAACCACACCTGGCATTTGATTGGCCGGTTGGGACCGCAGGCTTTTCAAACCCCAATGTGGGACTTCAATGTTCAGCTAATTTCTATCAGCCGTGGCAATGACGCTCAGGAATCCGGTGGACTGTTTGGAGTAGCGGACCAGACTAATCGGATACGAGGGATGGATGTTTCGGAGTCGCGCAGCGCGGCTGAGAAGGCTGAGCAGTTACTGACGACGGAAGTTAAGAGTGTGGAGCAGGGGAAGCAATCGGAAAATCCTGATTCGCGGGTGGCGTTCGATAATGCGGTTGGCGACTTGCTTGAAGAGTTATCTTCGGCTTTTGTTGGACAACTTACAGGAGACAATACTCGTTTTGTACTCTTCCACCACGAGTTACCCCAAATAGGTGCTGGCTACGAGCTATTCTCTACAACTGTTAGGAATACGACGCATTATGACGGAAACAACCAAATAATTCTTTGGGAGCAAGGCCAGGGGCAATTAGCAAAATACAGGGAAGAGCTTTCTCGAACTCAATATGCGAGTGGCGGATGGAAGCAAGGTTGGCAAGCTTGGGGAGTAAATGGCGTTAGAGTTTCACAAATGAACATTTTGCCCACTTGTTTGCATTGCGGCCCTCACTACGACAGCAATACGGCAACGATAATACCTAAAGAGAAAAATGACCTCTCTGCGATCTGGTGTTTCTGTTCGTCCCCTGAATACAACGAAGCGGTGCGGCGAATTGATCAAAAGCTCAATGTCACCAACGCCACCCTGGTTAAGGTCCCATTCGACCTCGACTACTGGACTAAAGTCGCCAAAGAAAAATACCCTCACGGACTGCCTAAACCTTACACCAACGACCCCACCCAATGGATCTTCCACGGCCACCCCCGTGGTTCAGTCGTATGGGACGAAGTAGAAAAGTGGACAGCCGAAGGTCCGCTCCGCACGGACGACACAGTCCTGCAAGTCGCCGTTGCCCGCCTGCTTGGCTACCGCTGGCCCGCCGAGCTGGACCTGTCTGCGTGCGGTGACGCACAGGCAGGTGCCGACATGGAGCTGGCCGATGAACAGCGTGAATGGGTCAATCGCTGCGAGGCATTGCTGCCCTTCGCCGATGAAGACGGCATCGTCTGTATCCCTCCGGTTCGTGGTGAGGCCTCGGCCGCAGACCGTCTGCTGAACCTGTTGGCCGCCGCTTACGGCGATGCCTGGTCCACCGATGTTCTGGCAGAACTTCTCAAGAGTGCTGGCCATGCGGGCAAGACCCTGGAAACCTGGCTGCGGGACAAGTTCTTCACCCAACACTGCAAACTTTTCCAGAACCGCCCCTTCATCTGGCACATCTGGGACGGCCTGCCGGATGGCTTCTCCGCCTTGGTCAATTACCACAAGCTGGATCGCAAGAACCTGGAAACCCTGATCTACACCTACCTGGGTGACTGGATCGGCCGCCAAAAGCAGGACAAGAACAATGGCATCGATGGTGCCGAAGAACGCCTCGCCGCGGCAGAAGCCCTGAAGAAAAAGCTTGAACAGATCCTCGAAGGCGAAGCCCCCTACGACATCTTCGTGCGCTGGAAGCCCATCGAACAACAACCGATCGGCTGGGAGCCAGACCTCAACGACGGCGTGCGCCTCAACATTCGTCCCTTCATGACCGTCGCCGATGTGAAAAAGAAAGGCGCCGGCATCCTCCGCGACAAACCCAACATCAAATGGACCAAAGACCGTGGCAAGGACGTTGAGTCAGCGCCCTGGTTCCAGAAATTCAAAGGTGAACGTATAAATGATCACCATATAACAATTACCGAGAAGTGCGTCGCACGGGAGTTTAAAAATGTCTGAAGAAAACAAACAACCGGGCGCAAATTCTCGGAAAATTAGTCTACGCAATCTCTACTTGGATCCTAATAACTTTCGCCTAATACATGAAACTGATCAGGTGAATGTTCCAGATGAAAAGGTAAAAGAACGAGATGTAGCGAACAGAACATACCGATTGATAGTGGGCGATAAAAATCAAAACGTCCAAGATCTTGTTGAGAGTTTTAAATCTAATGGATACTTGCCAGTTGACCAGATTCAAGTAAGAGAACTCAAAGGCGGCGGATTCGTTGTTGTTGAAGGTAATCGTCGAGTCGCGGCGCTAAAGCTCCTAAGTAGTGAATATGACCAAAAGAGCATAGACTTGGGTCGGCTTGATAAGAACATTTTTAGCAAAGTCCCAGTTGTTATTTACGAAGATTCAGATGAAGTTCACCATCTCACTCTAATGGCTCTAAAGCATATTAGCGGCAATAGAAAATGGGGAGAATGGAACCAGGCTAAACTCTTGGAGGAACTCATCAATACATATCAGCTCTCTGAAGACGAAGTTTGCAAGAGAGTGGGAATCAGTAAAATGGAGCTTCGCAGAAGTATTCGAGCGTTGGCACTTTCAAATCAATATCAAGATTCGGATTATGGTGACCAGTTCAATGAAACAATGTTTCCAATTTTTCGCGAAGCTGCGCGCAACACTGCACTAAAAGAATGGCTAGGCTGGGAGGACACAACAAATCCTGCAAACAATATAGAGAATCGGGAGCTCTTCTTTAGTTGGTTATCCCGAGAACACATAGAAGATGACGAAGATTCTGATTATTCAGGGCGGAATGGTAAATATCAAGAGGCCGCAATTTCAAAACGGGATGATATAGTCACTTTGTCTAAAATAATCAAAGACCCCGGCGCCCTGGATAAGTTAAAAGAATGTCGTAACCTGAATGAGGCATATAGAACTAGCGATCTTATCTTCAAAGAGAAGATAAAAGATGCAATTAGATCGGTTGTTGCTGATGTTTCTACTCTTGGTCAACTAGCTATTTCATCCGATCAAACTCCGCAACTTGAGGAAGCATTAGGAAAGCTAAGAGGCATAGTCGAGAAGGCTCGCAGCGGTAGTCTTCAAGGTGTTGAACAAACCTCAGTGTTTTACGATCGAATCGACAATCATTTTTCATCTATTAATGTGTCCGAATATCGTTGCCTTAGAGATCTAGAAGTAAACAAAATATCGAGGATAAATTTGTTTGCGGGCCTGAATAATAGCGGCAAAACTTCCTTGCTCGAAGCAATTTATCTTTTGTGTAAGCAAAACGATTTCAACGGTATCGTAGACGTTTTGCGCAGAAGAGGAAAGATACCTGAGGATCACATTCCCTCTAGATGGTTGACAGACCAACTAACAGATACTATTTCAGTTCAAGGTGTATTTGATAACAGAAGAAGTTCTGTTGAGATAAAGCCTTTTGTTGAGGAGAATTCTTCTTTAGATCGTGCAAGATACCTGAAATCTGTTGAGATAGTTACTGATTTCGAAAGCAATAAATTAGAATCTATTACCCGAATCTACCAAGGTCGTGATAGGGAGACTCAAGCTGATAATATTAAATTACTAAGCAAGGTCGTTTATAGTAGTCCTTTCTTTTTTAATGAACCACATCACTATACCGCCTTTTACCATAAAAGCGTCCAATCTAAACTGCTGCCCAAAATATTTCAGTTTATTAGGGATAAAGTAGCTCCAACGATAAAAGATATTCGTCTCGTGGATGAATTTCAGAGATTCTTAGTCGATGACGATATCTTTGAGACGTCTATGGACTTGACTTCGTACGGGGAGGGATTGCAGAGAATATTCTTTACATCTCTGCTTTTTGCTTCAGCTGAAAATGGCGTAGTTTTGATTGACGAGTTTGAGAATGCTATTCATGCAAATTTAATTGGTAGCTTTTCGCCTTTTATTCACCTGTTGGCGAAAGAGTTTAACGTTCAAGTATTTCTTACGAGTCACAGTAAAGAATGCATCGATTCATTTGTTAAAATGATTCCCAAAGATGAGATGGGAGATTTTGCTTTCCACGCTCTCGTTCCGAGTAACGATGGTTCCATAAATATCCGTGAATTTAATGGTAAAGAGTTCTCTAAATTGGTCGAAGCAGCGGATGTGGACCTGAGGAAGGCGCAATGACAATACCTGTAAAAGTCTTACTTGCCTTCTGCGAAGGACCACATGACTCTGCTTTTGTCAGGATGGTTCTAAAAAAAGTGATGGGCTACAGGGTTGAAAGCTTGAAATTTTCTGAAATGCCATCGCCGTTTCATCACTTATTCGAGAAATCGGTAAAAAACCATGCCGCCAAGGACATGTCTCTTGACATGACTCACAAGTTTTTCTTGCCTGATTCAGTTATGAAAAAGAACGATAGCTATGTTTTTTTATTTAATTGTGGCGGAAAAACGCAACATGCGAAGGTCAGGTCTTTACTATCAGATTATATTCCTTTAATTGAACAGGCAAATACCTTCTCTCATGGAGCCAAGGAGGTTGCAGAGTCCGTCAAGTATCTCTTTCTTTATGATTCTGACTCCGAAGGGCTTGAAAAAATAATTGGCAAGACGACACGGGAGTTCGGTGAAATCGATGGTAAAGGTTTTCTTGTTCAAGCATGGAATGAAAGTAGATCAAATTTTGGACGAATAGCAGAAGACAAGGCCGTTTATGTTTGGGGGAGTACGCCGGAGCGAGGAACGTTGGAAGATATTCTTGTGCCTATGTTTAATAGGCCTGAGCCGAACGATGTGAATATCCAAAAAATTAAAAAGGTGATGACGGATATCTATACTTGGGAAGTTGACCATCGTGATCCGATTAGATCGGTAGCTGAAACGGAGAAGTTCTTAAAAGCAGTACTCACTGCCGTGGGGCAAAGGAAAAAACCAGGTTCGTCGTTGAATGTGATTTTAGAGCAGTCCGGGTTAATCACTGAAGACTCACTAAAGGCGTGCGAAGTTACGGCTGGGTTTGTGGATTTCATGAATCAATTTTTGGAGCTCCAAGTATGAAGGTTGTCGAATGCCTTCTTAAAAGCGTACGAGGCGCTGCGGAATTTAATCCGGATATCCAGGTGGCCCCCGCCTGCATTCTCTGGCCCGATCGTGATCGCCAGTGGGAAGCCGTAATTCCTGTACTGCAAGCCGAACTGCCCGAGCTGATGGTGTTGGGTGATTACGCACCGGACAAACGCACCGGCCCGGCAATTTGGCTTCGATACGCCATTGCCGGTTTTGCTGAGGATATTGAGCTACCTGAAGGCAAAGCTCCAATACTGTACCTGCCCGGCGTCAGCCGCCAGGATTTGCGGGCGGTGGAGAGCTGCCCGGATGAACTGAAACCTTTGGCGGAATTGCAGTACCGGGGTGTGATCTGGTCGCAGGTGAATGCCAAGGACTGGACCATTCTGGCTTATCTGAAATCCGACCAGGGCGGTTTGGGCCTGGATGTCGCCCAGGACAGCGATAGCCGCCATGCGATGCAGTTGGCGCTGTACCGT
>JASMTJ010000303.1:0-8882 GCA_041694335.1 Bacteroidales bacterium
AAGGTCACCAAATCAGGATCCAATACCCCAATCCATTTTACGTCATTGTTAATGTCTAATACCTTATTATCTTTCATTTTTATCTTATTTTCAAATTAATCCAGATTCAATTCCATCTGATCAAAACCCTGATCTTCATTATCCTCCTGGTGGATATCGTGGCCTTCGTTACCTCCACTTACCTGTTCATCAGATTTTTCTTCCTCATCTTCGCAAGGCAGCGGATCCAGCACATGGATTTTCTTGATATCAAATCGCGTTAAGCGATTACCCATAGCCTTGAAGCTTTTTACATCAATAAACTCTGCCAGGTTAATTTCTTCGTTTTCACGCTCTTTTCTTCGGTTACTGTTATCAAACTCCAGCTCAATACGCGGACATTTTTCATCCGTAAAGTAAATCACTTTGCTCTTCTTATGATCATCCAGGTATTGCTGGGGTTTCTCCGAAGGCTCAAGCGAAAAGCGTTTCACAAAATAATTCTGCTTCTCGCCATGATAATAAACCACCGTGTAAACTTTATTATCGTCGTACTTCTCAATCTTATCAATATCTTCCTCAAAATGTGTGGTGAGGTCGTAGCCATGGAAATTGAAATATTTCCCGCCAAAGAAAGCCACAATTTTATCATCACTCTTAAACGATCCAAGGTAACGCCCATACTCCTCCGTGTTCAAGCGCATCACGTTTTCATCGAGCCAAATATCAATGCCTCCGAGGGTGGAGATGCCTTCTTCTTTCTTACTGATTTTCCGAATGGCGTATCGTGTGAGGATATTTCCGTTGGCCGATCGGCTTCGGATACTGAGTTCGCTGAAATTGAATTCAAACGAAGTGTTCTTCATTCTGGGGCGCGGATACAGCTTCACACTAATGACCTCTGCTTCTCCGTTTGGATTGGCCGTAAAATAAATGACCTTCGATTTTTCCTTGCCTTTAGTTAAATCGTATTCCTTGTCGCGCGTAATTCCTTTAACAGGAAAGCGTTTGGCGTAATAGCGTCCGTTCATACCATCGCGGTAGACCATATTGTAGATGGTGCGTTCATCGTTCTTTTTAAAGACATCGATGTGCAGGATATCCTTACCCACGTACACCTTCTCATCCACTTTTGTAACCAGGAATTTTCCATCGGCCCTGAACACAATGATATCATCAATATCGCTGCAATCGGTAATGTATTCCGCCTTCCGCAGTCCGGTGCCGGCAAAACCACCTTCCCTGTCGAGGAAAAGTTTTTGGTTCGCAACAGCCGCCATGGAAGCTTCGATATTCTCAAAATCGCGGATTTCAGTCTTCCGTTCCCGGCCCTTCCCGAATTTTTTCTTGATGTGCTTGTAAAAAGCAATCGTAAAATCGATAATATTATCGATGTTGTGCTGCACCTCCGCCAGCTCTTCTTCCAGCTTTTTCAGTAGTTCATCAGCTTTGAAAGAGTCATATTTTGAGATGCGTTTGATCTTAATTTCTGTAAGCTTAATGATGTCATCGCGGGTGATGTCGCGATAGAAATCCTTTTTAAAAGGCTCCAAGCCTTTGTCGATAGTCGAAATAATCTCCTCAAAAGTTTCACACTCTTCGATGTCTCTGTATATCCGATTCTCAATAAATATTTTTTCCAGGGAGGAAAACAGGATTCTCTCAAGCAGTTCTCCCTTTCTAATCTCCAGCTCTTGCTTCAAGAGGTCGCGGGTCTGCCACACCGACTTTTCAAGGATCTCACTCACCCCTACAAACCGTGGTTTATCTCCTTCAACTACACATGCGTTAGGAGAAATAGAAACCTCACAATTAGTAAACGCATAGAGTGCATCAATGGTTTGGTCGGGAGATACTCCGGAAGTAAGGTGGACTAAAATTTCAACGTTTTCAGCGGTATTATCATCGATCTTTTTAATCTTTATCTTGCCTTTTTCATTGGCACTAAGTATGCTGTCGATAACACTGTTGGTTGTCTGGCCGTAAGGTATTTCAGAGATTACGAGTGTTTTTTTGTCTTCCTTGCTTATCTTCGAACGCACTCTCACCCGGCTTCCCCTGGCTCCATCGGCATATTTGCTGACATCAATCATCCCTCCTCCCAAAAAATCAGGATACAAGGTAAAATCTTTTCCTTTCAAAACGTTCACTGAAGCATCAATCAGTTCATTGAAGTTATGCGGAAGTATTTTAGACGCCAGACCAACGGCAATACCTTCCACACCTTGTGCCAGCAGCAGCGGAAATTTCACCGGAAGACAGACCGGCTCCTTATTCCGGCCGTCGTAGGAGAGGGTCCATTCGGTGATTTTCGGATTAAAAACCACCTCTTTGGCAAATTCGGATAAGCGCGCCTCGATATAACGTGGCGCGGCAGCGCTGTCGCCGGTAAGAATATTTCCCCAGTTACCCTGTGTGTCAATCAGCAGGTCTTTTTGCCCAAGTGCCACCAGCGCGTCACCAATGGCAGCATCGCCGTGCGGGTGGTATTTCATGGTATGCCCGATAAGGTTAGCCACCTTGTTGTATCGCCCGTCATCAAGCTCACGCATCGCATGAAGAATCCGGCGATGAACAGGTTTCAGCCCATCATACATGTTTGGGACAGCACGCTCAAGAATTACATAAGAAGCATAATCGAGAAACCAGTTCTCGTACATTCCTCCTAAGGAAACGGTTTTGTGCCATGTGCCGTTTTGGTTGTTTTCTTCCGGATTCTGATTGTCTTGATTGTTGTCGTTTGTCTTGTCCTTATCTGCCATTTAATTCTCCTTTAACCCATAACGTGAGATACTGCGACATTGCAAAGAGCGATTTCCCTGCCATTCTCACGGAGTGCGAAATTACATTTTTTTGACATTATTTCAGAATGGAGTTTTAAACAACCCCTGTGAAAAATGAATCCTCAGAAATAATTCTTATAGAAACCGCAAAAGAAGTATTTCAATTGCGAGGAAAAGAAGCGTTATCCAAACAAAAACCCTCCAGAGATTCCGCTCATCCTGTTCTTCGGCCAATGCCTTTTTAAAACTGTTCCCCGCCGGTGCCTCTGCTTCCGAAAATATTTTGACACCGGGAGTTTCAGAAAGCTCTTCAATATTATAAGTAGCAAGATCAGACTCTACCGGACTGGCATTAAATGAGAGCACATCAACAGTCAGGCTATCCTGCAATAGCCTGTAATGACCGGGCCTGTCGATATATGGTCGGATAAACTGTCCCTGACTGTTGCTAGCAAATGATGGTATAGATTCAACTCCGGTTGCCTCGTTAACCAACCTGAATATCGCATTATCAACCACCTGCGTATCCACCTCGATATAATTCTCATCGCCGGGAACATAATACAATGGCTTGGTACGATCGCTGATGATGGCCATCCTGTGGATAACCGGCACAAAAACCGGGTGCCTTATAAATTCACTCCATGAGGTTTGGAGCGGAACCGCCAAAGTGTAAATGTTTGTTTTGCCATTTTTTCCCGCCGTTAAAAAAGGATTACCGTTGGCCAAACGCATCAGCACATCCGTTCTGAAATCATTTTCTAAAACGTAATGATTATATACCTCCGGAAGGTTAATGTTTAACTCCTGGTTTTCATCCATGCGCTGATAAAAAACTCCATCCATTAATGGATGCCTGGTAGCCAGCGAGCTTATTTTCATTGCAGCGGTATCTGCATCACCAAATTCCGATCCCCCAATGGCTTCGGTTATCTTTTGATTTATCAGTTCCTTGCCGGGATGCGGAATTAATAGAATATCGGCAGATTCACTGACTTCTCTTAACTTGTTCTCAAATCCTGAAGATATTCCGTCGAGGGAATTAAGAATGATAAGCTGCTGCTCTTTTAAAGAAGATAAATTAAGCTTAAGCCTTTCGGACTGTGAGAAAGAAATGAGTGAGTCAGAAGCAAAAAGCCGCTCCAGGTAGGGACTGGCTTCCTGGTCATAAACCTCCAATACTTTTATTTTCTCAGCAATTCTGTAACTGAAATAAAACACGTTATCAAAACTTATCGGACTGTCGGAGAGCTCGATGCGAGCTTTATGGAATCCTTTGCGTTTATTAAGGAAAGAAAGTGTAACTATTGTTTCTCCTCCGGCCGGAATAGAGAATGCCGACAAGGCACGTTGCTCGCCATCGATCTTTAGCTTCAGCGGAAGTTTTTCATAATCTTTCTGACCTGAATTCCGGATTTTTACTTTTAGCTTGCTGGTTTGCATAAGCGGCATTGAAGGCGTTATAAGCCAGCAGCTGTCGATATAAAGGTTCGAGGGGTTTACTCCCTTCACGGGAACCAGATGATAAGAAGCTTCTTTAGCGTTGATTTTTCCGGGAGAAAAAGTGGATTTCTGAAAATCCGAAATCAGATATATTTCCTTGCTTTCAGATTCACTATTACTCTTTATACGTTGATAGATCTCGGCAAAGCTTCTGGTAACCGGGCTGATTCCGGTTTTCTCTACCTGGCTGATGAAGGTAGCCTTATCCGTGAACCTTAACCTTGCCGGATTAAAATCATTGGTTATCAACCGGAAACGATCGGCTGACGAGTATGAATCTGCAATATCCAGTGCTTTCTGACGGGCCACAGACAAAAGCATCCCGCTTCTTCCGGCCACTTGCATCGAGTATGAATTATCGAGATACACGGTGATATATGTTTGCTCTGCGTTCAGCCGCTTTTCTTGCCCGGGAAGTACAGGTCGTGCAAATGCAATCACTAAAGCAATGATAGCCAATATTCTGGATATCAAAACCAAAATATGCTTGAGCTGCGACTGCTTTTTTGTTTCAGACTTAACCGCTTTAAGTATCTGAATGCTGCTGAAATAAACAGTCTTATACCGCCTGAACCTAAACAGGTGTATGATAACCGGGATGGCAATAGCCAACAGTCCCCATAAATATTCCGGATGAAGAAAAATCATATAGCCATGTAGAAATATTAGTGCAAATCTAACAAATTAAATATTGATTCTATTGAATAGATTATTTGTGAACCCTGGTTTACCTTATTCTCAGAACCTGCTCTATACCCGGCATTTTTCTTAACCGGTAAACCAGTGAATCCAAAACTTTATTGTCTTTCACATGTATGGTAACATATCCTGTAAAAACACCACTGTTACTTGAGAAGTTAATCGACTGCATGTTGGCTCTGGCCTCCGAAGAAATAACATCTGTGATCTTATTGACCATTCCAAGCTGGTCTTCTCCGGTAATTTTAAGTTCTGACAAGTATTCTGACTCCTGAGATGCTTTGTACCATTTTGCTTCGATTATGCGGTAGCTGTACTTCTCGCGTAACTGTTTGGCATTGGGACAATTCACACGATGTATTTTTACGCCATCCCCTACTGTGACAAAGCCAAATATCTCATCGCCAAAAATAGGCTTGCAGCAGTTAGCCATTTTATAATCGTTGATACTTTCATTGTCGACAAGCAAGACATCAGAACCACTTGAAATATGAGTCGTTTCGGAAGTCTTTACCGGAATTTCTTCGGAAACAGGTTTTTCCTCTTCCGTTCCGGGGTTCAGGATTTCTCTTAAACCACTGACATCGAACTGCTGGCTGCCAATCCCTTCGTAGAGGTCTTGCGATGTTTTAACCTTGAAATGCTTTAAAAGATGATTAACCACTTCATCGCTGAATGGTGTTTTTATCTGGTTCAGCTTTCGCTTTAAAGTGGCCTTACCTGCATCGGTATGCTGGAGCTGCATCTGCCTGAGCGAGCGACGGATTTTTGTTTTGGTCCGGTTCGATTTAACATAGTTTATCCAGTCAGGAGCCGGTTTCTGATTCTTTGAGGTGATGATCTTAATCGTTTCGCCATTATTGAGCTCATAGCGGATAGGCACATTTTTATCATCAACAATGGCACCCGTGCATTGCTCTCCCACTCTGGAATGCACCTGGTAGGCAAAGTCAAGTACCGTAGCGCCGGCCTGAAGTTTTTTCAATTCTCCGTCGGGAGTAAAAACAAAGATGGTGTCTTTGTAAAGATCGATTTTCGCATCAGCACTCTGCTCCAGCTCTGCCGATTCAGGTCGTTCCAGAATCTCCCTGATGGCTTTTAGTCTTTCCTCATCAGAGGTTCCCTTAGCACCTTCTTTGTATTTCCAGTGTGCGGCATGTCCCTTTTCAGCTACATTATCCATTCTGCGTGTGCGTATCTGCACCTCCACCCAACGCTCGCGCGGCCCCAGAACGGTGGTGTGCAACGACTCATAGCCGGTGGCCTTTTTCGGAACAGTAACCCAGTCGCGCAGCCTTTTCGGGTTAGGTTCATATTTGTTGGTGATGATGGAATAAACACTCCAGCAGTCTGATTTTTCATCCTCAATAGTATTATCTAAAATAATACGGATTGCAAACACATCATACACCTCGTCGAACTTTACTTTCTGCTTCTGCATCTTTTGCCAGATGCTGTAAATGCTTTTAGAGCGTCCTTTTGTCTCAAATTTAAACCCATGCGATTTCAACTCTGCATTCAGCGGCTGGATAAACTCCCGGATATACGCTTCGCGCGCCCGCTTGGTTTCTCTCAGGCTTTTGGTGATGCTGGTAAACATCTCCGGGTAGGTGTATTTCATGGCATTATCCTCCAGCTCGGTTTTCAGCTTGTAAAGGCCGAGCCGGTGAGCAAGCGGCGCATACAGATAAAAAGTCTCTTCACAAACTTTTGCTTGTGTTTTTTCATCCACATCCTGCAGACTTCTCATCATATGTACCCGGTCTATCAGCTTTAACAGGATAACGCGGATATCAGTAACCAGTGAAAGCAATAGGTTTCTGAAATTATCCGAATAAAGCGAGGGTTTAGCCACTTTAATCCTCGAGATTTTCTTAAATCCCTCGAGTAATTCCCTGACCGTAGCGCCAAACTTTTTTTGAATGTCATCTGCCTCATACTCGCAGTTGAGCACAACGATATGCAGCAGGGCTGCCACCACCGTATTCACACCCAGGCCAAGCTCTTCCACCACTGTTATACTCACTTCCACGGCATGCTTCGCAAGAAGAGTATTGTCGCTATGCCTGGCCTCCGGGCATTTTGTCAATGCATAGTTTAAAGCCTGATTAATTTTTTTCGCCTCTCCCGAATCCTCATTGAGTTGCAACAAAGCAATCAGATAATTCTTTCTTCGCTCTAAAGCTTCCTTTTCACTGGCCGTAATCATCTCACTTCTTTTTAACTAAAAAACGCCTGAAAGAGAGTTTCAGGCGTTTTATTTTGAGTTACAAAGTTAATAATCTTTATTCATCTTTATCTTTCTTATCACCTGATTTATCTAAAGATTCATCATCGTAAGACTGATCCGGCGGATTGGAGATCGACTCCCGCATCTTGGTATCAGCCTGGATGTTATCCAGACGGTAATAATCCATCACGCCAAGGTTTCCAGCAATTAAAGCTTCGGATATTGCTTTTGGGATTTGCTTCTCGGCCTGGATCACTTCGGCACGTGCCTCCTCGGCTTTCGCCTTCATCTCCTGCTCCTGCGCTACAGCCATGGCTCTTCGTTCCTCGGCCTTTGCCTGGGCAATATTTTTATCGGCATTCGCCTGATCGATTTGAAGGACAGCACCAATATTTTTCCCAATATCGATATCAGCGATATCAATAGAGAGGATTTCGTAAGCTGTTCCTGAATCCAGTCCTTTTTCGAGTACCACGCGTGAGATAGAATCCGGATTTTCCAGCACCGACTTGTGCGTGTCGGCCGAACCAATTGATGAAACCACCCCTTCACCCACACGGGCCAGCACGGTTTCTTCTCCGGCACCACCAACCAATTGGCGGATATTTGCTCTTACAGTAACTCTTGCTTTACAAATCAACTGGATACCATCCTTAGCCACGGCAGTAATCGGCGGGGTTTCAATCACTTTCGGATTTACTGACATCTGCACGGCTTCAAGCACATCACGTCCGGCAAGGTCAATGGCCGTTGCCGTTTTGAACTCAATATCCATGTTTGCCTTATCGGCAGATATCAGGGCGTTTACCACATCCTGCACATGCCCTCCGGCAAGGTAGTGGGCTTCCAAATCATTCCGGCCCAGCTTCAAGCCTGCTTTCGTACTCGATATCATACTCCTGACAATGACTTGCGGGGGCACCTTCCGCCAGCGCATGAATACAAGCTGCAGCAATGATATCCTGACTCCTGAAAGTAAGGCTGTAAACCACAGGCCTACAGGAATAAAATAGAATATCACCCACAAACCGAATAGTGAGGCAATTCCTATAGCAATGTAAATAACCACTTCATTTTCCATATTAAATATTTTTTGGTTTTACGACAATTGAATTATGATCTATTTTTTTTATAACAACTTCTGTATTAGGGTCAATATATCCCGATAAGGATTTTACTTCGAAATAATCGTCATTGAAGCGGGCCTTGCCCATAGGTGACAGTCTGGAGATGGTAACGCCCTCATCCCCTACTTTCGGGTGGTACTTTTCAAAATGATCCACTTTTCCTTCCACCTCTGTATTTAGCATCAGTCGCTTCCACGTTCGTCCTCTGAGCGAAAAATAGAGCGTTACAATTGAAACCGTGATAGTTGATCCAAGAAAAATCAGCCCGGTCTGGCTGCCATACTGTTCATACGACTGCCAAATGGCAATAATAATGAGAGCTGTACCAATAATTCCTGCTACCGTAGTCCCGGGGATCACCAGGATTTCAAGTAACAGAAAAAGCAGGCCAATAACTACTAAAGAAATAAGTAATGTCATCTTTTATTCAATTTTTACCGAAAGCTCGCGCCTGATCATTTCATCACGTGCCATTTTCAGTTTTTCAAAAGTTCCTTCCAATACAGAACATTTTCCTTTGAAATGCGCTATCATGGCGCACTGCTCAGCCTGCTCCGTGGT
>JASMTJ010000304.1:0-21241 GCA_041694335.1 Bacteroidales bacterium
ACACCTTACATACTTTTGCAACCTCAACAAAAGGGGTGCGGGCATTGCGCATCAACTCATTCAGAATCTTTTTATCCAGGCCGTCAACCAACATAGCACTTAGTTAATATTTATAACTTGATTAATAGTAAATGCTCACTTATGATTACAAATTTACAGAAAATATACATTATGAGTAATAAATGTTAAGTATTTTGTTTAATAGGCTTTGGTCTTTCTATTTTTATATCAGAAAACTATAATTAAAAAGCGACATATTATGAAAAAATTTAATCCGGCCACAGGACTAGAGCAATCGGCACATCTCTCTGACCAGTACATGGTGAATCCTCCGATTACAGACTCAGCAACTTACGCATTCGAAAGCGGTGAAGATATGACCGCATGTTTCCATGGTGAAAAGGAGGCTTTCCTCTACAGTCGCCACTGGAACCCGACTAACATGGAATTATCCAAAGCGCTTGCCGCGATGGAAGGAACAGAAATGGCATGGGTAACTGGCTCAGGCATGGCGGCCATCACATCAACCATTCTTCAGCTCTGCAAATCAGGAGACCATATTGTTTCAAGCATGACGACTTATGGTGGTACGTTTGCTTTCATGAAAAACTGGTTGCCTGATTATGGAATTGAAGTGGATTTTGTAGACATCACCAACCTTGAGCAGGTAAAAAAGGCCATGAAGCCCAATACCAAGATGCTTTACACTGAAACAATGACTAATCCTCTTCTCCAGATTTCTGATGTTCCTGAGCTAAAGAAAATATCTGAAGAATTCGGAGCTAAGTTGGTGATAGATAATACATTTACACCGTTGATTTTTTCTCCATATAAGCTTGGCGCTGATGTGGTTGTCTATTCTATGACCAAGTTTGTGAATGGTAAGAATGACGCTACAGCCGGAGCAATTTGCGCCTCCGAAGAATTTATTAACTCTCTGATAGATGTAAACAACGGAACGGCGATGTTACTGGGCCCGGTACTTGAACCATTGCGCGCTTCCAGCATTCATAAAAACCTGTTTACGCTTCCTATCAGAATGAAGAAGCACAGCGAGAACGCGATGTTCCTGGCAAAGAAATTCAAGGAAGCCGGACTGAAAGTAAATTACACCGGACTGCCCGGCAACCGCGGACATGAAGAAATGAAGCGCCAAATGAATGAAGAGTTTGGTTTTGGGGGTATGATTTCTATCGACCTGGAAACTAAGGAAAGAGCCAGCGAATTTATGACATGCATGCAGCAGGAAGGAATCGGTTACCTGGCCGTAAGTCTTGGGTATTTCCGTACACTTTTCAGTAATAGCGGCACCTCCACCTCATCAGAAGTTCCTGAAGACCTGCAAAAAGAAATGGGGCTATCCGAAGGTCTTGTTCGCTACTCTGTGGGCCTGGATTTCGATATCGAAGCCACCTATGCGAAAATTGAAAAGTGCCTGAAAAAGATGAATATTATCTAGAATCTATTCAGGATTTCTATTTACCTTATGAAAAAACCCCACAGTGCCTGACACTGTGGGGTTTTTTAAATTCATTGATACACTTTTATCTGTTTATGATTAATTTTCTGGTCAGCGTTTCTGAACCTGAGTTCATTCTGACAATATACTGTCCAGCTCTTAAGCCATTCAGGTTGGTAATAACGCTGTGGTTTCCGGCGTTAAAGTTCTGTTGGCGAATCGATTTAACCTCACGTCCAAACATGTCGTAAATAACAATGGAAGCGCTGGTTTTTTCTTTGACAGAAAGCTTGATGTTCAGAATATCGCTTGCGGGATTAGGATAAACATTCATATTGTTTTCTGTTACCAGTTCAGCATCTGCGCCTACTCCCGAAACAGGTCCGTACTGGATCATCAGGCACCAATCGTCCAGGGTTCCATCATCTGATGAATAATTGTCTGTCACTGTAAGTACCCATTCTCCTTGCAAGTCAGACTCGTCGAACACCGACAATGGCTGTTGTGGCTGATAAGTGCCTTGGAAAGGTGCTGAGCCATTGATAATGCTTTGGGAGGCTTCATCATCGAAAATGGTTTGGTCGAAATCATTACCTCCGCCACCATTAGCGATAGTCAACGCAGTCACCTCTTCATTAGAGCCTTTAAGCGAGATTACCAGGTCGCCAACATAGCTGTGAGTAATATCAAGCATAACATTCACATCCAGAATAACTCCCTCATCTTCAATAAAGATCGTGTCGGTCATGGTGCCGTTGTCCACAATGTCGAGAGGTGTGTTCCCTGAGCAATAGTCCTCATTGTAAATCTCATCCACGATATAGCTGTAAAACTCTCCCGGCGCTTCTGTTCCCGGAGGATTAACGCCCTTTCCGCCTGTTGGAAGTGTGGCAATATAACCGCCATCATCGCCTTGCACCGCAAAGTAATAATCTACTGATGTAGCCAAGGGTTGGCCGGGAATAAGAAAGAACAGCGTGTCTTCATCTGAATCATAAGCATTGATATATTCAAACTCCTCGTCGTTAACACTGTAGTAAAGCCGGGGCTCGTTGTCACCGCCATCCATTTCCTCCAGATCCTCTACTACCAGTTTGGCCTGTCGGGCAGCAGTGGAGGGTCCAGAAAGTAGTGCTTCATGATCCATCTCTACAAAATAATCAAAAGCAAAGGTGATTAATCCTGCAAAAGCAGCTCTTGACAATTTCTCGAAATAAGGCAGGTTCAGGATGGTGACATCATCGGCTGTAGTGTGATAGTAATCATTGAAGTCGTCCATATCCTCGATGAGCAAGAGTGCCGGATAGCCTTCGTTCCAGAAGCTGGCATGGTCGCTGGCCGTGGTAGTGATAAAGTTGTTTTCCATTTCCGGCTCATATAGGTTCATGATATCCACGAAGTTCATCGTGAAATCATTTGAAATGTCGTTGTTGGTTATGGAGACCATGAAATCCCCTTCCGATTCCCAGGCGATCATATCGAGGTTGATAACACCAAGGATATCATCTCCGTTATCAGCAGCCTCTTCCGCATAGTATTCGCTGCCTATCAGTCCGTATTCTTCCTCATCCCAGAGAGCGAAAATGACAGTGTATTTTGGCGACTGATCGGCCAAAATGCGTGCGGCTTCTAAAACGGCTACCGTTCCGCTGGCGTTGTCGTCAGCTCCGGGAGCTAATGATCCGGTTGGCATATTATCATAGTGACCGCAAATAATATATTGCTGATCAGGATATTCACTACCCTCAATCTTAGCCAGTACGTTTGTTCCATTGGCATCATACTCATGATACCATGGCTCTAGACCGAATTCTTCGAAGCGCTCATAAATCCACTGTGCTGCCTTTTCATTGCCTTCCGTAAAGGCATTCCGGGTGGCAATGGTGTACTCTTCACCGCCAATGATAGTTGGTACAGTACCAGTAAGTGGGTTTTCAAGTTCCATCAGGCTTTCTTCTGTAATTTCCTGGGTTAACGATTCAACCACAGGGCTGTAGGCTACCTGTCCTGTTGATGTTATGGTGATAATCAACAAAAAGGTTGCTAAAATAAATTGGTAAATCTTCTTCATTTTTAAGTTGTTCTAATGTTATATGTATATGACAACAAAAACGTGGTTTTGGTGCATTTGAATGATTGCTTTTAACAATGAAATCCTAAGCTGAAATATTCAGGCTAAATAAACATGGTGCCAAAAATTATAAATATTCCAATAAAGAAAACATAAAAGACCAGGAAAATGATGGTCAGGATTCCAACAAACTGGAAATGATAATTCAGTGCCTGAATAGCCAGCTCAAAGGACTCTGAACTGTTTTTCAGGATAGCCTTTTTTGTACGTACTGAAAAGCGGTACATGTAAAGCACAGGGATGAAATAGATTACAACAGCGATTAGGGTTATAATAATATTTATCGTGTTCAGCGCGGTGGGCATTTGAGCAGGCATCTGATTGGGCATATGTTGTGGCATAAAAGCTTCAGATAAGCCGAAAAAAGCAAAGCCGATCATCGATAAAATTCCCATACCAATAAAAATAAATCCCAGTACAGCGAAGAACATCGCCCATTTACGCAAAGAATCAAGTTTGCGAATGGCATAACTGGTTAAAAAGATTTTTTCTTCCTTTACGGCAGGTTGGTTGAGATCTCCATAATTCATAGATAGTGGTTTTAGTGATTAATAATGGCATAAAGCTACTAAAGTTTTTTTATTTATCTTCGTTCACCTATCAAATTCACTAAAATCATTACAAAATGGATGCGCGATCAAAGTTTATTCTCACTTCATTTTCACTTCTTTTACTGATGCTTTTTAATGGAAATCTGTTTTCACAGGAAAGAGTCAGGATTTCGTATTTGCCCCTCCAAAACTCTTCTGTCGATTCTTCAGGAGATATAAAGGCAGTTACTGCCGGAAAAGTACATATGATGGCTGAAACTATGCGCAATTACTCATCGTTAATAGAAACTGTTGTTCCCGAAAAGGAATATATATCCTTGCCGGGAAAAAAATACTACCGTCTTGCCGAAATGCCGCACCACAATATTTATTACAGCGAAACGCTTTCGCCCGACAGCCTTTTTATTTACACTGACCAAACCGACACGATTAACGGTTACTACTGCAAGCTTGCCAAACGAGTGATTTTTTCCAATACCGTTGATTTTTGGTATGCACCTGCGCTTCCTTTGCCCGCCACTCCTTACCCTTCGCTGGGTGTGCTGCCGGGTGCAGTGATGAAGGTGGTTGTGAACGGCTCATACGGATATGAAGCCGTTGAAGCAGAAGAACAAAAAGGAGGTGTGGCTTTACCCGAGCACTGGGGCAAAGAGTTGAGCCGGGGTGAATACAGTGCCCGGTTGGCGGAAAATCATGTGAGAACCATCAGTGTATTTGAGGAAGTGCAGCTGAGCTTTGGCAATCCGATTAAAAATCCCATGGCAACGGACACTGACAGCGTCTACCATTTTTCTAAAGGTACGGTGGCACTCCGGAAAGTAAAGCTTCCCGATTTGCCGGACCACACCGTGTTTTTGAAGCTTATCGAAAAAGCGAACGGCGATGCCTACGACCGCACAGGTTCTGTATTTCTGATTGATCCTGAAAAAGGACAACTTTCTTTTTTAGACGCTTTACGCGACAGCGTTGAAGTGCTTCCCTCATTTTCTGATAGTGAAGGCCGGACTTATCATGGTTTCAGGAAAACCGCGGACTACAATCCTCCGGTTGAGCTGTTGCGCTTTTTCACGCCTTTTGGTGTGGGGCACTATAACGACAAGCGTACCGTAAAAGGGTTGCAGTGGAAAGACAGCGTTTTGTATGAGCAGGATGTGACATCGGCCATCCGGGCTTTCGCCGGAAAGGAAGTCTGGATTGGTGCTTACATCGCCAACTACGATAAAGGCGGGCACATCGTTTCTTTGTCACTTGACTACCACCCTGAATCGCAGGAGCGGAAGGAAGAGCAGCCGGAATTCTTTGCAGAGAACCTGTTCAACACCTTAAATATCCTGGAAATGTCAGGACAACAATATTCGCGTTTGTTCAGAAACGATACATTGTGTGTAAAGTTTGATGTGCCTGAAGGGTTGAGCTCACTGCAGTTGCGATACATCTCCACCGGACACGGCGGCTGGGGTGGCGGCGATGAGTTCAACCAGAAAATCAACCGGATTTTTATCGATGGCAAGGAGGTGTTTAGTTTCATCCCCTGGCGGGAAGACTGCAGCGCCTTTCGTTCATGGAACCCTGCATCGGGGAACTTCTGGAATGGAATTTCTTCCTCCGACCTGAGTCGCTCAGGGTGGTGCCCCGGTGGGGCCACTAATCCGGAGTATATTAACCTGGAGCATCTGGAGCCGGGTCATCACACCATCGAAGTTGTTATTCCGGCCGGCCCTCCCGCAGGAAACAGCTTCAGCGCATGGAATGTGTCGGGGCTGTTAATTGGGGAATTCTAAGTAATCACTTGTTTCCTAAACAAGAAACATATAACTTTGTAAATAGCGATCAATGAGGAAAAAGTTTAAAATTGAGTTACTGGGTGAAGCTATAGACTTTGTTGAATCTTTAGATGAGAAGACCAGAGAAAAAATATATTATAATGCCAGAAAGGCTCAGGAAGTCAAAGATCCGGAGTTATTGAAGAAGCTTAACGAAACAATTTGGGAATTACGAACAAAATATAACAAAAAGCTTTACAGGCTACTGGCATTCTGGGATAAAATTGGTGATTCAGAAACACTAGTTATTGCAACACATGGATTTGTAAAAAAGACAAAGAAAACGCCAAGGAAAGAGATTTTAAAAGCAGAGGAGATCAGAAAAGAGTATTTCCAACAAAAATGAAGAGCCATGAAAAATAACAGATTACGAAAAAAAAGTCTTGATGAGCTGATTGACAAACATATTGGAGCGATTGGAACGGAAAAGCGTGATGCTTTTGAAGAAGAGTTGCGCTTGGATATTCTTGGCCAAACAATAAAAAAAATAAGAGAAGAACGAAATTTGACGCAAGATCAGTTAGGTCAATTGGTGGGAGTGAAAAAAGCTCAAATCTCAAAAATTGAGAATAATTTGACTGATGCGCGTTTCGAAACAATAATGAAAGTTTTCCGGGCCTTAAATGCAAAAGTCAAATTTAATGTCGAAATTCAAGATAAGGATTTACAAGAGGTATGAGCGTGGTTTCATTAGTCATCAAATCCAATTCAGTTTCAGCGCCTGGAATGTGTCGGGGCTGTTGATTGGAAAATTTTAGTTAAAAGGTTATTGTGTTCTTAGTGAAATGCTTTGTGGCCCTTGTGGTTAGATTTGAAACGAATACTTTAAACCACAAGGGTCACAAAGAATGCACAATGGGCACAAAAAGAGAATTTATATATTGCGATGAGTATTTATGCCAATGGTGAGGCCTATAAGTATTGAAAGGCCAGGCAATTATCAGTACAAATCAGTCTCATCAGTTAAATCAGTGGCCAATTCTTCAAAGAGCAGCACACAGATGATACAAATGCAACTGATTCAAACAGATTTTTAATACGATTGTACTATTTGAATTTTTCTGTAATTATAGTTGCATTTTACTCTCAACCAATTTAGATTTTAGATGATATTAAAAAATAAAAACCGAATAGTATGTTAAAAGTCACATCACCCTACGATTTAAGCCTGATTAAAGAAGTGCCTTTAATGGGAGAGGAGCAGGTGGAAGAAGCTCTTCAAAGGGCGCATCACCTCTTTGCCGACCGCGAGAACTGGCTGCCACCCTATGAGCGTATTGCCATCCTAGAAAAAACGGCTTCCATAATGGAGTCGAGAATAGAACATCTTACGAAAACAGCAGCCCACGAAGGCGGCAAGCCTTACCAGGATTCCAAGGTTGAGGTCCTGCGTGCCATCAATGGCGTGAAGCTGGCCGCCTCGCATATCGGCCAGCTCAAAGGAGAACACATCCCGATGGGCATGACCAAAGCATCCGTGCACCGCATGGGATTTACCACCCGCGAACCCATTGGCGTGGTGTTTTCGGTTAGCGCCTTTAACCACCCGCTCAACCTGATTGTGCACCAGGTGGTAACCGCCGTAGCAGCGGGTTGTCCTGTGCTGGTGAAGCCGGCATCCTCTACACCGCTTTCTTGTCTTGAGCTGGCAGGTATTCTCAAAGAAGCAGGACTGCCCGAAGGATGGTGCCAGCCTGTGGTGTGCGACAAGAAAGTGGCGGAAAAGCTGGTGTCCGACAAGCGGATTAATTTTTTCTCCTTTATCGGGTCAGCAGAAGTGGGGTGGAAGCTTCGCTCGAAGTTGGCACCCGGAACACGCTGCGCCCTCGAGCATGGCGGCTCTGCACCTGTTATCGTGGAAAAGAATGCCGACATTGAAAAGATGATGCCGCTGCTGGTGAAAGGCGGGTTTTATCATGCCGGGCAGGTATGCGTTTCGGTGCAACGCGTATTTGTGCAGCAGGAGATTGCCAGAGAGGTGGCCGAAAAAATGGCGGAGCAAGCGAGTAAGCTGAAGGTAGGGAACCAGCTTGAAGAGGATACAGAGGTAGGACCCTTGATTACGCCCTATGAAGTGAACCGGGTAGAGGAATGGGTGCAGGAAGCTGTGGACAGCGGTGCTGAGCTCTTGTGCGGTGGTCAGCGTATCTCGGAGACCTGCTTCCAGCCCACAGTATTGCTGAACCCTCCAGAAAACGCCAAAGTATCGAAGGAAGAAGTGTTTGGTCCGGTGGTTTGTGTGTATGCTTATGCCGACCTGAATGAGGCCATTGACCGAGCCAACGCCCTCGACCTGCATTTCCAGGCCGCGGTGTTCACATCTGATGTGGATGTGGCGCTGGAAGCCGGAAACAAGCTTAACGCCACGGCCGTGATGGTCAACGACCACACCGCTTTCCGGGTCGACTGGATGCCTTTCGGTGGGCGCGACACTTCCGGAATGGGCCTCGGCGGTATTCAATATACCATGCACGATATGACGCGAGAGAAACTGATTGTATTTAAATCGGAGAGGATTCCATAGGAATCAGTGCTTTACTACTGTTTTAGCCCGCTCATTAGTAACAAAAATAGAGCACCCCTGACAGATTTGCTAAAGATTTATTTGTCAGGGTATTTATTTAACCATTAACTCTTTTAGATTACGAAGTGCCTGATAGAGTTATTTTGTGAATGACTTATTCAAATCAGGGCACTAAAGCTGCATATCCTCTGGCCATAATAAATCAGACATTTTCATTTACAATTTACATGAATCGGAATACAAATAACTATCTTTGAACGCCAATAATGGGCGAAAGTAAATGAGAATTCCTGAACGATATCAATTTTTTTTACGCAACCTGATTCAAGGACTGCTGTGGCTGGGTGCCATTGTGGGGGCGTTTATTCTGCTTCAGCGGTTTGCACCGGAGGGGCATTTCGATGAATACCTGCAACCGCTCTACGATCAGCCGATGCTCATGTACCTGATTTATACGCTGTCGGAAATATTTTTCGGAATTATTCCGCCAGAGCTGTTTATGATTTGGGCCCTGAAGATGGGATCATTAATCGTTTACATTGAAATCGTATTGTTCCTGGCGCTAATCTCTTATGGTGCCGGACTGGTTGGGTATTTTTTCGGGCGATTTCTTAATACTACTATCTTATTCCGCTATGCCCGGCGGAGGTATTTTGATAAATACCAAAGATACCTGCACAAATACGGATTCTTTTTGCTGATAGTTGCATCACTAACACCCTTGCCCTTTTCAGCTATCTGCATGCTGATAGGTTCAGCAAAATACCCGTTTCAAAGATTTTTGCTTTTCACCCTTTTCCGTTTTGTCCGCTTCGCAGCCTATAGCTTTGTTATTTGGCAGTCGCATGGTTTATAAATCTTTTTTCTTCATCAGCATGATGCTTGCGAAGGCAAAAACTACGGTCCATCCGAGTGTGATAAAAATAGCTGCTACTGACATTCCATCACTGAATTCAACACCAAAAAGTCGCATGAGCTGAGTGTTGGGCACCTGGATAATGTTACCAATCGCCTGCAATGGCAAATAAGGCACGATCTCATCCGGAAGTTTGTAAGCCAAAATGGGTTCGATAATGTAGGTGTAAAGCAGCAACAACCCGATGGCCAGTCCGGCGCGGCGCAAAAGGATGGCGATAAACATCACAAACACCAGGTAAGCAATGGTTTCGAAAAGATACCCGGCAACGAAAAGCATTTTTTCTGAGGCTACAGCAAACGTGAGGTTGGGAGTTGCCTGGATTCCGAGTATCAGCCCCACTACCAGGATAATGACAGCCAGCGCGAATGAGAGTGTCAGCATCAGCATCGTTTTCCCTTTCAGGTAATCCATCCGGCTTAAGCCGTTGATAATATTATGACGAACGGTTTTAAAATGGTACTCGTTCGTCATCAGGATAATAAAAATGATTCCCAGGATGGTTTTCAGATAACCCGCCAGAAAAGTGATGTTGTGCCAGATATCCGGAAAGTTGTAAATCGACATGGTGGGAATGGCGATAGGGCTGCGGCGGTTGGTGTCGCTGGTCACCTCATCGATAAAACCCTGGATTCCGAAAAAGACTAAAGCCGTAAGCAGGAAAAACAATCCGGTTAAAATCCAGAAAGTCTTGTATTTGAACAGTTTTTTAAATTCGATATTCAGTAAATGAAACATAATTTTTGATTAAGATTGGTTAGCAATGACATCGAGGAAGTAGCGCTCGAGTGATTTCTTGCGCAGCGTCAGGTGGGTGAGGACCACATTCTTTTCAAACAGCAATTGGTTGAGTTTGGCAGTGGTCATTTCATCATCCACCGTCACTATGAGCTTTCCGTTCTCCTGTTTTACCGAATGAATTTCATCCATCAGGTTAAGCGTTGATTCGAGCTGTGAAAGGTCGTCTGACGCTGTTTCGATAGTCTTGCTGTCGTGCAGTACTTCTTCCACACTTCCTGTGGCCAGCAGTTTTCCCTTTTGCAGGATGGCCACATCCGTACACACTTTTTGCACTTCATCGAGCATGTGGCTGGCCAGCAGGATGGTGATACCGCGGTTGGCAATCTGGATTATCAAATCGCGGATTTCGGCAATGCCCTGTGGGTCGAGCCCGTTAGTGGGCTCATCCAAAATCAGCACCTCCGGATCGGAAAGCAGCGCCCCGGCAATGGCCAGGCGCTGGCGCATCCCGTAAGAATAGGTCTTGAATTTATCATTTTTACGGTGAAGCAAATCCACAATATCCAACACTTCCTCAATCTTTTCGTAGGAAATCTTTTTGATGGATGCTGTAATTCTCAAATTATCAACCGCGCTGAGGTAAGGATAGAAAATAGGCTCTTCGAGGATAGCTCCGATGCGCTTACGGTGATCGGCGGTGGCTTTTTCGCCAAACCAGAAAAATTCACCGGCATCGGCATGTAAAACATCCAAAATAATACCGAGCGTGGTGGTTTTTCCGCTTCCATTGGGCCCCAAAATTCCAAATACTTGTCCGCGCCTTACTTCCAGGTTCAGGCTGTCAACAGCTTTTAACTTGCCATAACTTTTCGTCAGGCCTTTAATTCGTAATACCGGTTCTGTCACAATATTGTTAGTTTATGCATTAGACGACCAATTGCGAGGGAAATTACAAAAAAATGGACTCTTTTGGTGCCCGGCCCAATAATTAGTTATATTTTTGCAGCGTAATTAGTTTAAGTAGAATAAGTTAATGCTCAGAGTTGAGAGCATTCAAAAGGAAAAAATTTATGAAAGTAGACAACAACAAAGTAGTCACGCTGGTATATCAGTTGCAGGAAGAAAGCAAGGAAGGATCTGTAGTAGAAAAGGTTGAAAAAGAAAAGCCTTTTGTATTCCTTTACGGATCAGGTCACATGCTTCCAAAATTTGAGGAAAATCTCGAAGGCCTGCAGCCCGAAGAGAAGTTTGAATTTAAGATTGAAAGCGATGACGCTTATGGTGAAGTTCAGGATAATGCCATTGTTGATGTTCCTAAAAACCTTTTTGAGGTTGACGGAGAACTTCGCGAAGACTTGCTTCAGGAAGGGCAGATGATTCCGATGGAAGACAACGAGGGCAATCAGTTGAATGGTATTATTAAAGAAGTTGGTGATACGGCCGTAAAGATGGACTTTAACCACCCGATGGCGGGTAAAGGACTTTACTTTACAGGAAAGATTATCGATGTACGCGATGCTACCAAGGAAGAACTAGACCATGGTCACGTTCATGGTCCTGAAGGACATCAGCACTAAAAGATATTTGCTGAGAGATGGAGCTGCCGGGCAATTTGTCCGGCAGTTTCTGTTTATGGGTTGAGCCTAAAAAGTGTTTGTCTTACAAAGAATTTTTAAAGCAGGTCTTAATTGTTCTAATTTTTTCCCGAAGTATTTTTTTTCATGGCTTTGTATTTTAGCTAATGCCAGTGCATGAAATAGCCTTTCGCCAGTTGCCTATTGTTTAACCCAATCGTTTTTGCAGGTCACCAAAGTTGAATTTAGATATGAGTTCTGTAGTGACTTGCCCTTCTTTAAAGGGCTTTTCAATACCTCCGACGTAATAGACTGATGAATTAAGAAAGATTGAAAAAATCCACGAAGTGGATAAACGGCATTAACCATGGGTGAAACCCTTGGGAATGAGCCTCTCATACCACCCAACAACCCTGCAAAGGGTTGAACTAATCATTGCCCAAATCACGTTCAATCCTTTTAGGATTGTAAGAGTGAAACTATAGCAGATTGCCCTGCATTTCATACAGGGTTAATGCTGTTCATCGCCTCCGGGGAGATAGAACGGACAATCAGGATAATTTATATACGTGAGTTTTTCACACAGATTAAGGTTTCCCCCTAATGTTTTACTAACCAGTTTTTAATATGCTATCAAAACACCATAACACGTATAATATAATGATATCCAGCATAAAACGTACAAACTTGAAAGCGTACAAACTTAATAACATACCAACTTATTAAACGGGTCTCATTTGTAAATCAAAAAGATTGTATTTTTTTTATGGAGATCTGGCTTGTTTTTTTTCCAGGCTTTTACCGGATGGGTTTTGATAAACTCATTTGTACCTGTAATTTCTGATGCCACACACAGCAACGTATCCGGTTCGCAGGTTTTTAAAAAGGCTTCTAAAAGCTGATTGTTTCGGTAAGGCGCTTCAATAAAGATTTGTGTTTGATTTTCTGACTTCGCTCTTCCTTCGAATTTTTTGATTTGTTTCGTCCGGTCGGCCGATTGAATTGGCAGGTATCCGTTGAAAGCGAAATTCTGACCGTTAAATCCGGAGGCTGCCAGTGCCAACATAATCGAAGAGGGCCCGTTTACGGGGATGACTGTAATGTTTTTCTGATGGGCGATTTTCACCACCATTGCTCCCGGATCAGCCACGCAGGGCATTCCGGCTTCGGAAAACAAGGCGATTGTTTTTCCTTCATCCGCCCCCTTTAGAAATCCGGGGAGTTCATTTTCTGAAGTATGCTTGTTGATGAGGTGGTAAGGAATTTGGTCGAAATCTCCTTTAAAACCAATGGAGCGCAAATACCGGCGCGTAGTTTTAATATTTTCGGTGATGAACTCTTCGGCTTCCTCCACAAATTTGAGCAGGTTTGAAGGAAGAACATTGCTGGCCGTTCCTTCGCTGATGGGGGTGGGGATGAGGTAAAGTTTTCCTTTTGTATGGCTTGCTATTACTTGTTCCATGGGAGTTTATTTAAATCGACATTTCCACCTGAGAGAATAATTCCGGTTTTCTTTCCGCGGAAGCGTGAAGGGTTCTCAAGAACCGCCGCCAGAGGCACGGCCGATGAAGGTTCCACAATAATTTTCATTCTTTCCCAGATGAGTTTCATTGCCCTGACGATCGATGCTTCTTCCACGGTCAAAATATCCGAAACCAAATCCTTAATAATAGGAAACGTGATGCTACCCAGGCTGGTTAGCAATCCGTCGGCAATGGTTTGTGGGTTTTGGGAGGGAACAAATTCTCCGGAAGTAAAACTGCGATAAGCATCATCTGCGCCTTTTGGTTCTGCAGCTATCACTTGAGTGGAGGGTGAGAAGTGTTTGGTGCTCAGAGCAGTACCTGAAAGGAGCCCGCCACCACCGACAGGAGCCAGCAGTATATCCAGGTCAGGATGTTCCTCGAAGAATTCTCTGGCAGCAGTGGCTTGTCCGGCAATGATTTTTTCATCATTATAGGGATGCACCTCTACCGGATGATTTTTTTTCTGTACTTCTCTTAAGGTGCTTTCGCGTGCTTCAAGTGTTGGCTTACAAAAGGTGATTTGACCTCCATAGGCTTTTACAGCCGCTACTTTTACAGCAGGAGCCGTTTCGGGCATGACGATATATGCTTGTGTGCCGCGGGTTTTAGCTGCCAAAGCCAGGGCGCCGGCATGGTTTCCCGAACTATGCGTGATAACACCATTTCTTATCTCAGAATCGCTCAGAGAGAATAATACGTTATGGGCGCCACGGCCCTTAAATGCACCAGCCTTCTGGAAGTTTTCACATTTAAAATGGATTTCAGCTCCAATGATTTCATTGATAAGTGAAGAGCTGAGAACCGGTGTGCGATGGATGTAGAATTTTATTCTGTCGGCAGCCTCTGCAATCGTCTTCTTCGTGATGCTCATAAATTAAGCTTAATTCTCCTTCATTTCCTTCAGTAAATTGCGGCTTGCTTTGCGAAGGATGTGGTAAACCTTGTCGCACTCTTCTTCTTCAGCCAGATAAGGATCAGGAACGCTTTCGTGTTTACCCGGGTTAATCAAATCCATAACATAATGCAGTTTAGCTTTGTCGTTACTGTTTCGGGCAAAGTAAGTTGCATCCTTGTAGTTTTTGTGGTCCATGGCATAAATCGCATCATAATTATCAAAATCCGATACGCTGAATAACCGCGCACGATGGCCGGCAATATCAATCTTATGTTTTGTGCAGGTATCAACGGCGCGCTTGTCGGCAGGATCACCAATATGATAGGATTCAAAGCCGGCTGAATCGGCTTTTATTTCGATATTCTGTTCCCGGGCTTCCTTGTTGAAAATACCTGCGGCCATCGGAGAGCGGCAGATGTTGCCCAGACAAATGAATAGTACTTTTTTCATGGTCTTATATTTTAGTGTATTAAAGTATCAAGAAGATATCAGCGGATATCCGTTTCTGATGCAAAAGATAAGAATAATTTCTGACTTATGCAATTGAAATATTTTCCAGAGCTGAAATCACACTAGCCCTGAATACGTTTCTCAATATCATTAATATATTGCCTGAACTGTTTGTCGGTTTCGCGCAAATTATTGATAGTGCGGCAGGCATGCAAGACGGTGGCATGATCTTTATTGCCACAGTTGAGCCCGATTGTAGACAACGATGACTTTGTAAACTTTTTGGCAAAGTACATCGACATCTGGCGCGCCTGTACAATTTCACGTTTGCGTGTTTTAGAGTTGATTTTATCAACAGGGATATCGAAATAATCGGAAATTATTTTCTGGATGTAATCAATGGAAATTTCTTTCTTGTTGCTTTTTACATACTTTTCAATCATCTGGCGTGTGAGCTCGAGATTGATTTCCTTACGATTGAGCGAGGCTTGAGCAATGATGCTGATGAGCGCGCCCTCCAACTCTCTGATGTTCGAATTAATGCTGTAGGCAATGTGTTCTACTACTTCGTTGGGCAGTTCAATACCATCGTTATAAAGCCTCTTTTCGAGGATGGCCATGCGTGTTTCCAAATCAGGCACCTGCAGGTCGGCAGCCAAACCCCATTTAAAACGGGACAGCAAACGCGGCTCCATGTGCTTCATCTCTACGGGTGGTTTGTCGGAAGTGATGATGATTTGTTTTCCACGTTGGTGCAGGTGATTAAAAATGTGGAAGAAAATATCCTGTGTCTTTTCTTTCCCGGCAAGGAATTGTATATCGTCCATAATCAAAACATCAATCATCTGGTAAAAATGGACAAAATCATTCTGGTTGTTGTTTTTTACGGCATCGATAAACTGCTGAGTAAACTGCTCGGTAGAGACATACAGCACGGTTTTGTCAGGAAAATTGTTTTTCACCTGAAGTCCAATGGCATGGCCAAGATGTGTTTTACCAAGTCCTACTTCGCTGTAGATCAACAGCGGATTGAAAGACGTTTTTCCGGGTTTGCTGGCCACGGCATATCCTGCTGATCTGGCCAGGCGGTTGCAATCGCCTTCCACAAAATTATCGAAAGAATAACTGTCTACTAGTTGCGACTGGACATTGATTTTCTTGAGTCCCGGAATAACAAAGGGGTTTGGTATTTCTTTAGAATTATCGTGATTGATGTTAACAGGCATAGCTACAGAAGGATTCTTTACGGCTGACCGGTTTTTGGCAGGAACCTTGATGGCATAAGGTTGGTTTTGTGCAGGATAGTTACTGTCCATCACTATGCTATACTCTAACCTTCCGGATGAGCCTAATTCATTTTTTATTACTTTCTTCAATAATTGGATATAGTGCTCTTCTAGCCATTCATAAAAGAATTGACTGGGAACTTGAATAGTTAAAACGCTATTTTCGAGTTTTACAGCCTTAATAGGCTCAAACCATGTTTTGTAACTCTGATTGTTGATGTTGTCCTTGATTACCGACAGGCAATCGCTCCAGACTTCAGTAGCTGTTTTTTTCATTAAATCCATGTTGCAGTGCTAGATTTTTGTATCTTTAATCAGTTTTGCCTTCTACTATTTCATCAGGGAGGTTACTACCCTAGAAACTTCTGCTTAATTTTCAACAAAGGTGTAGTAATATTCGTTTAAAAAAAAATTAATCAAGTCTTGACTTTTAAAGAAATATTCATTATTAATAATTCATTGAAATTGAAAAAAATTGTAGTTAACAATTAATTAAAATTGGATGCCACCCTTAATATTTATACCTTTGACGACTAATTACCAACAATACTAAGGATTTACACTTCCGTAAATAGAATCACTTTTATTTTTATTAGGTTAGGTATATACAGATTTAATATCATTATATTTGTAAACTGATTTGAGGTTATTAAGTGCCTTATCAAATATTATTCCACAAACATTATATGTATGTATAAGCACAATACCACACTTAGAGTACGTTATGGCGAAACCGATCAAATGGGCTATGTCTATCATGGAAATTATGCCCAATATTTTGAGATTGGAAGAGAAGAAGCCATGCGCAGCCTGGGTTCTGACTATAATTCTTTAGAGAAAGAGGGGGTGATGATGCCGGTTATTTCTTTATGGACAAAATATTATCACCCGGCTCACTATGATGATGTATTAACTATTCGTACAACAATAAAGCAGATGCCCAATATCAGGATGAAGTTTGATTACGAGATATTAAATGCCGAGAGCAAACTGATTTCAGTTGGTCAAACAACCCTGGTGTTTGTTGACAGAAACACCAGGAAGCCTGTCAGGCCCCCAGAATGGTTTGTGGAATTATTAAAGCCCTATTTTACTCAGAGCGAAGGTAAGTGATTTTTAAAGGGTGCATTTGGCTGAATTTTTCATAGATTCGTTGGGATTCTTTTTTTCTCACGGAAAAAGTTAATCGGCAATCAACTTCAAATTTAGTGTCGAGCTGATGTAGGTTTTCTTCCTTAAGAATATACATCACTTTGTTCATGAGCGGATATTCATAGTGTAGCTCATAAACGTCTTTCATCTTTTTTGTGAGGATTTTGGCGTTATCCAGCGCATCAGCGGCAGCTGTTTTATAAGCGTCTATTAAGCCTCTTACGCCAAGCTTAGTGCCGCCAAAATATCTCACCACCACAATAAGTATGTTGATAATATCGTAAGAAAGTATTTGACCATAGATAGGTTTGCCGGCAGTGCCTGATGGTTCGCCATCGTCATTGATTCTGAAATGCTCACGTTCATGTCCTAGAGCATAGGCATAGCAATGATGCCGGGCATCATGATGAAGTTTTTTTATTCTTTCGAGCTCTTCTTTGACCTCCTCTTCAGATTGTACACGAATGGCATAGCTGATAAACTTACTTCCCTTATCCTTATAGAAACCCTCAGAAGGTTTATCAATTACTTTGTAAATATCATTTTCCATCCGGCAAATTTACCCATAACCTGAAGCAAAAAAAAGACCGCAGAGCTTATCTTGCGGCCTTCTTTTTAAATCATATTGATTTTTTACTTCTTGGGGAACCAAGAGTCAACCAATACTTTGTGCTCTTCATACCAAGCTTTAGAAGCTTTTAATGGATCGCCTGTATCCTTGATGTCTTCCATCAGGTCATAAAGTTCTCTTTCTTCAAGGTTGAAATTTGAGGCAAAATCAGCCACTTTTGGGAAATCTTCTTCAAAACCTTTTCTTGAAAGAATAGCGCAAACATCTTTAGGATAGATACCTTTTGGATCTTCGAGATATTTCAGGTCGAACTTCGCCCACTTGTGGTGAGGCTTCCAACCTGTAATAATGATAGGATCTTTAGAGTTGTAAGCTTTCTGAAGGCTGGCAACCATTGCTGGTCCACTTGAGGTGACCTGCTCATAATCGAGGTCATAAGCTTCGATAGCTTTCTCTGTATTCGCGTGAATACCAGCACCACTACCAATACCGATAATTTTACCGTTATACTTGTCTTTTACAGCGTTCAGATCTTCGATTGAATTCTCCTCAACGTATGCAGGAACAACAAGTCCGGTAGTACCGTTACTGAAAGATTCACCAAGCTTGTTAAGCTTGTCACCATATTTTGCCCAATAATCGGCGTGTGTGTTAGGCAGCCAAGCATCAAAAAACAGGTCAGCATCACCTTTTGCAAGTGAGGCATAGATTGGACCCGGCTCGATAGGTGTAACTTTTACATCATAACCATGTGCTTCGAGAGCTACTTTGGCAAGGTGTGTAAAAGCAATACCCTCTGCCCAGTTTGGATAAAGGACGCTAATTGTTTCTTTTTTAGCTTCCTCTTTTTTTGCTGGCTGGTTGCATGCTGTCATAGTCAGCAGGCTTACCCCCAGAATAATTGCTAATGCTTTGAATAAATGAACATTTACTTTTTTCATAATGTATCCTTTTTGTTTTGTGGATTTATATTATTAATGATTTAATTTCAATTTTGTTTACTCTTGCTCAACACCTTTGGCAGAATCGCCCAAGGCTTGAGTAATACGGTCAAGAATAATTGCTACAACAACAATACCCATTCCGGCCTCAAAACCTAATGCAATATTGGCTGTAAGAATTCCTTTATAAACAGCCTGACCCAGTCCTGCGGCACCTACCATTGAGGCAATTACCACCATCGAAAGTGAAAGCATAATTACCTGGTTCACTCCTGCCAGGATTGTAGACTTGGCAAGAGGCAACTGCACTTTATAAAGGAGTTGTTTGTTTGATGCTCCGAATGACCACGCCGCTTCAACTACATCTGGCTGAACATTGCGAATACCAAGGCTCGTGAATCTTACTCCTGGAGGAAGTGCAAAAACGACCGTTGCAACAACACCCGGTACGTTTCCTACGCTGAAAAACAGAATGGCAGGAATAAGATAAACGAATGGAGGCATCGTCTGCATGAAGTCAAGCACGGGGCGAAGCGTATTATCGATCCGGTCGCTTTTAGCTGCCCAGATTCCCAACGGGATTCCTATTATCAGAGCAAGTATCGCGGAAGCAACAACAAGAGCAAAAGTCAACATCGTTTCTTCCCAATAGGTGTCTTCGAGCACAACAACATAAGCAAATTCCTTATTAACAAAAATAAGTAACCCCAGAAGTAAAACGAAGTATGTAAGGCTTCTGACACCTGCTTCTGCAAATCCGGACTTTTTGAAAACACCATATTTTCTGGCTCTTCTGTAATAATACAGCGATGGAATTGCGATAGTGAGCAATGCGCCAATGATGAACCAATAATCGAAACCAACGATTACATGGTCAACAAAAAGTTTTATCTCGGTCCGCGACAGGAACAGAAGGCCAATGAATGTGAAAATGAACAGAAACCTTCCGGCTTTCCATCCGGCCTTGGTAAAAAGACCACTTCCTTTTGCCGATGCATAATAGGCAAGAAAGGAAATCAGAATAGCCACAATAATAGAAGGTGGTGCGAGAAGAACGCTCTGGAAGGTAGTCACCAAACCGTCGACTACCCATGTAATACCACCAAAAAAAGCATCCAGGTTTTCTGAAAGCCAGTTAATGGTATTTTCAACTGCTGATCCTAAATATACTAAACTCATAACTCGTAACCTTCTTTAATGATTTTTTCTATTTCTTCTTTCTCACGCCCTACGACCTCTTTTACAACGGCTGAGTGCATGACAATCCCCTTAAGTTTGTTGTTCTTATCAACAACAGCAATGGGGAAGGAACTATCTTTAAATATTGGAATAATCTCAGATACTGGTGCATCAAGATATACGGAGGCTGAATGGTCATGAATTACATCCTTCACAGTTTTTGCTTCTTTCTTGCGAAGCTTTGTTGCACCATGATCGGAAATAAAACCTATAAATTTATCATTTTCATCAACAACAGGAAGCGCATTAACTCCCACCTTGTTCATTTTTCTGAGAACCATCTCCACGCCATCTTTTTTAGCATCGATATATGTGGGGTTTTTGAACATGATCTTACCTGCTGTAACAATTTCACTGCGATCCACGTTTTCTACAAATGCTTTCACGTAATCATCGGCAGGATTCGTAAGAATATCTTCAGGCGTACCAATTTGCACAATAGAACCATCTTTCATAATGGCTATACGGTCGCCAAGTTTCAATGCCTCATCAAGGTCGTGTGTAATAAACAGGATTGTCTTTCTTACCCGCTCTTGCAGATCCAGAAGCTCATCCTGCATATTCGTCCTGATAAGTGGGTCGAGTGCACTAAAAGCCTCATCCATCAACAAAATTTCAGGATCATTGGCCAGCGCACGCGCAAGACCAACACGTTGTTGCATTCCACCACTCAGTTGACCGGTCATTTTTTCTTCATACCCTTTCAGACCGACCACTTCAATAATTTCGTAAGCTTTTTTAATTCTTTCTTGTTCATCAACTCCCTGTATTTCCAGTCCGAATGCTACATTGGATGCAACCGTTCTGTGTGGAAGAAGGCCGAAATGTTGAAAGACCATTCCGAACTCTTTTCTCCTCAATTGCCTGAGGCGTTCATCAGAGACTTCCAGAATATTTTCGTCATTTACGTGAAGTTCTCCGTCAGTAGGTTCCAGCAGACGGTTCACGCAGCGGATGAGTGTTGACTTCCCACTACCTGAAAGGCCCATTACAACAAATATTTCTCCGCGCTTTACATCAAAGTCTGCTCTGTTTACCCCCACCGTACATCCGGTTTTATCAAGCACATCTGCCTTGGAGTGCCCTTCTCTGAGCAGCTTTTTAGCCTCGGATTTTCTTCGGCCAAAGATCACAGACAGATCTCTGACCTTTATTTTAATTTCATCCGACATATTTTCAATAAGTTAGATTAATAAATTTTTAAGAAAACAACTCTAAAGATAATATAAAAATCCATCAGGAGCCAGCTATTTTGCTACTCCTGATGGATGGTTGTTTTTTTTAGAAGTAGTAACCAATATTAATGTTGAAACGCTTTTTCCATTCTGCGTCTTCAACACCAACGCCAAGTCCTTCGCCGAAGGTTTCCGTCAACCAAGGCTGGTTTTTACCCATAGCATAGTCTACATAAGTGTAGATGCTGCCGGCGGTGATAAGCATACCTGGCACGAGGTGCTCCGTG
>JASMTJ010000305.1:0-7160 GCA_041694335.1 Bacteroidales bacterium
TGTCAGGAAGTAAAAGCATCCAGCTCATACCTGACATCTTCTGCCACTTTTCGCTCCCACATTTCTCCTTTATCAGACCAATCATCAATGGCTTTGTAAACAACCGGTCTGTAATCGGCACAAAAGCGTCCGCCCATTTTCAAAGCAAATGCGACAGCCCGATGCATGCGTTGATCAGTGGTCAGATTCCGCAAATCAGAAATAATTCCCGGGAACTTTCTGAAGCCGGCCTCACCATGCATTCTGAGCCGCCATCCAATACTCATAGCCGAAGCATACCTTTGAAACATATTGTCTTTTTCCAGCCAGGATACCAGAAAATCTTCAGAAATATTCGTACTAACCAGGAGATTTCGTCCCATCTGTTCCGACAATTCAATGGTATTCAGTATTTCACCCCATTCTTCAAGTTCACCATTTTCCATTGTGCCTGCATCTGCAACCATGGTAGCCATAATCATTGTTTCCCTGATACCCCTGTACCACAGCCTCCGAGCCAGTTCGTTATCTGGTTCAAGCATTTGGACCATTGCTTTTAAATGAACCACCGAAACACCGTAATTCACCCGGTAGCAGGCCCCAGATTTTTTCATTAACCCTGCAGTTTCACCGTCTTTCAGATGTCTGATTTTTTTCAGAATTTCTTCAATCTGAAGATCCACATTTTCATTAACAGGAAAGAACTTCATTGCAATAGATCGTTAGATTTTTAGATGTAAGATGATTCATCCGTATAAAATTTATTTTTTAAGGTCGTATGGAACTCGCATGCAAGCAATTATAAATATTCTTGTTGTGATAAACTTTGCCATGCTCGTTTCATCCACAAATAATCCATTATGCTTTTACAAATGGATGGGAATCAATTATTTGTAAAACCAAAAACAGCGACTCTCTCATATTAAAACCTTTGCGTCATAGTGTCCTCTGCGTTTAAGCTTTTTTTAACGGACTATTGAATCCACGGCAAAGCAACAATAGTCGCTTTTTTGAAAAAACATTTGCAAAACTAACAGAAAAAATTTTACCTTTGCACCCGTGTAAAAATGGTGATTGTAGCTCAGCTGGTTAGAGCGCCAGATTGTGGCTCTGGAGGTCGCCGGTTCGAATCCGGTCTTTCACCCGTTCAGGCCCCAAATATCTATATAGATGTTTGGGGCTGTTTTTTTAAGAAAAAATTGAACACCACCTATTCTCCACAATGGTTCTTGAATTCAAGATACTTGAATCTGCTCCGGAAAGAGATGTTTTTGTTAAAGTCGGGGCGTACAGGTAATCTAAACCCGGAATTAACCAATTAGTGCCTGTCTATAAAGTCGAAATAGTTCTTTGCTTATCATGTGTCTGTTCAGAAAGTGTCATTTACAAGGCTTGTGAAGTCCGAAAACAGGGAGTTTACTCATCGTAAATGAGTAATTCTCGGACGAGCGTAACACGGCAAATGGTACTTTATGGACAGACACCAATTAAAGAATTTTGTCGTTAATTTAACTTTCCGACAACCCTGCAGCAAATTTAATTGTTACCTTTGTGGAAAAATTAAAAAAAATACCATGGTAACATCCGAAATGATGAAAGAGCTAACCGGACGCGAGATTGCGTTAAGGAGGTATCTTTGACATCGATCGTAAAAAGATTGAGATAGAAGAAGAAGAAATGCGTACCCAGGCACCGGATTTTTGGGATGACCCCAAAAAAGCCGAACAAAAAATGAAAAAGCTCAAAGAGCTTAAAAGTTGGGTAAATGCATACGAAGATGTTAAAACCGCCATCGAAGAAACCTCTGTACTCCTTGAATTTTTTAAGGAAGGAGAAGCTGAAGAGGCTGATGTGGACCTCCAGTACAAGAAGACGGTAAAACTGATTGAAGACCTGGAGTTAAGAAACATGCTCCAAAAGGAAGAAGACAAAATGGGGGCCATCCTGAAAATAAATGCAGGAGCAGGAGGTACCGAAAGCCAGGACTGGGCCGAGATGCTCATGCGAATGTACTTGCGCTGGGCTGAAATCCAGGGGTTTAAAGTCAAAGAGCTTGACTACCAGGAAGGCGATGTGGCCGGCATTAAATCGGTGACCCTCGAAATCCAGGGTGATTATGCCTTCGGATACCTCCAGGGAGAAAACGGGGTGCACCGCCTGGTCAGGATTTCCCCTTACGATTCCAACAAACGCCGTCATACTTCTTTTGCTTCAGTGTATGCCTATCCGGTGGTGGATGACAGCATCGAGATTGAAGTCAATCCGGCCGATATTTCATGGGATACCTTCAGAGCCAGCGGAGCCGGAGGGCAGCACGTGAACAAGGTGGAAACCGCTGTGCGCTTGCATCACGAGCCTTCAGGAATTGTAGTGGAATGCCAGGAAACCCGCTCTCAAAATCAGAACCGCGAAAAGGCCATCAAAATGCTGAAGTCGCAGTTATATGAAGTGGAGTTGCGCAAGCAGCAAGCCGCTAAAGATGAACTGGAAGCCGGAAAGAAAAAAATCGAGTGGGGCTCACAAATCCGGAATTATGTGCTTCACCCCTACAAGCTCGTGAAGGATGTGCGAACGGGTTATGAAACCGGCAATGTGCAGGCCGTTTTGGATGGCGAAATCCAGCCATTTATCAAGGCTTATCTGATGGGAAATGATTCGGAGGAAGAATAGCATTAGTTAGGACGCAGTTAATGAGATAGTAACATATTCAGGCTATCTCAACACTCGAATTCTTCTTGAACCTTACAGTCAGTTTCACTTTAGCTTCTAAAGCATTAAAAACTTTCATAATTGTTGATAATCGTACATCTTTCGCGTTCGACTCAATTTTTGATATCTGTGATTTCTGAACTCCAATCAGTATACCCAATTGCTCTTGAGTCAGGTTTTGCTCTTTGCGTGTCTTTCTTATCATTTCGCCAATAATATCCAGCTTTAGTTCAAATTCGAATTGATCTCTTGCCGGAGTACCTTTTTTACCGATATATTCACTGGTTAACTCTTCCAGGCTATATGTCTTCATTTCTTTTTTACTCATGGCTATTTGTTTTACTTTCTATCAAAATATTCTTTCATTAAAGACTCAGCTCTAACTATTTCTTTTTGAGGTATCTTTTGTGTCTTTTTTTCAAAACCGTGAGTTGTTATTACAAGCGACTTCTTATTACCTCGTCTATCCCAAAAAGCCAAAAACCTGAATTGTCTGCCTCTAAACAGGGTTCGAAATTCCCAGATTTCATTATTCAACTTTTTAAATAATTTAGGATCCGTGCTATATTTTGATTTCCAAATATTAAAAAGAATCTTCTCTCTGGTTTTGGCATCTAATCCATCTAAGAACTCCTTTGCCGAAGCAAGAAAAAGAATCTCAAACTTGATCATATAATAGCTTTCTACAAAGCTAATAATAATTTCCCTATAAGGAAACCCTCTTAAGAAAATAGTTTTGTTTCATTTCCGCTTCCGTTAAAGCTTATACCCTATCCCAACGCCCAGATTTGAGTTGATGATATATTGCTTGACATTGTATTCCTCCCCATCCAGCAGGGTAACTTTGAATTTTGGCCTTGCCAGGAAGGTACTTGCGTTTAGTGAGAGCACAAACTTTTTCAGGGGATAGGAAAACCTCAGGCGGGGCATAAGCGCCAAAGCTTCAGACGTACTTTCAGGTAATTCCAACTGATCTGACTGGTCATTGATTTGGTAATTAACATTTATTGCAGGACTCACAGAATTGACGTATCCTCCTGATACGCCTGCTTCAATGTCTATAACCCACGATAGTTGATAAACGAACCCGGCCATCACAAAATAATACGACCAGTCGTCGGTGTCGATATTCCACTCGCCACCAAACTCATCTTCAGCCATTTGCTGTAAGTTCCCGATATCCATCGCATTTGTATGCTTCCCGGCCGTCAGACTCCAGCCTAAACCACTTCCGTAAATCTTTGAAAAATCTACCGAATAACCAAAGCCATTATCGGCCATTCCGGAATTTTCCTCAAAAGACTTGTCAGCAAATTCCCCTGAAGGAATTAAATATCCCACGTTCGCTCGAAAATAATTCTGCGATTTTGATTCAGTAAATGCAGTAACAACCAAAATAATCGCTATACAGATATGTTTTATTTTCATGTTTTCCTGTCTTTATGAGTATATCTACCCAATTCTAAGAGAATTAAATAACCCATATTTTTCCGAAGATATTGTTTTTATCTATAGAATCGAAAAACAAGGAAGCTTGTTCGTTTAAAATGTTGTAATTTTATAATTCAAATCAATAAAAATCAAAACAGAAAATTATGCTGACGATTTATCACAATCCGCGCTGCAAAAAATCGCGTGCCGGACTGCAGTATCTCGAAGAAAAAACCAATGATTTCGAAATCAGGAAATACCTCAACGATCCGCTCACGGAAGAAGAACTCAAAAAATTATTTACCAAGCTAAACGTAAGGCCAGAAGAAATGGTCAGGATCCAGGAAGATGTTTACAAAAAGCAGCTTAAAGGCAAAAACTTTACGGATGAAGAATGGATAAAGATAATCGCAGAAAACCCAAAACTTCTTCAACGCCCTGTTGTGGAAGCTGACAGAAAAGCTGTGCTGGGCAATCCTCCTGAAAATATTGATGAACTTTTTAAATAAAACACTCATGGAATACAGAATAGAAAAAGACACGTTGGGCGAAGTAAAAGTGCCTGCTGACAAGTATTGGGGAGCTCAAACCCAGCGTTCAAAAGAAAACTTTAAAATCGGGCCGGAAGGATCAATGCCGGTGGAAATTGTTAAGGCCTTTGCCATCCTGAAAAAGGCTGCTGCTCAAACAAACAACGAGCTGGGCATTCTCGAAAATGAAAAGATGGCGCTGATAGCCACCGCCTGCGAAGAAATCCTTGACGGGAAACTTCTCGACAACTTCCCGCTGGTCATCTGGCAAACCGGCTCGGGAACGCAATCGAACATGAATATGAATGAAGTGGTTTCGAACCGTGCTCATGTACTGAATGGCGGCAAGCTTGGCGAAGGCAAATCGCCGGTACACCCAAACGACGATGTGAATAAGTCACAGTCATCGAACGACACCTTTCCCACGGCCATGCACATCGCAGCTTTCCGGATGCTGGTGGAAACCACCATTCCGGGGGTGGAAAAGCTACGCAACGCACTGGATAAAAAGGCCAAAGAATATAAAGACATTGTAAAAACCGGACGTACTCACCTGATGGACGCTACGCCATTGACACTCGGACAAGAGATTTCGGCTTACGTGTCTCAGCTCGACCACGGACTGATTGCATTGCGCAATACATTACCACACTTATCTGAATTAGCCCTGGGAGGCACTGCTGTTGGTACGGGCCTGAATACGCCGGATGGATATGATAAACTGGTAGCCGAAAAAATCGCTGAACTTACCGGCATGCCTTTCCAGACTGCTCCTAACAAATTTGAAGCCCTTTCAGCACACGATGCCATTGTTGAAAGTCATCACGCCCTGAAACAACTGGCGGTAAGCATTATGAAAATTGCGAATGATATCCGTGCTTTGGCTTCCGGCCCGCGCTGCGGCATAGGCGAGCTGCAGCTTCCGGCCAACGAGCCCGGTTCGTCCATCATGCCCGGGAAAGTGAACCCAACGCAAAACGAGGCCATTACGATGGTGTGTGCACAAGTCATCGGAAACGATGCAGCCATTACTGCAGGAGGAATGCAAGGACACTATCAGCTAAACGTATTTAAACCGATGATGGTGTACAACTTCCTGACCTCTGCCCGCCTGCTGGGTGATGCCTGCGTTTCGTTTACGGATAAAGCCGTTGCAGGCCTGGAACCCAACATGAAGTATATCAGGAAAAACCTTGAAAACTCATTGATGCTGGTAACAGCCCTCAACCGACATATCGGTTATGAAAATGCAGCTAAGATTGCTAAAAAAGCTCACGCCGAAGACAAAACGCTCAAAGAGGCTGCTCTGGAACTCGAACTTCTTACGGAAGAACAGTTCGATGAATGGGTAGACCCAACCAAGATGATTGGTTCTTTTAAGTAGTTTTGAAAATTGAAAAAGCGGGTTTCAGGCCCGCTTTTTTTATTTACTTCCTGATGATTTTTTTCATTTTCATCTGATCTCTTCCAAGCAATCGCACAATGTACATTCCGGGGGCGTAGCCTTCCAACGAAAGGTTTACCCGTGAAGCGCCCGAATTACCAATCTGTTGCCGGTGCATGCAATTTCCCTGAAGGTTAAGGATTTCCAGATAGGCATTTTCATTGACACCACCTACCTCGACGATAACATCTGAGTTTGTAATTGTGGGATAAACTTTAAACCGGACATCCTTCATTTCATCCATACCGCTGGTTTGCGACACCGCGAAAAGGGGTTCATATCCTGCCGCACTTTCATATTCATTCATCGCGTAATAACTTAACTTAATATCACCGGGAGTGAAATCATAATTAGCCGGAAGACTGAAAGTAGCTTCGAAAACACCATTAGTCACTTCCACATGCTGATCAGAAATTAATGAATCTGACACCAGGTAAGTGAAAGGCTCCTGATCTGTTCCAAGAGTAGTTTGCTGATGTAATGGCGCAAAAACCTGCACCCTGGCAGTGCCATCAAATGAAGTCACTACGCCATTGTCATCGTAAACAGAGGCCTCAATAGTGTATGGCTCGCTAATAAACAATGTGTCCATCAATTCCACTGCTGTTTCATTAATGCTTTCCGTAAGAATTTCATATCCCGGAAAGGGGAAACTCATCAGAGGATCTCCCAAAAGGCAATAACTACCCACCGAAGTGCCGTAGCCACGATTATAGGCATACTTCATGGCCAACCCATGCGTAACAACCCCCTCCTCAAAAACAGCCTGATAAAATTCTGATTTGAAGTTATTCCAGACCTGACCAAAACTGGTCTCCGTAGCGGACAAGCAAGCTATCGCTCCATTTTGCTGAACTATGAGCTGCTCAGCCAAAGAAGCACTTTCAGGATGATAGAAGTTTTGACGCGAAGGGAAAAGAACAAACGGGTGATGTTCATTTTCCAGATTATTGACGCCATCGACCGTTAGCATTTGTTCATGCGCCCACCCTGAGTGGCCACCGTGCCCCATAAAATCCACTATAACATCTCCACGCCCAAAAGCGCCTGTTAATGCCTATTGAGCC
>JASMTJ010000306.1:0-29124 GCA_041694335.1 Bacteroidales bacterium
TTTAATTTCATCTTCATCAAAGAACGGCTCAGTTCATCATCTTCCACAATCAGAATAACTTCCTTTTTCTTGTTACCTGTTTTGGATTTCACCTTCTTCTCTACGGAATTAGCTTCAGGTAATTCTGGTTTGTTAGGGAGTACAAATGAGAAGGTGCTGCCTTTTCCTTCCTCCGATTCAACCAGAAGATTGCCGCCCAGAATTTCGACTACCTTTTGCGAAATAGATAACCCAAGTCCTATTCCTTCATGCTGGCGGGTATGAGAGTCATCAAGTTGCCTGAAATAATCGAAAATCACCTGTTGTTTGTCGGCCGGAATTCCGATTCCTGAATCCTTCACATAAAAGACAAGGTGTTGGTCTTCGTCTTGATAGAATCCAAACTCAATTTCTCCCTGAGAGGTAAACTTCACAGCATTTTTAAACATGCTGAGAAGAACCTGGTTAATCATAAACTCATCACTTTCGATGTAATGATCCATCAGATCCTTTTGCGGGTTAATAGTTGCTTTTAGGTTATTTTTTCCGGTACCGGCAAGGTTCTCCTCTAAAATCGTTTTATTGATATAAAACAGTTCAGATATCATGATGGGCTTTTTCTTTACCTTGATTTCTGATGTCTCATACGTTGAAAAATAAAGGATGTCTTCTATAATACTAAGCAGGTTCTGTCCGCTTTGGTAAATGGCCGATGCATAAGCTATCATCTCCTCTTTTTCGGCTTCTTCATCCATCATAGACGAAAATCCAAGAATATGGTTAAGTGGAGTACGCAACTCATGCGACATGGTGGCTAGAAAGGATGATTTTAGGCGATCGCTTTCTTCTGCTTTTTCTTTCGCTACTTTTAAATCTTCTGTCCGTTCCTCCACAAGCTTTTCAAGTTTATTGCGATGCAGTTCTATTTCTTTGTTCTGCTTGTCGGTTTTAGTGAGGGTTTCGTGGATGTTGGATAATAAACGGCCGGCTTCGTCAGGGTAATTATCAGGAATTTCAATAATTTCATTGGTGTTTTTAAATTCTTCCATGGCTTTGTCTGCCATCCTGATAGGGGCAAGAAGCTTGTTTTGCACATAAAGTGTGAAAATGGCAGCCACCAGTGTATAGGCCAGTATCAGAAGAATAATGAACAGCCGCGAAATTTCCTCTTGGGGGTAAAGGAATGAAAAAATAACCAACCCGATGAGCGGGATATGTGTTCCCAGGAAAGCAATAAATAAAAATTTGGAGGCGTAAGAGTGTTTTAGTCCTCTGAAATTAAGAAGCTGATAGATTTTCATGCGTTATAAATTGAATGTTTGTAATCAACGTGGCAGGTGACAAGATGTTTAATTGGTGTGATTCCATCTTAGGTCTTCCTATGGTCTTCAGCTGAAAGCTGTAGTGTATTGAAACGTTCCAGGAAATTCTTTATTGAAAGAGGAAAATCGCCTTTGTTTTGACCTAAACCCCGACTTTTCTGTTAGATAATCATTGAAACTAACAGAAAGTCATTTTGAAAAGGAAAACCAACGTGTTTAAACTATTACTTATAGCCATCTCATCTGTTGCTCTTTTACTTCTTGCCGGATTTTTCATCCAGCAGTTTCTTGAAAACAAGATTCGCAGTAAACTGGCGAAAGACTTAATTTCCGGTCATCGGGTGAAGATTGGAGAAGTGGATGCCCGGATTTTGGGGCGATCAGTTTCTGTAAATGATATCCGCATTGTGCCCGATTCGGCCACGGTAAATAATCAGGAGCGTTTCCGGGTCGACAGTTGCACCATTGAAACCATCAGCCTTAACGGGATTAGTGTTTTGAGGTATTTGCTTTCGAAAAATATTCAGGTCCGAAAGCTTGACCTTGGCAAAACCAACCTGCGCTTGGTCTTAAAGGCAAAAGATTCCTCGGTGGCCACGGCCCAAAAGAATCAAAAGATAACGCTAGAAGAGATAATACTCAAGAAGCTAAAGGTTAATGATCTCAGGTTGCAAGTTTCGGATATGGACAGTGGTGAAGAGCTGTTTTCGGTAAATAGGTTTAAACTGCAAACCAGCACCATAACGGCATCTGCAGCCAATGGAAATCCGGAGGTAGAGCGCTATCCTCATGTTGAGGAATTGTTGCTCGACTCCATGCAGATGCGTCTCTCTGATGGTTTTTATAAAGTGAAAATCGGGACGCTGACAAACAACGGCAAACATGATTTCGAGCTGCTAAATGCCGCCCTGGAGCCGCAGTATCCTGAGCATACCTTTGCTGAGAAGCGCGGATATCAGAGCGACCGGATGGCTGTCACGATGAAAAGCATGAATATAAAGGGGCTTGACTTCAGTCGGCTGCATGACGATGTACTGGCGTGTCAGTCCATCACCACCGAAGAAATCAATTCTGAGTTTTTCCGCGATAAGCGTTTTGACCGCCCGGAGAACCACAGGCCTCCAATGCCAGAGCAAGCACTGAGAAACATGAAGCTAAAGCTGTGCATCGATACTATCAGCATGACCAACAATGAATTTCGCTATGCCGAGTATGTGCCGAAGGCCAGCCAGGCGGGATTTGTTTTCTTTAAAGATTTAAATATTGAGGTGGAGAATCTCACCAACGATCCCGCTTTTTTCAATCGCAGGGAGAATATACGCACCACTGCCACGGCTCGGATCATGGGCGAAAGCAATGCCCGCGTTGAGGTACATTTTCCGGTGACGGAAACCGGAGACACCCTCTTCTTTTCAGGAGAAATGGAGCCGATGGAGCTGGCTGTGTTTAACACGATGCTCGTCCATAACCAGAATGTGCGCATCAATAAAGGGACTTTGGATAAACTCAGCTTCGAGGCCCAGGCCAATAATAATGTGGCTGCCGGCAGGCTCGAATTTCTTTATCATGATTTGGATTTGACCGCCCTGAAAAAGAAAAACGGGCAAGACAAAGACCGAAAGGTGTTTTCATTTCTGATGAACACTTTTCTGCGCAGCAGCAACCCGAAGAAAGGGAAGGCTCCGGCAGTAGCTGAAATGTATTTCGAAAGAGACCCACAAAAGGGATTTGTAAGTTACTTGTGGAAATCGGTGTTGGATGGGGTGAAAAACACTGCCACCAACAAGCGTTCGAAGTGGGTGAAAGAAAACCTTGACTAAAAGCAGCAATTCCTGATTTTGCTGAGGACTGTTTTTGTTCTATTGCTTGTTATTAAAATATTCTGTCTTTTCCAGGATACGGAGAAAATTACCGCCCATAATCTTCTCAGTCTCGGATTTTGTAAACCCTGCCACCAGAAGTTCACGGGTTATGTTCGGAAACCCGGAGGCATTTTCAAGAGTGTGGGGGCTTCGCAGACCGGCTCCGTTAAAGTCAGAGCCAATACCTACATGATTGATGCCGGCCACCTTAACGGCATGTTTAATATGTTTAATAAGCCATTGGATATTTGTCCTGCCTTCTTTCTTCCCGGCAAGGCTCCCAGAGTTGAAGGTAATCATGATGGCGCCATCTTTATCAGCTAATTGTCTCAGAATATCATCGGGAATATTGCGCTCGCTGTCATGTACCCCTCTCACAGGTGAGTGAGAGGCAATGACCGGGGCTTCGGAAAAGGCAATGACCTCCTTTTGCATTGCATCATCAAGGTGCGAAATATCGATAAGCATACCTCTTTGGTTCATGCGCTGAATCACATCTTTTCCTAAAATGCTTAACTCGATTCTTTCACCATCCTGCTGACCAAGCTTATCATAGTCGTTATTCATCACCGTTATTGCCCGTATTCCTGCCATGTAAAGGCTATCCACCACAGAGGGATCACTGTTGATTGTACCAAAGAAATATTCCACCCCCGGATAAAGCACTTTTTTTCCTGCTTTAAGCTGTTGCTTTATTTCGGATGAGCTGGCAGCAATGGCAATAGGGTGGGAGCTGCTGCGAATCGCAGTTTTAAGGTTTTGAAGATCTTTACTTACCTGTTGTGTGAGTGTTTTCCCCTTTATCGGATAATAAGCGAAATAAAGTCCGACCAAATCCACGCTTCCTTTAATTAAATCAGTAATGTAAAGCTGCGGAGCTTCCTCATCTTTGTTGAAAGTGAGTTTGTGGGCATGCGCATCGGCAACTATGATCCCCTCATGGAAGTCAGATGATGAAGCGCTGTCTGTTACTGAGTTTTGTGACCTGATTTCCTGAAAAGGAATCGTGATGAAAATTAAAAGCATTAGTAAGAAGCCCGGTGTTTTTTCAAGGGCGCTTAATTTAGTGTGTGCTCGTGGTGTTTTCATTATTATCATTTTTTGGTGCATTATAATTTTGATTGAGATGGTTCCAGGTAATAATCCGACATGGTGTCGCATTGCTTGAAAAAGTTTTTTGGTGAGAACCCGGTGAGTTGCCTGAACTCTCTGACCATGTGCGACTGATCATAGTATCCGGCAGCCAGGGCCAACTCTGTAAGGTTTTTTGTTTTTGCTTTTTCTTTGAGGAACAATGCGTACTGAAACCTGATTATTCGTGAAAAACTGGCGGGTGATATACCGGCGTGATTTACGAAATGGCGTTCGTATTGTTTGCGGCTCAGGCAAGCCCGCGACGCCAACTCCGGTATTTTCAAACCATGAGGATTTTTTGACATATATTTTATGCTGTCGCCAACCCTCAGCCAGCTATCGGAAGAAAAGCTGTCAAAGTGCATTAATAAGTACTCCTCAGCCAAAGCTACCTGTTGTTCGGCGGAAGCGCTTTCGCTCATCATCGCGTGAAGCGTTTTGAGCTTCGAGCCATTTTCCAGCAGGCTTGCATCGGTCGACCGGTTGAGAAATTCTACTGCCGGAGTCTGAAATAGGGTGCCAACAGCAAATGGCTGCAGCACGATAGAAAAAAGGCGGAACTTTCCTTTCGTTTCAATGAAGTAAGAATGATCGTACTGTCCGCTAAGGATGATTTCGGATTTCACCGTTCCAAATCCATTGGTGTATTCAGGGAGTTCTTCGAAGAAAAACACAAGCTCAGCAAAACCTTCCGGGATAATCTGCTCCGAATGAAGACATCCGTTGGAACTCATAGTCCAGTAGTGCTTCACGATATGCCTCAGCAAAGGCGATGGTTTAAACGTCTGAAATTTCATCCTGGTTTTCTGATAAAATGTGCTGTATTTATACAGACGACACACCCGGCTTTTTGTTACCGGATGTGTCGTTTTAACGCTGCAAAATAGTGGCTTATTATGCGTTAGCTGTTTCAGGGCTAAATAGTCCAAGCTGGTTGCCCTCGCTGTCTGTAAAGACTGCAAAGTAACCTCCTTCCTCACGTTCAATGGCGGTGACAGGCTTCACCACTTTTCCGCCCTTTTGAGCCACTGCTTCAAGTGTCTTCCGGATATCCTCAACCTGGAGGCTGACCAGTACACCGCCTGATGCGGGCTCAAACCCCGGAGCTTGTGCAATAGCTCCGGCATTATCCGGCAGCAGCGCCATTTTTTCAGTCCCGAAGTCCATTGTTTTTATGTCCCAATTAAATACTTCGCTGTAAAAGTCTACAGCCCGGTTCATTTGTTCTGCGGGTATTTCCACCCATGCAATCAAGTTTTTCATAATTGTTTATTTTATTGATGACGCTGCAAAACTACCTCAGGCTGATCCTGCAAAATTGGATAATTGCGACATTTTACGGTTTCTTTCTTTTTGCGGTTTTTTGTGGTGCGCCCATGTCGTAAATCATCAACGGGTAGCGGGCTGTTGCTTTCCGGGCCTCAGCGGGGACGTTACTGCGCAGGAAATCCACGCCGTTGAACACCTCGTTTACCAGGGCTAAGTTCTTCTCATAGCTGAAGGCTTCAAATTCTTCTCTTGTAAGTGGCCCGTGAATATCTGCGAAAAGCGGCACGCTGCATTTTGGGGCGAAACAAAAATCATTCAGCTGCAATACTCTAACGGTTTTGTTTTTTGCAGTTTTAAGGTGAATGTTACGCCCGGCGATGTCATACACAATACTCCACTGTGTGCCTCCCTCTTGAGCCACCTCATCAAGAATTCCAAAAGCGTACTCCACCGGATTTTGCGCTTTGTATGCGGCAAGCATTTCGGCGGCAGTGGCAAATCGTCCCGAAGAGTTTTGTGTCCATCCGGTATATTCACCTTCGGCTTTGACGGTGTCGTTGGCGTAAGCTATGGAGCGTTTGTAGGGGCAGTTGGCGAGGGCTGCATGGGGAAGCTGGTCATTGCGGTATACGCGCATCTTTCCGTCAAGAAACTCAATGGCCGCCGTATTGCCATGGGCATCGGCTACCAGGAAATGCAGGGTGGCCACCGATAAGGCGCTGATGCGCAGCAGCGTGTCGCTGTCGATGACTTCCTGCACGGTTCCTGACATGTCGAGCTGGTATTGTATCCATTGCAGTTCGGTAAGGCCATGCCGCTCATCCGTTTCCGGATATTTTGCTTCATTCAGCCACATTTGCTCTATCACCAGCCCTTTTTCATTCATTCCTCCATACGGAAATTCACGTCCGGCCTGGTTAAAGGTGATGCTGCCGTATTTTGCTTTCCACAGGATGGGTTTTTCGGGAGCCTGAATAAACGCTTTTTTGCTAATACCGCGTTGATTAATGCAAACATGGCCGGCTCCCACCGGAAAATCGAAGTTTCTTCCAAAGAAGAGCTGCCCTTCCTGAGTCTTTAGAGTGAATGTGGTGCAGGCGAAAGTTGTTGAGACTGCCAGAAATGTGATAAAAGCTAAAAGAATTTTTTTCATGATTTAGTTTTTTGAGTATGAATTCTCTGGCAATATTAGCTTGTAAACTACACAGAATCAAAAAAGAGTGGTGAATGGAAAGGATTTGTGGTCAACAGAAATGAGGATGGTAAACGGCAAATGATGTGTGGTCAATGGAAAAATACCTCCCGATGCTCATGAAAGAATGCTCTGAATCCTTGAGTTTAATTTCCTGGAAACAGGAATTTCAAAATGGAGGTGGTTCAGGTGTAGTTTATATCCTGCTGCATTGCCACTCACTTCCTTTAACATCGATTTATTGACAATATAGCTTTTGTGACATCTGAAGAAATCGTGGTCAGCGCCGAGCTGTTTCTCAAGATTATGTAAGGTGTTTCTTACGAGACGCTTCTTTACCTGGGAAGATTCCAGAAAATGAATCGCTGCATAATTATCATCAGACTTGATGCAAAGCAGATTAGCCTTGCTTAGCTTCAGCTCTTCTTTTCCGTTGGAATTGCAAAGCGATATGATGTTTTCAGGCTCATGCCTGTTTTCAGCATTCATCCTTTGGTTGATGGCCATGGCCTTTTCTGCACGCTTGTGCATCAGCCATGCATAATGCAGCGAGATAAAAAGCGCAATGGGCAGCGAAGCGATAGAAAGCACAATCCATTGAAAAAACAGGATGTTGTACATGTTGATTTGTCCATCATTCCATAAAAAGCTGTTGATAAAAGCATTGCTAAGCCCGATGAGTACCAGGTAAAGCATGAGCCACAGAAAGGTGTTGTAAACCCGGAATCGTTTAAACAGCAAAGGCTGCACCACCAGAAACTGCAGAATGGAAATGCCCAATGCCGCTCCGGCGTAGGCGCTAATGACAGGCCATTTTTCGTCGTCGGTAAGGTTTTCCAGTCCGAAAGGTTCGAATATCCAAAGAAAGGCAAATGCAAAAGCTGCCATCCCAAACACAAAGGCATACAAAAACCTTTTCGACTCCAATAGTCCGTAAGGTTTTTTAAGGTAATTGACTAACGAAGAAAGGTGCTTCATTCTTCTTTTCATTTATTTCTTGCTTCGATGGCGAAATTAAGAAAATGCAGGGCTGAGAGATTATCGTCTTCCTAAAAAAGATCGGCGGCGGCCTCTTTTGGCATTGGCCCCGTATATGTTACCGCCTTCCCAGCGCAGTCCGGAATCCGACTTTCGGTAAGGAGCATTGCCACTGTCGTATCCTTTTCGCTTTTTGTAATGACGTTCTTCCTTTTTGTTTCTGTCGTATCGATTTTTGAAGTTTTCCCAGCTTACGGCTTTCATGTTTTTTTCCAGCAAATGCAAAGGCAAAAAAACAAGTCCGAAAAGAATGCTGCCCCCGCTAAGCAGCCAGGTGCTGAGGCTTGATTCAAGAAAAAGCATAATCAGCCATCCGGCAAGAAGTAAGGCGCCTGCTATTCCTGCAATTATTTTTACCTGTTTAATTGATTGATATTTGATAGCACTTCTTTTTGTTACAGATTCAAAGGTATTAAATATTCACCCGCTTTTCAATTTTCCGACAGAGTGGCTATTAAAAGGTCACAGCAGGGAATGTTAATGTTAAGTATTTATTAATTATTATTACCTTAGCCCTAAACTCAAAAATCAAAAACAATGAAACGTTTAGTGGTAGGAATTGATTTCTCGAAAGGTGCTCTGCATGCGTTTCGATATGCCTTAAAAATGGCTGCTCACAGCAAAGCAGATATCAGGTTGGTGTGGGTGGATAACATGAGTTCGGGGGAAGTGGTTTTTAACAGTCCGGCCAACGAAGTGCGCTCTGAAGCCAAGCAGAATATCGAGGAGCTGATCGATCAGTACAAAGATGAAACAGGTATCGGAAAACTGGATTACCGTTTAATGAAAGGAAAGGTAGGGCAAGAGTTGGCGCGTCATGCCCGTGATTTTGAAGCGGATTATGTGATAGTAGGTACACATGGTATTACCGGATTTGAAGAATACTGGATTGGCAGTAATGCCAACAGGGTGGTGATTTATGCGCATTGTCCGGTCATTACTGTTAGGTATGACTACAAGATCAAAGGCTGTTTGAAGCGGATTGTGATGCCGCTCGACAGTACGCGCGAAACCATCCAAAAGCTCCCGCATGTATCGCGGCTGGCATCTATTTGCGATGCCGAGGTAGCTATCCTGGGCTTGTATACCACCACCTTACAGACCATGAACCGCAAAGTGGATGGCATTATCAAAGAAGCACAGGAATATCTTCAAAAGAAAAAGGTGGATTACACCATTAACACGCTCAAAACAGATAATATCGCCCGGGATGTGTTGTCTTTCAGTAAGGAAGCTGAAGCGGATATGGTGGCTATAATGAGTGAAAGAGAATCGGCCACAAGCAATATGCTTCTGGGTGAGTATGCCCACAAAATTGTCAATCACTCCAATATTCCGGTGCTTAATGTCAGGGCGAAAGATGATTTTAAACTTACCTGACATAGCAGGCAGGGATCATGTTTATAACTTAAATTTCGACAGGATGCCTTATCTTTGCCGCCAATGCGAATCATTCCTCCACAAAGCGCTGTTTGGCCTTGTGTTGGAGTTGTAAAAAACGGATATGAGATTATTAGCAGCACTATCATTTGTTTTCTTCTTCTCTGGTTTGATGACGATTGGTCAGACGACGTCGTCTTCTTCTGAAGGAGATGTGGTGGTTTATCAGGATGCAAGGATTGACAGCCTTGTGAAGCAACACATTACTCTGAACAAAGCCTTTCCGGGAATCGATGGGTATCGCGTCATGATTTTTTTTGATGCCGGAAACAACTCCAAAGATACCGCTTACCGCGTGATGATTGAGTTTAATGAAGAATATCCGGATGTGCCGGCCTACATCAGCTTTAACCCCCCTTACTACCGGGTCAGGGTCGGAAACTTCCGCACCGAACTGGAGGCTGTCAGGTTTAGAAACAAAATCAGGCATGACTACCCCAACGCCTGGGTTGTGGAAACCACCATTGAGTTGCCCGAGCTTCGGGCTAAAAATGAAGACGATTACTAATTCCTGATCCATTATTACCCATGCAAGGGTTTATAATACCGCAAAACCACCGGTGGGTTCGTTTCTTTTTTTTCTTATAGATTGACTATCTCGTCGATTGTTACTAAATTCGAAGGTTCAGAGGTGAACCTGAGCTTGCAAACCAGTAACATCCGGTTTTGGTAACCTGTCGGTTGATCTCTCAAAAAAGCAATCCTATGAAAAAGATATTAGTAGCGGTCGATTTTTCGGAATGTTCGATGAATGCGTTCCGGCATGCGGTCGATTTGGCAAAAAAGCTAAGTGCCGACCTCACCATGGTTTGGGTGAATCCTGAAACCTTCAAATTCATATCTCCATCCGATAATCCTGAGGCAGAAACCAAGAAAGCGCGCGAGGCTTTTGAGGGTATCTGGCAGCAATACCATGGCGATTTGCCACATAACGAGTTGAAGTACATTATCAAACGTGGACAGGTGTATGAACAGATAGTTAAAACTGCTATCGAAGAAAGTGCTGAGGTTATTGTATCAGGAACGCATGGTGTGAGTGGCTTCAGGGAATTTTGGATGGGCAGCAATGCCTTCCGGCTGATTATGGCCAGCACTTTACCTGTGCTGACCATCAGGGAGCAAACGCCCCTTAGCGATCATCTCAGACGTATCGTCTTGCCCATCGACAGCACGATTGAAACACGCCAGAAAACAGAAATGGCAGCCGATCTTGCCGAGGTGTTCGACGCCCAAATTCACGTCTTGTCACTGTTCTCCACTTCCGTGGAAGATATTCGGAAGCTGGTCGAAAGCTATTCGAAAGATACCATCAAGTATCTGAAAAACAGAGGTGTTAATTATTTGCTGGCCGAAAAGGAGGGTAGTAACATTACGAATATGACACTAGAGTATGCGCGGGAAGTGGAAGCTAATTTGATAGTAATTATGACAGAGCAGGAAATAAAAACATCCAACCTGTGGATGGGGACCTATGCCCGCCAGATGATCAACCACTCAGAATTTCCGGTTTTGAGTATTAAACCCAAAGCCTTCATCGAGTCGATGCAGGCATAAAAAAACAGGAGCCGTTCCTGACTCCTGTTTCCTGTATGCATTAGTAACCGTTAGCAACGATTAATGTTGTTGAGATATTCAAATGCCTCTTTCAGGCGCTCTCTGAAAGTTTCTTCAGCTGCCCGTAACCATTTTCTCGGGTCGTAATATTTCTTGTTAGGAACATCATCACCCTCAGGGTTACCAATCTGTGCTTGCAGATAATCTTTGTTTTTCTCATAATACTCGTGAATTCCTTTCCAGAAGGCCCACTGCGTATCTGTGTCGATATTCATTTTAATTACACCATAAGAAATGGCTTCGCGGATATCTTCCTGCGAAGAGCCTGAACCCCCATGGAAAACAAAATATACCGGCTTTTCACCTGTATTGTTATTTTTTTCCAGGTAATCCTGAGAATGTTTCAGAATTTCAGGGCGAAGCTTTACATTACCGGGCTTATAAACACCATGAACGTTTCCGAAAGCAGCAGCTACGGTGAACTTATCCGACACTTCGCTCAATTCTTTGTAAGCATATGCCACCTCTTCGGGCTGTGTATAAAGCTTCGAGCTGTCGATGTCGGTATTGTCCACACCGTCTTCTTCACCACCTGTTACGCCTAGCTCAATCTCGAGGGTCATCCCCATCTTCGACATGCGCTTCAGATATTCTTTGCAAATAGCAATGTTTTCCTCTAAGGGCTCTTCCGAAAGGTCGAGCATGTGAGAGCTGAACATTGGTTTGCCATAGGTTTCATAGAATTCTTCACCTGCGTCCAGGAGGCCGTCAATCCATGGCAGCAATTTTTTTGCAGCATGATCAGTGTGAAGAATAACAGGAACTTCATAGATTTCGGCCATTTGGTGTACATGCATGGCTGCGGATACAGCTCCTGCAATGGACGCTTCCTGATCTTTGTTAGATAGGGATTTGCCGGCGTAGAAAGATGCTCCGCCATTCGAAAGCTGAATGATAACAGGCGAGTTTACCGCTTTTGCAGTTTCCAGCACTCCATTAATTGTGTTGGTGCCTGTTATGTTCACAGCAGGAAGAGCGAAGTGATTTTCTTTCGCTATACGGAATACCTCTTGTACGTCGTCACCGGTGAGAACACCTGGTTTTACTTTGTCGAGAATTTTTTCTGCCATAGGTCATTTATTTTATAATAATCGAATGATAATCAAATAGCAAAGTTAAGGAAAAACAGATTCCTGATGTCAATAGGTATCTGATTTTTTAAAGCACCAATTTAGGGCTTATCTGCTCAACGATGCACAGTAGAAATAGTTGAGTTCGATGAAGCTTTTACTCCAACGATTGCGTAAATTCCATACCGGTTTTTTTTCCAGTGAACCAGGAAGGGAAAGACGAATTCTAAAAATGTCATACTGATTTCAAAGACCTTCATTCGATGAAAAACTAATAAACCACGAGAAAATGACGAAAAATGAAAATCGCAGTAAATTCTAAAATTCGCATGTACCACTTAAAAAACGAGGTAAAAAACTAACATCCAGACACTAATAGAGGGTTTGGAACAAAAGTGGGCTTTTTTAGCAATTTAAGCGAATATCATCAAAATCTTAGCGAATATCATCAAAATCCCAGCGAATGAAAAAAAAATCCCAGCGAATGAAAAAAAAGTCCACGCGGTATTATTTCGTCCCATACATTTGTCACAGTTATAAAGATAAAAATTTAAAGAGCGTAATTAAAAACCTACAGTAGGTTCCCCATATTTCCGTCTACTCCGCAAAATATTCTTTCCCTTATCCTCGGCTTAAAAACCCATCAAACGATGGGTTTTTAAGTTTTTATGCAAATTTTACCTGTAAAAGGAAAAATGTTACTATTATTGTTAGTAGAAAGAAAAACAGGTGTCATGAAGAATACTATCATTTTCTTATTGGTAGCAATAGCAGGTCTCTTTTATACCGCTAAAGCACAATACTTTACGGATATTGAGGCAGATCTCACTCATGTGATGTATGCAGGAGGAACCTGGATAGACAAGGATGATGACGGCGATCTCGATTTAATTGTATCCGGAGGATACCTCACGGGAAATAAACCACTTGAGTCCTCTAAGTTTTACACTAATGTCAACAGGGAAAGATATTTCAGATACCTGAAAACTTCGGTGGCGAATGTTACAAGAGGAGCTATCGATGCCGGTGATTACGATAATGATGGTGATCTTGACCTTGTGCTTACCGGTCGTACACGGCAGGGAAAGCCCGTGACACAGCTCTACAGAAACGAAAGGAACAATGTTTTCAGAAAGGTTTCCATTTCGGTGCCTAATCTCTACAACGGCGATGTAAAATTTGCTGACTTTAACCGCGATGGAAACCAAGACATTGCCATCTGCGGGAAAGACGCTAATGAGGAAGCGCATACCCTTGTTTATGCCGGTGACGGCAAAGGTGGGTTTGAAGCAGTGAGGATTCCTGCGGTAGGGGTGCATAATGGAGAGCTGGCCTGGGGAGATTACGACAATGACGGTGACTACGATTTATTTGTAACAGGCCAGAAACAAAACGGTGATGGATATTGCGGGTTGTATGTCTTTAACGGAAATATTTTTGGAAAATTAAGCATTGAAATGCCGGTCCGAAAATATAGTTCGGCCGATTGGGGTGACTATGACAATGATGGCGACCTGGATATTGCACTTAATGGTGAAGGAAATAACCAGGGTGTGACTCTGAGAATTCTTAACAATATGGGTGGTAATCAGTTTATGAATATAAATATTTCCATGCCCGGAACACGTACCGGTTCGGTTGACTGGGGCGATTATGACCACGATGGTGATTTAGACCTGCTGATTACGGGAGAAACGGCAAAAAATGAAATTGTTTCTAAAGTGTACAGAAACGACAGAGGTAACAGTTTTACGGATATTGACGCCGGGCTGGTGGGTGTATACCTGAGTGATGCCGGATGGGGCGATTATGATAACGACGGCGATTTGGATCTTTTCCTGGCCGGGTTATCGTATGATTTTAAACCACGGTCAAAAATTTATCGCAATGAGCGCATCCAGCTGGAAAAGGACTCGGTTTCCATTAATCGTGAATATGATATTCCTGATGCCATGAGTATTTGGGACATGTATAAAATTCCGAAGGAGAGGCGCCAGCCTTATTACTATTTCATGACCTCTTCCTGCTTTTGCCGTCCTGACTCCACCTATCCCGTCAACGACTATCATGTTTTTATTAGTGAAGCTTTCAGGCTGGAGGTGCCGTATTACCACCAGCGATCTTTTTTCCAAAATATTATTGATAGGCACGAGAGATGGGGGAATATCAAGGGAGGCCACCCTTCTGTAGGATATGAGAGCATGGAGGCTGCCAGGGCAGGGAGGCAACAGTATATCAGGAGCTACATTGATGAAGAATATCAGATTCATCACCTTCCCTGGAATGACCATCCGTCATTGAAAAGGTAATTTACAGGACTTTTATTTTTTCATAGATTTCACGGCACACCCAGGCGTCGGTAGCAGCATATTCGAGCTGCTGAGGCTTTAGCTGTTCGGCCTCCCAGTTGCTGGTTTGCTGGCGTTTGCTTACCCTGAAACCTAAAACAAGTGCAGCCAACCTTCGCACACCTACACTTTTAAAGCCTTTTTCCGGAGCAAAGCTGTTGAGATCAATAAACCCGGCAGGATTAAATTCACGGAGTTCTTGAAGCTCTTCAAGGTCGCGATCAATGGCAATGCCCGCTTTGATAACATCGGGGTTTTCCAGAATTTTAACCAGCCCTTTGGGTAGTCCTGTGGAATGCAGTCTGAAAAGTACTACCACATCCTCGGTAGCTAGTTGCATAAGCGAAGGATCGTATTTTTCTCCTTTTCGGAAACTTGGGCGTGTTTCGGTGTCAAAACCAAGCACGGTTTCGCCTTTAAGCATTTTTATTGCTTTGGCCGCTCCTTTTTTATCATCAGCAACATAAATGGTGCCCTTGAAGGCATCCATATCCATGTCATTTACTTCTTCTTTAGTGATTTCTTTTTTCATCAAAAAAATTAATTCTTTAGTTATCCGAGTTTAAAATCAGTCATGCCGATACTTTGTGGCAAAAATAGGCTTTTTCAGTTAAACCTCTTTTTGAGTAACCGATAGCTGGTTTTTCTTTTCGTTATATCTTCGCAAAAAAATGAGCGATGGCGAAAAACAAAAAACCGAAGCACAAAAAGCCCGACACAATTCATCTGTCAGAAGATGAAATACATGAGTATATGGAAGAACTCAGGGAACAAGAAGAGTTTAAAGCGCTTGATGAGCAGGAACTGCGTGTAAAGGCTATTGAGATGCTTTTTGAGCAGTATAGCTAAAGCCTTACAAAAAAAGAAGCAATAAGTCCTTCATGAAGCTGTTTCATAAGTTCATTGTATTTTCGCGAATCCAATTTAAATGATGTCTATGCAAACCTGGTTTAATTGTAAAGTAAAATATGTCAAAGTGGATGATACCGGCAAGGAGAAAAAAGTAACCGAGCCTTACCTTATCGACGCAGTCTCCTTTTCTGAGGCCGAAACGCGTATCCACAAGATTCTTGAGCCCTATATCAGTGGTGGTCTGGAAATCACCACCCTTTCGAAAGCGAATATTCAGGAGGTGTTTGATTTTGAAGACGATGGGGTGTGGTACAAAGTAAAAATCACCTATCTGGATGTGGATCCGGATACCGAAAAAAAGAAGAAAATCACGAATCACATTTTGGTCAGGGCGGCCGATGTAAAGAATGCTTACGAACGCGTGGAGGATAATCTAAACCTGCTGGTGCCCTACGACATGCCAAGCATACAGGAAACGCCTATCCTTGACGTTTTCCCTTACGAGTCGGATCCAGAAAAGGAACTTGAAGGCAAAAATGTTAGGCCTCTGGAGGAAGATGAAAGAGTAAACCGTTTGACCGGAGAGATCGAAAAAATGGAGGATGACAATGCTGATGGCCTTATGGAGGAAACCGAAAGTGGGAAGGAAGCAGCAAATGAAGATGAGGACAGTGAAGAGGATTACCAGTAACTGGTTGCATGATATAACAAAGGCTGTCACTCAGCGGTAACAGCCTTTGTTTTGAATTATCAGTTTAGTTTAATATTTGATTATTTTCTTTATTGCAGAAGGATTATCACCTTTTAACTGGTAGAGGTAAATCCCGGAATCCCAGCTTTTAGTGTTGATATTTACAATCGACTCATTGGCTTTGATTTGTTCTGTATACACCTTTCTTCCGCTGATATCTGTTACCATAAGAATCATATCTTCAGTCAGGTTTACTTCGATACTAACATGGTTGTCAAAAGGGTTTGGGTAAACCGGGCCAAGGAGGGCGTTGGGAGCCACAGGGTTTGTAGTTTTATTTGTTTTTAATAAGCTGATGATCACTTTAATGATGTGAATGTTGCATATTGTTTAATTCACGTTAGTGTCAAGCTACAATTACTTTAATTCCGAATTCTTCCACTTGTGATTTGAAGCGGGGATCGATGCCTTTGTCTGTTACAAGAATATCCACTTTTTCTAAGCTGCAAATACGGCCAAAACCTCTTCTTCCAAACTTTGAAGAGTCTGCCAGGATAATGACTTTTTGTGCCACCTTCAGCATGGCTTTATTTAGTGATGCTTCCATGGAGCTTGTGGTGGTGAGCCCGAAAGAAATGTCAATCCCGTCAACGCCAATAAAGAGTTTGTTGCAGGTAAATTCAGAGAGCATGTTTTCTGCAAAAGGACCGATTACGCTCGAAGAACTTCTTCTGACAGAACCTCCCAGTTGTATCACTTCAATGTTCTGGCTGTTGACCAAAGCACTGGCTGCATTTAATGATGCAGTAAGAACAGTGAGTTCCAAATGATGATCAATCTGCTTTGCAAACTCTATTACACTTGTCCCTGAAGCGATGATTATGCTGTCATGCGGTTCCAAAAGAGTAGTGGCCCGTTTAGCTATCCTGAGTTTTTCCTCAGCATGGATTTTCTCTTTTTCGTTTACAGGCCTTTCATTGATGTAAGGGTTCTTAAGCGTGGCGCTGCCATGTGTTCTGAAAAGTAGGTTGCGATCCTCAAGAACTTTCAAATCTTTTCTTATTGTTACGGATGAAACCTTTAGCTTTTTGCTCAGATCCTGTACATTAACGACTCCCTCCTCATTTAAAAGGTTCAGTATGTGTCTGTGTCTCTCTGCTATTGTGAGGCTCATTGATTTGTAATTTTGTTTCACAAATATAAAATAAAATAGTTTAACTCGTCGAAAGGTTTCGAAAAGAACAAAAATACTTTCGTAATATTACGAAAAGTTATTTTATATTCATTCTAAATAGAGAGTGTGTATGCGGTAAATACAACATAAATAGAATGTAATACTTATTTTCTCTTATGATGTAAATGTTAAAAAAATTACGAAAACTTGCGAAAAGTTTCGTTGAGTGTTATTATTGCAATCAAAACGAAAGTATAAATAATAATATAAAACAATTGAAATGGACAGGCAAAAAACATTAGCAGCACTCAGAAAGGACAACAGTAAATATGATTTTATTGTTATAGGGGGAGGTGCTACGGGTATTGGTATCGCTCTGGAGGCATCTGCAAGAGGATATAAAACAGTCCTGCTCGAAAAATCAGACTTTACAAAATCAACTTCCAGTAAGAGCACGAAACTTGTGCATGGTGGTGTGAGATATCTTGCCCAGGGAGATGTTGCCTTAGTACGCGAAGCCTGCAGGGAAAGAGGATTGCTGAGAAAGAATGCTCCTCACCTTGTAAAAAACCAATCTTTTGTCATTCCTACCGCTGGTTTATGGGACGAGATTCAATATACTATTGGACTTACGCTTTATGACCTGATGGCCGGAAGCCTGAGCCTGGGCCGCTCAAAACGTATTTCGAAAAAGAAAGCGCTGAAAAGAATTACCACGATTAACCCGGAAAAAATTACAGCCGGAGTGGTTTATCATGATGGTCAATTCGATGATTCGCGCCTGGCGATTAATACGCTTCAGTCTGCCGAGGAAATGGGGGGTAAAGTGCTAAACTACACTTCTGTTATCGGACTTCATAAAGATGACAACCAAATGCTGAATGGCGTAAGGGTGAAGGATGAAGTGACTGATGAAGAATTTTCTGTTTTCGGGAAAAACATTATTAATGCCACGGGTGTGTTTGCCGACGAGGTGATGCAAATGGACAATCCTGAAAAGAAAAAGACCATTACGCCAAGCCAGGGGATTCACCTTATGCTTGGTCGCGAATTCCTTCCGGGAGATGACGCGATTATGATTCCTAAAACCGATGATGGTCGTGTACTTTTTGCCGTGCCATGGCATGGAAAAGTGGTCGTAGGCACAACGGATACGCCGGTTGATCAGGCTTCTCTGGAGCCACGGGCACTGGAGGAGGAAGTGGAATTTGTTTTGAAGACGGCAGGAAGATATCTGACCAAAGCACCAAAGCGTAGCGATGTGTTGAGCGTATTCGCCGGCTTAAGGCCTCTGGCTGCTCCTGAAGGAGATGGTAAGAAAACCAAAGAGATCTCGAGAAGCCATAAGATTTTTGTATCAAATTCAGGGCTGTTTACCATGATCGGAGGTAAATGGACAACCTACCGGAAAATGGGAGAGGACTTAGTAGATAAAGCAGAAAAAGAAAGAGGATGGAAACACATCGAAACTAAAACGAAACATCTTAAACTTCACGGATACAAAAAAGAGGTCGATTTGGAAGACCCCATGTATTTTTATGGCACGGATAAAGAAAAGATTTTGAAGCTTGCTGAAGAAAATCCTGCGCTTGATGAATATGTGAGCGAAAAGCTGAAAATCAAAAAAGCCCAGGTGGTTTGGGCGGTTCGAAACGAAATGGCACTGAACGTAGAGGACTTCCTGGCACGCCGTTCAAGGGCGCAGCTTCTTGATGCCAGCGAAAGTATGATTGCTGCACGAGAAGTGGCGGCGGTAATGGCAGAGGAGTTAGGTAAAGATGAGGCCTGGAAAAAGGAGCAAATAGAAGAATACGAGAAAGTAACATCCGGATATCTATTAAATTAATAATACAACTACTAACATTAAAACTATGAAAGAGTACATTCTGGCATTAGATCAGGGAACAACAAGTTCCAGAGCGATGCTTTTCGACAAAGAAGGGGAAATCAAGTCGATAGCACAAAAAGAGTTTAAGCAAATTTTTCCGAAAACAGGATGGGTCGAACATGATCCGAATGAAATCTGGTCGTCGCAGGTGGCTGTGGCTGCCGAGGCCATGTCGAGCCTGGGTATTAACGGCACAAAGGTTTCTGGTATTGGCATTACAAACCAGCGCGAAACAACCATTGTGTGGGACCGAAGCACGGGCGAACCGGTTTACAACGCCATTGTTTGGCAAGACCGCAGGACTTCAGAGTATTGCGATGAGCTAAAGGAGAAAGGGCACGCCGACATGATTCGCAATAAGACGGGCCTGGTGGTTGATGCTTATTTTAGCGGAACAAAGGTAAAGTGGGTTCTTGATAACGTGGAAGGGGCCCGTGAGAAAGCAGAAAAGGGTGAGTTGGCGTTTGGAACGGTGGATTCATGGCTGGTGTGGAAGCTTACTCAGGGGCGTACTCACATTACTGACATCACCAATGCCAGCCGGACGATGTTGTTTAATATTCACACTACCGACTGGGACGAGGAGTTGCTCGAGCTGATGGGTATTCCAAAATCGATGCTGCCAGCCGTAAAATCATCGAGCGAGATTTATGATTACACCAACACCACTTTCTTCGCTTCCAAGGTGCCTATCGCAGGGATTGCCGGTGACCAGCAAGCTGCCATGTTCGGACAGATGTGTATTGAAGAGGGGATGGTTAAAAACACGTATGGCACCGGTTGTTTTATCCTTATAAACACTGGAGAGAAGCCGTTCCTGTCAAAGAATCAGTTGCTTACTACCATTGCCTGGAAAATTAATGGGAAAGTTACTTATGCTCTCGAAGGCAGTATTTTTATTGGTGGCGCTGTGGTTCAGTGGCTTCGCGATGGCTTGCGTATTATTAACACATCGCAGGATGTGGAATCGCTTGCCAAGACGGTGGAGGACAACGGTGATGTTTTCTTTGTTCCGGCTTTTACCGGATTAGGTGCCCCGCACTGGGATCAGTATGCCCGCGGAACAATGGTGGGAATTAGTCGTGGAACCACCCGTGGGCACATTGCCAGGGCGGCTCTCGAAGGAATTGCTTTCCAGACCTACGATGTGCTCGAAGCCATGAAAAAGGACACGCAAATGGATTACACTGAGATCAGGGTGGATGGTGGTGCTTCCAATAACAACCTTCTCATGCAGTTTCAAAGCGATGTGCTGAACGCCCCTGTTGCGCGTCCTGATATTACAGAAACCACAGCTCTCGGGGCTGCCTACCTGGCAGGCCTTGCAACGGGTTTCTGGAAAGATCTGGATGAAATTAAAAAGCAGTGGAAACTGAATAAGCGCTTTGATCCTCAGATGGACTCGAAGCAAGCTGATGAGCAGGTGAAGAAATGGAAAGATGCAGTCACCCGCTCTAAATCATGGGTAAAGTAGTTTAAGTATTCATTAAAAAAGGAAAAACAATGGATTTAGTTTATATATATGAATTTTTAGGAACATTTATTCTTATCCTTTTGGGTGATGGTGTGGTAGCTAATACCATTCTGAAAGGCACAAAAAGCGAGGGCGCCGGATGGCTTACCATTACATTGGGCTGGGGCCTGGCGGTATTTATGGCTGTAATTGTAGCCGGCCCTTATTCAGGTGCACATATCAATCCGGCGGTGAGTATTGGGTTGGCTATTGCCGGATTGTTTTCATGGTCACTTGTTCCGGGATACATACTTGCGCAAATGGCAGGTGCTTTCTTTGGTGGTGTGATTGTCTATCTGTTTTTTAAACCTCATTTTAATCAGACAGAAGACTTGAACGCGCACATAGGAGTGTTTTGCACAGCACCGGCCATACGTCACGCGCGATCAAATTTCTTCTCTGAGCTGGTAGGCACTTTCGTGCTGATTATTCTGGTGCTTTACATCGCCGGTCCAACCTTTGAAGCTTCGACCATCGAAGATGCTAAAATTGGTCTGGGCTCCATCGGGGCGTTGCCAGTAGCATTAGTGGTCACCGGAATTGGTATTTCCCTTGGTGGAACTACGGGATATGCCATTAATCCGGCACGCGACCTGGGTCCGAGGATTGCTTATGCCGTGCTTCCATTTGCCCAAAAGCGCGATGCCGACTGGGGTTATTCATGGATACCGGTGTTTGGCCCGATTGCAGGAGCGGCCATTGCAGCACTCATTTATCTATCTATGAACCTTTAAACCTAAGACATCATGAAAAAGATAATTCTTATTGCAGTTATTGCGCTGGCAACTTCGTTTACACTGATGGCACAGGGAAGGTTTGATGTCAATGTGCAGGCTAAGTCAATGCATTACTGGAGAGGGCTAAGGGTAACGGATGGATTTATGACCGGTACATCGGCAGGTTATTTCAGCGAAAGCTTCTCGGCATTTGTCTGGGGCGGATTAAGCATCGATGGTGATTATAAAGAGGTAACGCCTGTTATCTCCTACAGTGCCGGAAATTTTTCGGCAACATTAATTGATATCAATAACTTTTCAGGATTAGAAAAGATTGATTATTTCAATTATGATGCTGAAACCACCAACCATATTGTTGATTTAACAGTGGGCTATAATTTTGACTTCATGCATGTGGCATGGTCTACCATTCTTTATGGAAACGACCGCATTCCGGGTACAGATGATCAACGCTATTCAACTTACGTGGAGATTGGCTTTCCCTTAAAAGTCAATGAAACTTCCGTAACACCTTTTATCGCGCCTGCTTTTGCCCTTAACGGGGATGCAGAAACCATGATTTACGGAAACGACGAAAGCGCTGGGATAGCCAATGTGGGCTTCCGGGTGAACAGAATTGTCGAAATAGGAGATTATAAACTACCTGTTTCTGCCGAAGTAGGTATTAATACTGCCACTGAGCAAGCTTCAGTGCAGCTTGCGGTTAATTTATTTTAGTTAGAAACCGTGTTTGATGAAAAGGTCACTGTCGTAAAGCAGTGGCCTTTTATCATTGGATAGCAAGAGAGTTGAGTGTGTAATGGCGGTTTTATTCACATTCAGGTTTAAATACAAAGGGAAAGCTCACCTCGGATAAGCAGATATCCTCAAAATCAGCTTTATCCCTCTACATTAATTCATTGAACTATGTAATAGTTTTATTTTTTTTGTACTTTTATAAGTTAATTACAGGCAGGTGTTTAGCTTGGTTTCGCTAATAATTTATATATGCAGTTATGAATATATATCAAAATATACTACTTTTACGACCTTCTAATCAGAATCAATTTAAATAATGAGCCTATGATACAGAAAGTACTTGTTGCCAACCGTGGTGAGATTGCATTACGTGTAATGCGGTCGTGCCGTGAAATGGGCATCAAAACTGTCGGTGTGTTCTCGGAGGCCGATCGTGCGGCGATGCACGTGCGTTATGCCGATGAGGCTTACTACATCGGCAAAGCGCCATCCAGCGAAAGCTACCTGAAAATGGACAAAATTCTGGAAGTAGCAAAAGCTACTTCCTCGGATGCTATCCATCCCGGATATGGCTTTTTGAGTGAGAATGCAGCATTTTCTGACCGTTGCAAGCAGGAGGGGATTGAGTTTATCGGTCCTGAAAGCTACGCCATCCAGGAAATGGGTGATAAAATTACGGCCCGGAAAAAGATGATTGCCGCCGGAGTGCCTGTAGTACCCGGAACTACTGAACCCATAACCGATGAAGAAAAAGCGGTGGAGGTCATCAAAGAAATTGGTCTGCCGGTGATGATCAAAGCTTCAGCAGGCGGCGGCGGAAAAGGAATGCGGCTGGTGAAGGAGGAAGCTCAAATCAAAAGTGCTATTCGCTCAGCCCGCTCAGAAGCCCGCGAAGCATTTGGTGATGACAGTGTTTATATCGAAAAATACATTACCTCACCACACCATATCGAATTCCAGATTCTTGCCGATAAGCATGGCAATGCGGTGCACCTTTTCGAGCGTGAGTGCTCCGTGCAGCGTCGCCACCAGAAAGTGATTGAAGAGACACCATCGCCACTGCTGACCCCTGAAATCAGGGAAGAGATGGGACAACATGCCGTAAATGCTGCAAAGGCAGTTAATTATCATGGTGCCGGAACCGTTGAGTTCGTGATGGGGGATGATTTGAATTATTATTTCCTTGAAATGAATACCCGCTTACAGGTAGAGCACCCGATCACAGAACGTGTGGTGGGTATCGACCTGGTAAAAGAGCAAATCCGCATAGCAGATGGAGAAAAGCTTTCTGTAAAACAGGAAGAGTTGACCCAGAAAGGACATGCAATTGAATGTCGGATCTATGCGGAAGATCCGGATAACAATTTTATGCCAAGTCCGGGATTGATAAAGCATATTGCTCAGCCTTACGGATTGGGCGTGAGGGTAGACGGGTACGCCTATGAGGGCTATGAAATTCCGCTGCATTACGACCCGATGATCTCAAAACTCATTGTTTGGGGTAAAACCCGCGATGAGGCTGTACAACGTATGCGCCGGGCACTCTACGAATACAAAATCACCGGGGTGAAAACCTCAATCAATTTCCTGGAAAAAGTGATGGAGCACCCTGAATTTGTATCCGGAAATTACAATACGCATTTCATTGACAAGAACATGGATGATTTAATGCGAAAAGACGAAGGGCAAGGCGATTGGGAAAGTATAGCTGCCATTGCTGCTTTTGTTGATTATACGAATAAACTGGATGCCCTTCAGCCTAAGAAAAACGGAGGTCAGATGACCAACAACTGGAAGGCATACGGCCGACAACGAATCCGAATCCGAATTTAACCTAAATTCTCAGATCTATGGAAATAGAAATTAATGAAAAAAAAGTAAATCTCGATAAAGTAAGCGAGGATGGTTCCCGCATGATTATCAGCCTGGATGGAAAAGAGCATGAGGTAGATGTGCTGATGGTTGAGCAGGGTGTCTATTCTATTCTTTACCAGGGAAAATCATATAATGTGGAACTGATCGAAGGAGGTCATGCCAAGTCATACAAAGTGAACACACTGGTTGAAAGCTATGACGTGGAAATTATTGATGCAGAACGCAAATACCTGAAAAGCCGTAAGGGCGGTGCGCTCGATGATGAGACACAGATTTCTTCACCAATGCCTGGTAAAGTAGTAAGTATTCCGGTAAGTGTAGGTGATGAAGTGCAGGCAGGAGATACCGTGGTGGTTGTTTCGGCGATGAAAATGGAAAGTGAGTACAAAGTACAACAAGACCGGGTGATTAAAGATATCCTTGTCAAAGAAGGGGATGTCATTCAGGGTAACCAAACATTGGTTGTAGTTGAATAATGATTAAAAACGCTAAAAACTTCAGATATGTCGAATGAAGAGAAAGTAAAAAGATTACAGGAACGTCATAAAATAGCAGAGCTTGGAGGAGGTGAAGAGCGCATAAAAAAGCAACATGCGGCCGGAAGGCTCACTGCCCGCGAGCGCATCAACCTTTTGCTGGATACAGATTCTTTTGTTGAACTTGATAAATTTGTGACCCACCGCAACACCAATTTTGGAATGGAAAAGAACAAAGTTTTTGGTGATGGTGTGGTTTCGGGTTATGGAAAAATCGATGGCCGCCTTGTTTACGTTTTTGCCCAGGATTTTACGGTTTTCGGGGGGACTCTCAGCCGCGCCAATGCCGATAAGATTGTAAAGGTAATGGAGCTGGCTTTGAAAAACGGCGCCCCGGTGTTCGGACTAAACGATAGCGGCGGGGCCCGCATCCAGGAAGGAGTCGAAAGCCTTGCAGGCTATGCTGATATTTTTTATCTCAATACCCGTGCCTCCGGAGTGATCCCGCAGATCTCCGCCGTGCTGGGGCCCTGTGCCGGCGGAGCGGTCTATTCACCGGCGCTTACCGACTTTATTCTGATGACGCAAGAGAACAGCTATATGTTTGTGACTGGCCCGGATGTGATTAAAACAGTAACACATGAGGAAGTGACCAAGGAAGACCTTGGTGGTGCCATGACCCATAACCAAAAGAGTGGCGTGGCGCATATGCTTGCCGAGGATGACGAACAGGCTATGATGATGCTCAGAGAGATGATGAGCTTTATTCCTTCGAATAATATGGAAGACCCCCCAATCAAACCATGCACCGATGATGTCCATCGTGAGGATCAAAGTCTGGATACGTTTGTGCCCGATGATCCGAATAAGCCTTATGATATCAAGGAGCTCATTACCACTGTAGTGGATGATAAGAACTTCTTTGAAATCATGCCACATTACGCACAGAATATCGTTACCGGATTTGCCCGCGTGGGCGGGCGTTCGGTGGGTATTGTAGCCAATCAGCCGCAGCACCTGGCCGGGGTTCTGGATATTGAGTCAAGTATGAAGGGAGCACGCTTTGTGAGGTTCTGCGACGCCTTTAATATTCCGTTAGTCACTTTCGTGGATGTGCCTGGCTTCCTGCCGGGAACAACACAGGAGTTTGGTGGGATTATCAAGCATGGAGCAAAGTTACTCTATGCTTATGCTGAAGCTACGGTGCCTAAAATCACCATCATTACCCGCAAAGCTTATGGTGGGGCGTATGATGTGATGGCTTCGAAGCACCTCGGTGCCGACGTAAACCTGGCTTACCCTACTGCAGAGGTAGCCGTGATGGGGCCGGACGGAGCTGTGAATATCCTCTACAGAAAACAAAATCTGACGGATGAGCAGAAGAAAGAAAAAGTGGAAGAGTACAAACGTCAGTTTGCCAGTCCGTATCGTGCCGCAGAACTGGGATATGTGGATGAGATTATCTATCCACGGCAAACAAGGCTCAAGCTGGTACAGGCACTTGATATGACTCAAAACAAAACAGAGGCAATTCCTCCAAAGAAACACGGAAACATCCCTCTCTAAGAATATTTTTGTTTTTCCGGAAGGCCGGTCGGGGAAACCCCACTGGCCTTTTTCTTTTCTGGGTAACCTTTTTGCTGAACGGTCGTATCCTTTTAGTGATAAGGTTTTATTAGGCGGTAATATACATTATTTTTGCCGCTCGTTCAAGAAGACAAAAAACTATGGTGTGGAAGTTTATTAAGAATTTCGTGTTTTATACAGGACTGCTCGTAATTGTAGTTCTTGCGTTGTATTACCTCTGGACTCCAAGGTATTACTTCCCGCAAACGGATGTCTTCTTTGGAAAAAAGATTTACAATCCTTATCAAAACCTGGATGTTAATCAGTGGCAAAGAACCGGGATTTACACCTTTCCGGCCTGGTATCGCGATGCGATGGAACGCCTCTCGGGAAATGACCGGTATTATGAAGTGGACGAGTATTACTACGATACGGTGATGTATGCCGCTAACCAGGATTATTATAAAAACGGATCAACTTATTCACAAGGTCTCTTTCATGATGATCATATTGTGGTTGGTTGTGAAAAAGTGGAATGGACCGATTATCCTTTTATCAGGGATATCCATAATAAACAGCACCGCATCAACAGGATACGTAGCCATGGTTGTTTACTCTATCTTAAACCATCGGTGTTTTTTGACGATTACCGCCCCGAACATCCTAAACTTCTGCGAAATTATAACGGCATCATGGTGGATGAGAATATCAAACAATCGCTGCACCTTTGGGATCAGGCATTGTCTGTAGGTATATACACAACGCTGGTGGCCAATACCCTTCCAAAGTCAAGCCGTTTTCTTCCGGAAAAGCATAATCGCGTGATGTACATCAACAAGAATGCCGGAAGTATGAAAAAGGCCCTGCAAACCGGCAATTACTTTGTGGCAACGAAGTACGACCATGAAAGCGATGATATTAAACCCGAACTGGAATCGGCGCTCCGATCGGTAAGGCTGGATGGGGATACTGTTTATATTTCGCTAAACGAGAAGGCGCTGGCCGTTAATATTTTTGGGCAAAATGGCGATATCCTGAAGGTAGCCAAAAATACCCGCCTTGCCAATTATGAGATGGAGCGTCAGGATACTTATATCAGAGCAGAAATTATATTTGATGATGGCACCCACTACTATCTGAACCCTCTTCATCGATATGCCGGAGAATCTCATTACAAAGTGCCGCCCGTGGAGGTGAATTTCCTGAAAACATGGCTGCTGCGTGGAGGTGGCATATTTGCATTACTCATATTTATTTGGCTGATGCTATATATCAAACGCCGGCTGAGGATTGAGATCGTAGAGCCGAAATCTTAATTTTTCCGGAAGTCCTTTATCATTGCTGTCATTCATAGGTACTTTAACCTGTTTTTTATACGATTCCCGAAGAATTTCCTGGTAAAGTATAGTTTTTTACAATATATTTTGGGTTGTTGCGTTTTATGTGCAACACAAAACCAGAAAATATGACAAAACCTTTACGCTAGAACTGTAATCTAAAAACTACTATTTATGCGTAAACTTTTATTAATGATTGTTCTGACAACTGCTTTTCAGGTACTTGCAGGACAAAGGAGCCCGGTGTTGAGCGAGGGCTCATGGTATCAATTTTCAACAGAACTATCCAGTCCATCTCAGGAAGTTATTAAACTTACCCATGAGAATTTTACTAATTCAGGGATTAACCTTGAGAATGTAAATCCAGATAAGCTTAAGCTTTTTATGATGCCCCCGGGTCTGATGAGCGAAACGGTAGATTATGAGGAGATTAACCCTCTGAGAGAGATTCCGGTAAAGCTTTACGGATGTGAGGATGGAAGCTTTGATGAGGAAGACTTTCTTCTGTTTTACCCGTCGTCGCAACAGCAATGGCAATTTGATGATGAAGCAGGATTGTACAAGGGAGAGTTTCATCCCTATTCTGAAGAAGTAAACTATTTTTTACGAACAGATTCCGAAGAGGACGGGCTCAGAGTTACTGATATCCCTTTTCTGGATGATTCGCCGGAAATGGTGATTCAAGACACTGAAGTGCTTCTGGGTGGCCCCGGATTTGGGGGCATTAATCCTGCGAACGTGGGAGCGGAATTCGTTCAGCAGGAAATCACCGGGAATGCTTTTGATTTTGAGATCACAAACCCCGGAACAAGCTGGCCAGATGCCACCATCATGTTTAGGGTGGTTGCAAGAAATACCGATCCCTTATCAGTTAGGCTGCTTAAAAACGGCTCAGTGATTGAAAACTTTGAATTACCGGTTACCGATCCGTTCGGGTTCAGACAACAGGTTTTTTCTGTTGAGGGGCTTGCTGTTTCATCCGGTGATATTTTCACGGTCGAATCTGCCGGCATTTCCGGCACAAGTAATATCTACGTTTTTCTTGATGATTTTACTGTGACCGGACAAGAAGAAATTTCTGAGAGCGGCCTGTTTTTTAATGCTGCCCAGCCCATTGATGAAGTGGTGGAGTGGAGTGGCCCCTGGAATTCGGAGACAGAAGTGTGGAACGTAACAATTCCGGAAAGTATAGTGAACCAGGTTTTGAATGATGAGTTTGTTTTCAGGACACAGAGTGTTGTGAGGCAGAAGTATATAGCTTTCAACACGCAAACCGGCGAGGGAATCCGGGAGCTTGATGGCAGTATGGAGCTTTTTGAGGATTCTGATCTTTATGCGATGAATACTCCTGAGGTCTTTGTCATAACCAATCAGCACCTGATGGAAGAGGCGCATAGCTATGCTGCTTTTCATCAATCCAATGGTTTTTCGGTGGAAGTAGTGGATGTCAAAGATGTGTTCAGTAGTTTTTCAGGTGGCGTGATCGACTTTACTGCCATCAGAAACTTTATGGCGCATCACTATCAAAAGTCAGACGGTGCCCTTTCTTACCTTACCCTTTTTGGCGATGCTTCAATTTATGCTGATGATGACCGTTTTGTGGTGCCAACCTATCAAAGCTCTGATGTGTGGGTAAGCTATATGATGGAAGGTGGTGATCGCTACTTTGGTTATATTGATGATGGTGAAAATTTTTCGGAGTCTGACTCGGATATGGATATTGCTGTCGGCCGCATTCCCGTGGCCACAAGAGAGGAGGCCACTGTATTTAATCAAAAAATAGTTAACTATCATCAGGATAAGGGCGATTTTCAGATTTCTATGAGCCTGGCGGCGGATGATGAAGATGCTGGTGTTCATATGGGTTTTCAGGAGGAAACATTTGCCATTGTGGATGACTATGCCAAGAGTATGAATATTCATAAAATATACCTTGATCAATATCCACAGCAAATGCAGGGAGATCAGCAGGTGAGTCCTCAGGCTCAACAGGCATTAACAGGCGCTTT
>JASMTJ010000307.1:0-2048 GCA_041694335.1 Bacteroidales bacterium
TTTCATGCCTCCACTGAGGTGAAAGGGAAAGACTGCATTGAATGCCACAGCGATCACCACGGTCGCGAATTTGACATGCTCCATTTCGACACCGCCAGCTTCAATCACGACCTTACGGGATATACGCTGGAAGGAGCACATGAAGATCTCACCTGTAAAAACTGCCACAACAAATCACACATCAACAGTCAAAAGATACTGAAGAAAAAGCGAACCTACCTCGGACTCAACACCACCTGCCTCACCTGCCATGAAGACTATCATCAGCAAACCCTGAGCACGGAATGCAAAAGCTGCCATAATATGGAAACCTTTACACCGGCTAAAAACTTCAATCACGATAACACTAAATTTCGTCTTAAAGGAAAACACAAGGAGGTGGAGTGCACAGAATGCCATGAAAAAACTATGCGCAATGGCAAGTCATTCCAGCAGTTTTCGGGCATTGCCTTTGGCTCTTGCGGCGATTGCCATGACGATCCGCACCAAAGCAGGTTTGGGCAAAGGTGCAGCGATTGTCATAACGAACAATCCTTTCAGCAAACAAGCGCTCTAAACGATTTCGATCACAGCCAAACAGGTTATCCACTTAAAGGGAAACACCGGCAGCTCGACTGCAAGGCATGCCATACCGGCTCTTATACTGATCCTGTTGCTCACAACACGTGTACCGATTGCCACGACGATTATCACGAAGGGCAATTGTTGACCAACGGAAAAGTTCGTGATTGCGCCGATTGTCATACGGTAGAAGGTTTCGAAGGCTCTACCTTCAGCATCACAAGGCATAACGAAACTGATTTCCCATTAGAAGGGGCGCACATGGCCACCCCCTGCACCGAATGCCACAAAGAAAAAGACAAATGGCAGTTTGCTGATTTGGGCAACACCTGCAACGAATGCCACGAGGACCCGCACAAATATCTGATTAGTGAGAAATACTATCCGCAATCAGATTGTGAGAAATGCCATGCTGTTAGTCGATGGAGTGAAGTCAGTTTTGATCATTCCTTAACGGGATACGAGTTGCAAGGACAGCATCAGGAACTAGGCTGTCGCGATTGCCATTTCCGTGAGGATGAAAAGGGAGACATCCACCAACAATTTAAAACTCTTTCCGCAAGCTGCACCAACTGTCATAAGGATGAACATTATGGACAGTTTGATAAAAACGGGAAAGCCAACTGCGAAAGGTGCCATACTTTTAACAACTGGGATCCCACCCTTTTCGATCACAGCAAAACCCGGTTCAAACTGGAAGGGGCACATGCCGATGTGGCCTGCGTAAAATGCCATAAACCTACAGAACAAAACGGAATTACCTACATACAATATAAATACAAGGAGGTATCATGCGAAACTTGTCATTAATTCTATTCCTGACCTTAAGTAGTTTTCTGCTTTTCGGGCAGGGTCAATCGCCTCACGGGGATGATTTGAAATACAGTTGCGGCGACTGTCACAACACAAGCGGGTGGTCCATTGATATGGACTCCATCCCTTTTAAGCATGACACCACCACATTTACTTTAACCGGACAACATGCTGAAACCAGCTGCGTGCAATGTCATTCCGGGTTGGTGTTTACTGAGGCTGAATCAGAATGCTTTACCTGCCACCAGGATGTACATGAAACTACGGTAGGCTTTGAGTGTGAGAGATGCCACAGCACTGAAAACTGGCTGGTGGAAAATATTACCGAAATACATCAGCAAAGTCGTTTTCCATTGGTAGGAGGACATATCACTGCCGATTGCTATGACTGTCATGATGCTGCCTCGCTTTTGCGCTTTGACCCACTTGGCGTGGAATGCGTGGATTGCCATCGCGAAGACTACCTTTCCACCACCGAACCCAACCACCAGGATGCCGGATATTCCACAAGCTGCCAGGATTGTCACCTTATCACTTCTTTCGAATGGTCGGCCGAAGGGTTTAACCATTCCTTTTTTCCACTCGAAAAGGGACATGACATTGCTGACTGCAACGCCTGCCACGAACCCGGCCAAGCCTATACAGCCATTGATGCTGCCTGCTTCAGTTGCCAT
>JASMTJ010000308.1:0-1053 GCA_041694335.1 Bacteroidales bacterium
CACCTCACACCGAATCTTTTCTCGCCAGCCATTGAGTATGCTCTCTAGAAAACGCATTTTCACTATCAGCTATAAAGGCTTCTAAGCTTGCTTCCGAGTCAACCAGCTCAAGCTCACCCTTTACAATTCCTATTTCGTGAGCTGTCAACCCATAAGCAGCCGATAGCTCTCTAAACTTTTTCACTTGAATCCATGTCAGAGCCGAACCTGCTCCAACCACAAAAATATCCGCAGGCCAATAACCCCACTCTGGGTAGGCAACTCTCAAGATTAGAAAAATGGCAGCAAAAGCTTGGCAAGCTATTAATATAGAAAACCACATTCTTCCATGCGCCCGATTCCAAGCAGACTTTTTTGCATACCAAGTTCTCTGCTCATCAATTCTATGAGCACGATAAAACGAAGCTCTCTCTTGCCAGGCAAGCTGTCTCACTTCGCACATTTTGTCAGTGATTTGCTCTTGCTCCGAAGCGACGCCTCCTATGTGATGGGATAAATCTTTGTGCTCACCAAGAATATATTTAAGCCTTGCACGGAACCGTGACTTCACCTCACGAACATCTGTCGCATCAGAGTATGGCTCAGCCCTCATCATAAAACGCCACGAACTAGTTTTTACTGACTCCGCTACTGCACGAGCACGATACCAAGTATCCTCATCTTGCTTCATCAGCATCATTATGGATAAAAATATAGACCCGACAATGAGCAAAGCAGCAATGATAGCGAAGTTTCTTTCATTGATGCCGTAAACACCAAGCCCAGCTGAAGCGATGAGGAGAAACGAGTACAGGCGCACAAAATTTAAATACTGTTTCTGGGCATCTGTCGATGCCTTATTTGCAGCACAATATAGCGCCGGATAGCCCTGATCTTCCATTAAAGTCCAAACCTCACGTTGCCAGATTTACTACACCCGACCGTCCCGGCCTCGTTCTTACTTATATCAAGAAGAAATAACAAATAGGGAAACACAAACTCACATTCACCTATTTTCACAGCGTAAACACCCACATGAACTCTTCGACTTTTTCCAACAACCGCAATGGGTTA
>JASMTJ010000309.1:0-1049 GCA_041694335.1 Bacteroidales bacterium
TGTGGCTCCTGACGGGAGAGCCACCAGAGTCACATATGGTGTTCTTAATCTGACACATCGTAACAGTGATGAATCACCGGAATTACTTGAACCACATAAGAAGTATAAAGTGACGGTGCCAATGAATTATATTGCTCAACGTTTTCCGAAAGGGCATCAAATTCGATTGTCTCTATCCACATCATACTGGCCTTTGGTATGGCCGGCACCGGAATCTGCCCGCATTAGTATTTATCCTGGAAACAGCACGATTACATTGCCAAAGCGTAAGACAAATCCAAAGGATGAAAAGCTAAGAAACCTTGGTAAGCCCGGAGAAACACCGCATTATCCTATCACATTATTGAGCCCTCCGGAGAGGGAGTGGAAAGTGGAGCATAACCTGGCCACAAACGAGGTGTCGCTCAACGTCATTAATAACGATAAAAAATATCGACTCGAAGATATTAATCTTGAGGTAAGCAGAGACGTTACGGAAAAATATTCATACATTAGTAATAAATATGATACTGTTAGAGGTGAAGTAAGGAGTAAGAGATCGTTTAAAAGAGGGGATTGGTATACAGAGGCCATCACCCGGACCGTGCTTACTTCCACACGGACGCATTTCATTATTCGCGCAACATTGGATGCTTATGAAGGGGATGTGCGTGTGTTTAGTAAAACCTTTGATGAAAGGATAAAAAGAGAATTTTTGTAACCCTAAAAAATGTAAATATGAAAGAAAAGAAACAAGTTTTTGTAGTTGGATTGGATCAGTTTAACCTTGAAAAGCTGAACAGATTACCTGAAGCTGAATACTGTGATTTTCACGCGGCTTTAGAGATTTCCGATATTCGTGGAGTGGAAAGTATTTCCATTCCGGATTTGTTAAAAAAAGCAGATGATAGTATAGCTGCTAATGATGGCCAGATTGATGCTATCGTTTCTTACTACGATTTTCCGGGAACCGTTTTGGTGCCGATAATTGCTGAAAAATACAATCTGCCCGGCCCAACACTTGAGAGTGTTTTGAAGTGCGAACATAAATACTGGAGCCGCCTTGAGCA
>JASMTJ010000310.1:0-1738 GCA_041694335.1 Bacteroidales bacterium
GGAACGCCTATCGAGACCGAATTAGCAGATCATGTGCAGGGAATACTTGATCAGACAGAGGCCAAGCCTTACGAGCCTGGTCCTCTGCCTATAGGGGATGCCGCGATTTTGATGGCTGCCGATGGTTACGGCAAGGGTTATGTAAGAGGCAAGCAGGGCGAAGATTTCATTATTATTAGGACATCAGAGACTGTAAGGAACTTCTCGTTTTTGAGGGACCCTGAACCAGAGGAGCTATATCGAAAAACAGTTGAAATACTCGATAGAATTCGGGAAGAAAGACACATGGAGCACTAATGCTGATCTCGAAGGTCGTGGATCTAAAAAGGCTGGTTCTTATTTCCCCGGAGTTTTTGATTGGGACTCTAGTTTTTTATTTTTTTAACGAGTATCCCCAAGTTTTTGCGAATATCACGACGAAAATAAAGGAGACTTCAAACATCCCTGATATTGTTGTCGCACTCCCATTCTCTTTTGTCGCTGTTAGCTATCACCTTGGTATGGGAGTTATCAGGCCTGGCGATGAAGAAGAAAATAAAATTCTTTATGAGTGGCGATATTATTGGACACTTGAACATCGTTTTTACGGGTCATTGATAGTGTGCATCTTGTGTTCACTCTCCGTAATTTTGTTCTATTTTAACCCAATTAATCTGGGTGATGCGGTGCTGGGTGGGATTTTGGTTGCTGCTATTTCAATCTCAGCGACGACGGTCTTTTTGCTGGCCATTGCAAGGGTGACCTTGCGGAAAATCCTGACGCTGTATCGTTAAACAAAAGACTCCAGCCAACTGTGCTTTCAGTTGTCGCTTCAAACCAACGGCATGAGCCATGCGTTAGTATGACAAGGAGAAGACAGAAATGACGGATGTAAAACTTCCGGCAGTATCACATGCGACCTTGCCGGTTCTTGATGACTTGACAAAAGCCTTGGGTGTTCCTCGGGATATTCTCGCGAGTGACGGCGAGATTGAAAATGCTTGGACAAATTTGCCCGGAGTAATGAATAAAATTCCACCAGCTCTTCGCTCCGAGGGGTTAGCGCGCATGTGTGTGGCTACAGCTGCGGGATTGTTTGATAGCGCGATTAACTACATCTGGAATGCTGCTGTTATTGAGCTAAGAGAAAAAGTTAAAGGCTTTGGACTTCCCGTAGTTGAACAGCTTACAGATAAGTCCAATTTTGATGAAACTGCATTATTAGATCTTAAAGATGCCGAACTAATTGGGTTGTGTTTAAAACTTAACTTGATTACCGAAGATGGATATTTCTTTCTAGACCATTGTCGTGATATCCGGAATAATTTTTCGGCAGCCCATCCCACTGTCGGAAAAATTGATGATCACGAATTCCTTGCGTTCGCGAATCGTTGTGCGAAATACGCACTAGGACACGAGAGTAATCCTATTGGCGTAGACATAAAAGGTTTCATGACGGCCCTTAAGTCCGGAAAATTTTCCCCAGAGCAAACGCAGCAGTGGGTTTCTAGAATAAATAAAACGCATGAAGCACAACAAAATTTATTATTCGGTTCCTTGCATGGAGTTTATTGTGATCCCGCAAGCGCTGAACAAACCCGCCTAAATGCACTCAATCTTTCAGCGGAGTTTTCTCCAGGATTCACCCCTAAAGCAAAATCCGATTTAATCCTAAGGCATCACGAGTATATTGCGAAGGGCGATGAGCCTAGACACAAAGCGTCCCAACAGTTTTTTGAAAAACTTGGTATGCTGGATC
>JASMTJ010000311.1:0-11652 GCA_041694335.1 Bacteroidales bacterium
GAAAATGGAGTGATACTTTATAATGATAGCGATGCCAGCACTCAAAACAGTAACGGCCTGAACAACTATTACAGCTCAACCACCACCCCGCCCTATGCCTACTCCTACCTGTTGACATCAGTCGTTTCAGATAATTATGTGGATATCGGCAATGATGGCCCCACGCCTGATGATTTAGGAAACTACACACGCTTCAATTATTCCAGAGTCCATAAAAACTACAAATGGCGCACGCCTTACAAAGATCATCGCGCCAACTACCAGGAAAACAAGTACAGCCTGGATAATGACAACATGGCCAACTTTGTCTATGGAGAAAAGGAAATTTGGTATCTCCACTCGATTGAAAGCCGGAATTATGTGGCGAAATTCATCCTCACCGATCGCAAGGATGCTCTGGGTGTAAAAGGTGAAGATGGCGGAAAAGATACCGATCAGAAGCTAAAAAAGCTCTCTCGCATTGAGCTTTACACCCGTGCCGACCTGAATAAAAACGGCAGCAATGCCACCCCCTTAAAAACAGCCCATTTCGAATACAGCTACTCGCTGTGCCAGGGATTGCCAAATCATGTTGATGATGAAAACAACGGAAAACTGACGCTGGAGAAAATCTATTTCACTTTCGGTGATTCAGAAAAAGGATATTTCAGCCCGTACAAATTCACTTATCAGCAGGGCGATAAAAACCCGTCCTACAGCCTGAAAGCCAACGATCGCTTTGGCTTCTACAAGGAAAACACCTGCGGAACCGACAAAGCACCCAACAGCGAGTTTCCTTATGTGGATCAGGATGCTTCCAAAACCAACAACTACATACAGGCATGGAAACTAAAGAAAATCCAACTGCCTTCCGGCGGAACGATTTCCATTGAGTATGAATCAGACGACTACGCTTATGTGCAGGACCGGAAAGCCATGCAGATGATTATGGTGGACGGATTCCACGATAGTGATAACCCGGCACAGGGAGATGCGGATAGCAAGCTCTACGAAAACCCGGGTTCTGACACCTATAAAGTGAATGAATACCTGATTTTTAACCTCTCTGCACCGGTTAATTCAAAGTCAGAACTCTCGGCTTATTTCCCTGATGAAAAGCACCTGTATTTCAAGACCAAACTTGATGTGCTGGGGAAAGCCAAAAGTGAAAGAGATAACAGTGATGATTACGAATACATCAGCGGATTCGCTGAATATGAGGATTACGGACTGGTTCAGAATTCCAAATCAGGTAACAGCTACTCCAAAGCCTGGATAAAACTCAAAAAACTGAATATCGGCGACTACAAGCTTAAGTCAAAATACGAACAGAAAAAAGCACACCCTTTTGCCAAACGCGCATGGGTGTACAGTAAAATACACATCCCGAAAAGGGCATTTAACCGTTCAGATGCCGGAGATAAAATCGGCGAACAATTAAAAAATGCACTGACCTCAATTGATGAGATGATCAAGATGTTCAAGAGCCTGAACTCTGAGCTGATAAACCGTGAGTTCGCACAAAAGGCCGATCTGAATAAAACCTTTATCCGCTTAAACAACCCTTCCGGGAAAAAGCTGGGCGGCGGCCACCGCGTAAAGAAAATTGTCATGAACGACCAATGGAGCAGCATGACTTCGTCAGGAAAAAACAGCACCTACGGAAAGGTTTATAAATACACAACGACCAGAAACGGCAAGGAAATAAGCTCCGGGGTTATCGCCAATGAGCCGCGTGTGGGGCGTGAAGAGAATCCGCTCTACCAACCGGAATTCTTCACCCACAACGGCGATAAGCTGTTCATGACCAAACCCTTTGGCTCTTCCTTTTATCCCGGACCATCAGTGGGTTACAGCCGGGTGGAGATTCGCAGCCTGCCACGCCCCAACGCCAATCCGGCACCCGAAGGCTATGAGGTGCGTGAATTTTACACCGCCAAAGACTTTCCTGTAAAAACGGAGAGAACAATCCTGCAGGATGAATATGAGCGGCCTAGTCCGCTGGCCAGCCTCAATCCTTTTAAGGTCAACCATGATGAGAAAAGAGCGGTGAGCCAGGGTTACAAAATTGAGCTGAATGATATGCATGGCAAGCCAAAAGCAAGCTATACATTTCGCCATGGCACCGAGGTGCCTTTAAACGGAAAAGAATACAAATACCGGCTCAATGAGGATGGCTCGCTAAACAACACCGTAAAAGTGGTGCGTCCCGATAAAAAAGTAGTGGACGCCACCATGGGAGTGGATATCGATATGGTGTTTGATGCCCGTCAGCAGTACAGTAAAACCAATTCCATTGAGTTTAACGTAAACGTTGATGGATTTATGGCCAGCATTGTTCCGGTTGTCATACCGGCACCTTTTCCGTCGCTGAAAAAAGAAACCCTGATGTTCCGCTCAATGGTGGCATCAAAAGTGGTACGCAAAAAAGGCATCGTCGATGAAGTGATTGCCTATAAAAACGGTGCAAAACTCGCTACGAAAAACGTGGCATTCGACGCTGAAACCGGCAGCGCCATCGTTAAGAAATCACAAAACAGGTATGGGAAATATGTCTACCATACCACCATACCGGTGCATCACATGTATGATGAAATGGGGTCGGCTTACCGTAACTCAATGGCATCGTTCAAGCAAATCAGTGTGCAAAACGGAGAAATCAGTAACAGCACCGTTAACGGCTTGCTGACTAAAGGCGATCTGCTTTACTGCATCAAATCAAATGATGAAGAAGTTTATAAAAAAGCCTGGGTACTCCGCAGCAGCAACAGCAAATCTGTACTGATAAACAGCGCCGGACAATTGATTCCCGATGGAAATTATGACATCACCGTCGTCCGCTCAGGCTACGACGATAAGGCCGGAATGACAGCCGCCACCATCAGCAGCATGAATAACCCGGTGATAGGAAATCAGCTTAAGCTGAACAACAATCTGAAAGTGCTATCAGCTAAGGCGAAAAGATTCAAAGACGACTGGCAGACCTATACCGGATTTAAGGTAGAACATGTGCCTACTGAATGCAACTGCACCATGTGGGATATGGGGAAAGGTGCTAAAGTACCGGCATTGCTGCGCCAGATTTTCTTAAGGAATGATGGAGATACTATTTTTAACGCTCGTATAAAAGGCTTTATTACTGATAAAGCAAATGAAGAAGCAGATTATATAACGCTTAGCAGAGATGTAATTGGAAACAGGCTTTATGCCGGTTTCAAACTTGATGGGCAAGGCGACAGGAATTGCCAGTTCCTTATAAAGAATACCGAAGGCATGGGGGTTCCTGTTGGTAGTGGTTCTTTCTCCAATTATCAGTTGATAAACGACGATCCCTATATCTGCGACACTATTTATGATTTCAAAGTAGATTATACTTATGCTTATAAAGACACTGTAGTAAAAGAATTGGCTCCCAGCAGACAGGAGGAAGTTGTTACCAAAACAGAAACTATTACGCTTGAAGTTCACTCTGAATGCTTTGCCGTGGCAAGCTGCGAAGAAGAACCACTGGAGTCATATTTTACCTGCGATCTGAAACCCGGTGAGGTTATTAATCCTTTCGTGAATAATATCCAGGGGATTTGGAGACCATACAAGGAATATGAGTACTACACCGATCGGTAAGGTGGCAAAGTGGATGAAGCGGGATATTACAGTGATTTTACTCCTTTTACATGGAAAACCACTCCTGCCAGCAACTGGGTATGGCAAAAGGAAACCACACTCATCGATCCTTACAATGCACGCTTAGAGGAAAAGGATCCTTTGGGCAACTATACGGCCGAAATTTACGGCTACAGCTACACAAAGACCAAAGCCACAGCACTGAATACTCCTCACAATCAAACAGGTTTCGACAGTTTTGAAGATTATTTCTATTACGAACATGTCAATAATTTCGGAGACTGTCTTCCGCAGAAACATCTCCAATTCTATTTACCCGAGGGTACAAACTATTCGGATGTGCCCCTGATCTCCTCGCAGAGTTTTGGCTACATCACCGATAAGGACAGTCACACAGGTCGTCACAGTGCCAAAGTAACTACTGCTGCTCCTGTGATGATGAAGCGGAAAGTCAACCCATACCAGGGAGGAAATGCTTCAGGTAATTCTAAAGAATACACACTTAAAGCAGATGACTTTGTAGGAATTTTCACCCCGAAGCCCGGGAAATATCACGTTAGTGCCTGGGTAAAAGACAAGCTGGGCTTTGTCAACTTTAACACCACGACCTATGATTTTCCGAAAATCGTGGTGCAGGCTGACGGATCAAATATCAATACCCTCCGCACTTCCGGACCTTTGGTTGACGGATGGCAGAAGATTGAGGGCTCGATTGAAATTCCTGAAAACACCAATGAGGTTACCATCAAACTGGCCACCGACTTTGGACTGAGCTATTTCGATGATTTCAGGATTCATCCCTTTGATGCACAAATGCAGGCCTTTGTCTACAATCCATACAATCTGAGGCATATAGCCACACTCGATCACAACAACTACGCTACCTTCTTCCAATACAACGAAGAGGGTGAGTTTATGGGTTCCAAAAAGGAGACCAGCAATGGGATTATCACGGTAAGAGAATCCCGACAAGGTACTTACAAATCAGAAAAATAGATTTCAAAATATTGAAAATAAGTTCATTATGAGAACGCTAAACATATTTTTGACAGTCATTATTTTATTCACTGCTTTCTTTTCTTTTGCACAAAAGGAAACCGTAGACACCTATCTGAAAACCGATCAGCTCACACCGGGGGCGGTCTTAAAGCTCAAAGACCATAAAATCTACGGTCAGTCCGGATACAATTCGGGATGGAGCAACGATTTCCGTATCAGGCAAACCAACAACGCTGTGGAGCTTTTCCTGAATACTGCCGCCAAAGACTTTGGCAGAAAAAACTTCGACGTCAATCTCGACCTGAAGATGACCTACAAGGATGCCCGCGACAAAGTGGTGCAAAACAGTCAGGGAAAAGACACCACCCGGTTTAGCTTAACTGTGAATTACAATCCTGAAAAAGACTATAAAAACAGGGATGTTTTTGTCTTTGAGAATGCGCACAAAATCCATGTGGAAGTGGAAGGCGTGGCTATCAATGGCGCCGACACGGCATCTTTGACCAATGTAGTGATGCTCCGCTCCTTCATTGCCACCGAGCGTTATTACGACATGAGTAACCGAAAGGTTCAAAACCTGCGTCATCAGTATGTTTCTTCTGATAATGAGCTCTCACTTTCGTGGGATGACAAACAAGGAGCCACCTGGTATGATGTGGAATGGGCCTTTGTGGACAACTACGGGGAACAGAATGGCAACCTGCAGCGAAAGTCAAAGCGAGATGTAACTTACAACTTCAGGACCAACAGCCAGCGCGTCCGTACCAAAGAGAATTTCTTTACACTCCCGGTGGTTTACGAAGAAGGATACCTGGTCTACCGCGTAAGGCCTGTTGCAGTGGGAGGACAACACTTTGAAAGAAAAATGTATGGCCCCTGGAGTCAGGATAACGAGGGGCTTGTTTCCTCAGCAGGAAATAATGTGTTTACGATTACACCTGCACTGGCGCATGAAAGCGATAACATGAACTGGGGATACCAGGCTACCTTCACGCAGCGCGCCACAAAGAAAGCGGCCACAAAATATTTCGACGGACTGAATTACAGCCGCCAGCAAGTGGAGCAGCTTCATGCTGAAAACGATGTGTTAGTGAGCGAAAACTTCTATGATTATCACGGCAGAAAAGCCATTGAAGCACTGCCCGCCCCCACAGGCAAACAAAATCCCACTTCTTCCCTGGAATACTACGATGCCTTCAACCAAAACAACCAGGGCACCCCTTACGGGAAGGAAAACTTCGACAACCAAACCGGGTGCACTCCCCTGGCCGACCCGATGAGCAACACTTCTGGTGCGGCGCGCTACTATTCGAACAACAACAGCAGCACCAATCCTTTCAAAGACTATATTCCTGATGCCGAAGGCTATCCGTTTAGCCAGACACAATACATGGCCGATAAATCGCAGGATATCCGGCGCCAGGGGAAATCCGGAAAGCAATACCAGATAGGTAAAGGGCACGCCATCCAGAAATTTATTGGCACTCCCGGACAAAGCGAGCTCGACCGTCTTTTCGGCTCGGAGGCCGGATATGCACGCCACTATCAGAAAAAAATTATTGCCAACGAAAACGGGCAACTTACGGTGCAATACATTGACGAAAAGGGCAATAAAGTGGCCAGTGCCCTGGCCGGCGATAAACCTGCCGCCCTCGAAAAACTTCCGGATGACCAGGTCGAAAGCAAAACCATTGAGGAAGATCTGCTGAAAAACCGTCAGAATATCCGCGACAACCGGATAGAAGCCTCAAAGAAAATACTGGTAGCCACCGAAGGTTCGCGCTACAGCTTCAGCTATACCCTGAATCCGGCAGATTTCTCCCGCTATGTGTGCGAGGGCGAAACCATCTGCTACGACGGACTGTATGACCTCAGAATCAGGCTTACCAGCGAATGTGGCGACGTGGTCAAGGACACAACGATGCAAATCGGAGACATCAGCAACATTGATGAAACCTGCGATAACAGCCAGCCTGTCACCCTCTCCTTTTCATCCGGACCACTTTCTGTTGGCTCTTACTTCCTGTCTAAAAGTCTGGAAATAAATGAGGAAGCCATTCAAAAATATCTCGACCTGTTTGCGGATAAATCCTGCATCCAGGAGCACTGGGACATCCTTTATGAGGAGAACAAAAAGAAAATGGATACCATGTCGTGCGATATGGGCTGCGGCAGTGCCGATGCCATTAAAAAGGAATACACTTACACCACGGCCGATGGAGAACAAAAAACGGATGTACTCAGCGATGAAGAGTATGCCCGCATGAAGGAGCAGCGCAAAAACCTTTGCGGGAATGGCGCTAATTCCTGCCAAAGTGCTTATGATGCCCTGCTTCGCGATGTGAGTCCGGGCGGCCAGTATGCCTTATACTTTGACACAACAGACAACGAGGTAAATCCGGCGAAATTCCCGCTTTCTGTGCTTGACACTTCCGGCAACAAACTTCCCATCCCAAAATCACATTGGCGAAATCCGGTGGGAGCTTATCGCGATGTAAATGGTGATTCAGCCTATATTCACTTGTATGAAATTGACGGATGGAGTGGCGTATATAACCCATCGGAGGTAAAACGGATAGGAAGTGGTTGGGTTACCACTCCTGATAACCTTCAGTATATTGAGGACTTTCTTGACCTTTGGCAGGATTCATGGGCCGAAGCACTGGTGCCTTACCACCCCGAGTATGGGTATTACCTCTATTGTAAGCAGTATCCTCAAAGCAATAATTTCGACAGAGACCTGATTGCCACCGGGCGCTTCGACCATGCCAGCGACAGTGGCTATGTGACCACCAGCGGAGCAACAAACCTGCTCAGGAACGATCCCTTCTTTCAGTCGCACAGCCAGTTCAGGACCGAGATGAGCAACCGTCTGAATAATTTCGTAAACATTCAGGGGCAAGCATTCACACTTCAGGAAATTGTGATTGCCATGCATAACGGTTGTGCAATGATTGAGTGCACACAGGGCACGGTTGACTTGAGCAAGCTGGTTCAGTGCATTAACAGCAACAAACCACTGTTCCAAAATAAAGACCTTGAACAGCAAACGCAGGAGTGGACCACCTATCGTTCAATCTACCTGGGAATTAAAAAGGAAATCATGAATAAGGAGCGTCATCAGTTTGCTATCAATAACGGTTACTACAATGGCTGCATCGGTATAGATGAAAGTGACAGCGACGATAATGCCCGGATTGTTGAAATACTAAAACTGGCCATCAATTATCAGAATGTGAGTTCCATTAATTTCTCAAGAAGTTGCTTTGGCTGCACTCCTTGCTATGCCGACAAAAAAATGCGCTTCCCTGATGAGGATGACATTTACAAATATGTTGAGGGACTTGAAGATGTCTCTGACCCATTGGCTGAAGCCGAACAACTTGAGAACTATGTGGATAACCAACTAAAAGCGAATTGCGACAAATGTCCGGTGGAAGCCGATTTGGAAACCCTGCTCAACAGCTTTGTACTCGATGGCACCATCACCGGAAATCAGGACGCCACAGAAGGCTTGGCTTCATGCGATTTAAAGAACCAGATGAACACGGGTGGAAATGACTTCTTTAGCTGGAGCGGAAGCGTTTCGGGCAATGAACTTACCGGACAGCTGAAGGCGGGTCCTGTGAATGTTTGTACCATAAACCTCTACGACAGCAGCTCCCGTAAAATACCCTGGGACAGCATCAGGCTTTTTACCTGCCTCGAGCACATTACCAGTCCCATTCATTATCAGAATACACAGAAAAGAAATTTCAAGATAAGGGCCATTACCGAAAATCATGAAGTTTACTGGCTCGAGGGAGTGACTTCCTGCATTGACCTCACCGATTGCGATATTGAAAAATTCTGTGAGAAAAATGACATTGCAGGAGATTTAACCGGACTCTTCACAAAAACCTTCGGTATCTATCCGGAGATGCGCCAGATGCTCGTTGACAATGGTTATGGCGGACTGGCCGACCAGAAGATGCCGCTTTATCAGAACAGTAACCTGATTGGTGAGGTGGTCATCAACATCAGCCAGCGACTGAAAGAAGAACACAACTCGCCTGTAAGACCCGGCGATTACTACTGGAAGGTGAATTCGCTTTCCGCGGATAAGCAAAACCTGAGCGCCGGAATTTATGGTCCGAAAAAAATATCGAAATGCCTGTTCGACTTTGAAATCCTCGACAGCACCAAAACATTTGGCACACCCTTTATCGTGGATAAAATGCTCTTAAACCATCCGGCATTAGAACAGAATAATTGCGATGCCACATCCTTTGTGCTGGCAGTGCGCTCACTCGATATCAATTCCATGCAAAATTCTATTTCCAGCGTTGCCGGCCCGGCAAACTGGACCGAGGCTGTGACGATGGGGGAGCCTTTCTACATCAAAGTCACCAACAGTTGTTATTCAGTCGGCGAATGCTGCCCCGAAAGCAACTGCCCCGATATTGCTGAAAATGGAGGTTTTGAAAAAGGGAACAAAGACTTCACTTCTGACCTGGAATTCAGTCATGATGAAAGTCCGGATAACTTCTACACTATCTATCCGAAAAGCAAGATTTCTGGTGATATTCCCACACTGGACATCCCGCAAGGAGATCTTCAAAATATCAATAACCAGAATTTCGATTTCAACACGGAACTCCTGGATGATGGGAATTCTTCAGACGACACAGACGGAGAAGAAGGACAGTCCGGAAATTCAAACATGATTACATCCGGACAGCTAAACCTGAACACCACCGATCTGCCACAATTTACCGGTGATTCTGGCTTCAGAATGAACCAGATTCAGGAAAGGATGTTCCGCATCAATCAGCATTTTGGTGTGATGGAAGAGCTGATGCAATCGCAGCAGGAAACCTCGGAAGGAATTATAGATAACATACACTCCGGCGATGATACAGATGAAGGTAATGGACTCTTTACCCGCGGTCAGATTGAGTTTCTCGGAAATATGTCGCCGCAAACAAATGTACTGCTGGAGCAGAACAGCTACCTGGTTTTTAAGGTTACCGGCAACACATCACGCAAAGTATGGAAGCAAAGCCTGGAGCTGGAAGCCAACAACAGCTATGGTATTTCCATGAAAGTGCGATCGGTATCTGAAGACACGGTGGTGGCACAACCTTCCGAAGCACAACAACAATTTGCGGTGCTTCTTAACGGAGAACAACATAGTCTTGAGTTTATTGAGCGTAAAGGGAATTGGTTTGTGCTGAAAGGCTATATCCAGCCATCGAATGGGGGAAACTCAGAAGTGTCGATACAGTTTACTCCCTCGTCCAACTTCCAGAGTATTGATTACCAGAAATGGGCTGTGGATGATATTGTCATCAAGCCACAGAGCTGTCCGAAACCGGGCTGCTGTCCTCCCATTTCACCAAAAGTTCCGGACGACGCTTTTGAAAATCCTTGTAAGGCACTCAAGGAGAGCATCACCGAAACCAACACAAATATTGAATACGAGCGTTTTCTTGAAGATACCTTAACGGGAATTGAGACGGCATTGCGCAAAACGGTGATGGATCCGGAAGAATCCTTTACGATGACTTATTCGGATAACTTCTACAAGTACACACTCTACTATTTCGACCAGTCGGGCAACCTCGTAAAAACCATTCCCCCGAAAGGGTTTAATCCCTTATCGGACAATGAAACAGCGCAGGTGCAGAGCCACAGAAACCAGGGTCAGGGAAGTCCGGTGTATCCGAATCACCTCGAAGCCACCACTTACAAATTCAATTCGTATAACGAGATGGTCAGCCAAAACTCTCCTGATGAAGGGCAAACGCGTTACTGGTATGATAAGCTGGGCCGGCTGGTGGCTTACCAGACAGCAGCACAAAAGTTGTCGGGAAATGTGTACACCTACCACCTCTACGATGAGCTGAGCCGGAAAACAGAATCCGGGCAGGTGAAGGCCCTGAGCAGCCTGACAGCCTCTACGGCGCGCGATTACCAGTACTTTGCCAAATGGGTACACCAGGGAAAACGCACCCAGGTGATTCATAAATACTACGACCAAGCTATCAGCAGCAAGGTGGATAACTATTTCCCAGCTGGACAGCAAAATCTGCGAAAGCGTGTCGCAACCATTGTTTACGAGGAAGAGTGGGATAACAAACGGTCAAGTTACGACTTTGCCACCCATTTCAGTTACGATGCCCATGGCCATGTTTCCTTCCTGATAAAGGAAAACACCAAATTCGTGAATCAGCATCAGGTGAAAAAGATGGATTATGAATTTGATATCATCAGCGGTGACATCACGAAAATCACCTATCAGCCCGGACAAAAAGATCAGTTTATCCAGAAGTATTTTTATGATCGCGACAACCGGCTCTACAAGGTGATGACCAGCCAGTACGGCCTGCACTGGGAAGAAGAGGCACGCTACTACTATTATCCGCATGGCAAGATTGCTCGTGTTGAGCTGGGCGATGAAAAAGTGCAGGGCCTTGATTTCGCCTACACCCTGCAGGGATGGCTGAAAGGTATCAACGGCGCTGAGCTGACACCTGCTGCCGATGCCGGAAAAGACGGCGCCAATTCAGGACCCTTCAGCACGGTGGCCAGCGATGCCGTCAGCATGGTGCTCGATTACAACAGCAATGACTACAAAGCCATAGGTGGGCAGAACACCTTTACCTCACACCTGGGCGGTGCATTGGGCAACTCCTCAGCAGGACTTTATAATTCAGACATACGCCAGATGGTCGTCAACAATGCGGCCTTTGATGAGGAAGGACTGGCGATGGCTTATGATTACGACCAGCTGGGCCGTTTGGTAAACGCTTCTTCCTATCTGGCGAATGCAGGAAGCTGGCAGGCCAACAGCCAGTTTGATGTTTCCTACTCTTATGATGCCAACGGCAACCTGATCGAAGTCACACGTCAGGGGAACAACGGACTGATGGACCAGCTGACCTATCAGTATCAGAATGGCAATAATCGCCTGGATCACATTCAGGACCAGGTGGGTGACGGACAGTATCCCAATGATATTGACGACCAAAGTTCAGGCAACTACCGCTATGATGCACAGGGCCGTCT
>JASMTJ010000312.1:0-1852 GCA_041694335.1 Bacteroidales bacterium
GATGCGTGCAACCATCTTCAATGCGGTAGTAAATTGCATAACTGCTTTTTCAAACCCGATAAACTCGATATCCACTGGTTGTTGCCGTACGCTTTGCGCCCGGCAACAACGACCCGCGGATAAGATCCGCTGGATGCTCGGCGCAAAGCGCCTCACAACCAGCGGATCCAGCAGGCTCAGCCTTTGGCAAACTGCGTTTGCCTCCGGCCTCGCTGCTGATCCGCGGGTCGTTAGGCTAAGGAGGAAGATAAATTATGTTCAAGGAAAAAAGGGACTACAATAAATTCGCGTGGCAAGACTTGGGAGATATTGAAAATGGGAGACCCAACTTGGGTTTGAATGTCCCGGTGCTGGCCTATCGATTACTCCAGTACACTTTGCGCGACGCAATAATTACCGAGCTGGGTGTGGACAAGGCAAATGATATCATTATCAAGGCGGGTAGACTTGCTGGGGCTCAATTCTGCGAGAATCTGCTGAACCGGGAACTCGGCTTCAATGAGTTTATAGCTCAATTACAGCGAGTGCTCAAAGAGCAAGCCATCGGGATTCTAAGGATTGAAAAGGCTGACATGGAGAACATGAGGTTTACATTAACAGTTGCCGAAGATCTCGACTGCTCCGGACTGCCATCCACGGACGAGGTCGTTTGCCAATATGATGAGGGGTTTATTTCCGGTATTTTCGAGGCTTACACAGGCAAACCCTTTTATGCAAAAGAAATTGATTGTTGGGCAAGTGGTGACAGGATTTGCCGTTTCGATGTTAAAGCGGTCAAGGTGGAAAAATGATCGAAGAAGCCATTGAAAAGCTCGCCATACTCTTGCAGGGCAAAATTCCTGAAAAGATTGACATCGAAAAACTTGATAATGAAAGCGAACACAAGTTTGGGGAAATGTTGAATCAAGTTATCGATTCCATCCAGGAGATACACGAATTCATCATTCCTTTATCACGAGGTGAACTGCAAGACATAAGGGTACAGGCCGGGAATTTTCTGGCATCACCTTTCAAGGAGTTACATTCCAGCTTACTCCATCTCACATGGCAGGCAAAACAAGTAGCCAATGGAGATTATAAACAACGAGTTGACTTCATGGGTGATTTCTCCGAAGCTTTTAATTCCATGATTATTTCTCTCGACCATTATGAGAAAATACTAAAAAGACAAGCGGTATTTGATGCTTTAACCGGAATTCCAAATCACCGGGGTTTTTTAGAAACGATATCAAAAGAATTTAAACGCAGCCGAAGAGATCAACAACCTCTATCAATAATAATGTGCGATATAGATAATTTTAAAGCATATAATGACACCTACGGCCATAGTAGTGGGGATCTATGCTTAAAGAAAGTTGCACAAACGATAAACAACACGCTCAAAAGACCTGTTGATTTTTGTGCACGATATGGAGGCGAGGAATTTGTTGTTATCCTGCCGAACACAGCTCTTGATGGAGCTATGCAGCTTGCTGAAAAAATACGGTTAAACATCGAAGGAATGGGAATTAAACATAAAAAATCATTACCCACACAGATTGTTACCCTGAGCCTCGGTGTGGCAACATCAGAAGACACTACTTTGGTTTTGCGTATTCCACGGGAAAATGGCCACTAATTCCACGGCATGGTGACCACCGATTCCATGGGAAAGTGACCACCGATTCCACGCGATGATGACCACCGATTCCACGGGAAAATGGCCACCGATTCCACACGATGGTGGCCACTTCACTTCCAGAACAAGCCTCTTTAGCTCGACATTTCAGAATATTGGATTCGACGCAGGATAATCTGTAAATCTTGCACCTCCATCAATATATACAGGAGGTGCAAATGCCCCAGGAGAGGT
>JASMTJ010000313.1:0-18379 GCA_041694335.1 Bacteroidales bacterium
GTGACCGATATGGCGCAAAAGCAAGTGAAGGTCTTTGTCATCACCGACGCCTGCCGGTCAGGAAAAATCGTCACTGAAAAAGGAGCCACACAAACACTGACTGCCCTTTCCATCAACTGGCAGAATGTAATGAAGCTGGTTTCAAGCCAGGCCAATCAACTGTCGAAAGAAGGCCGGCAGTGGGGCAACGGGCATGGCGCATTTACCTATTTCCTTTTAGAAGGGCTGAGTGGATTGGCCGACGGAGCGGTGGGGCCTTCAGATGAAAAAATCAACCTGATAGAGCTGTATAACTATGTGATGATGGAAGTGAATGCCGAGACAGGCGGAACACAAATCCCTTCCTTTTCCGGAAATGCAGCAGCCCACATCAGCTATGTTAATCCGGAAGCAAAAGCATTAGCTTTGGAACAGAAGGAAAAAGGCACCATCCCCACCCTCTTCGCTCAGCGAGCCGCCGCAAACAGCAATCCATACAACCTGGACAGCATCCAATTTCATTTGCTCGAAAGCTTTAAGTCTTCGCTTGAAGAAAAAAAATTTATCGAGCCTGAGCAGAACAATGCCTACAACTACTACCAGAAATTATATGAAACCGGAATTTCATCTGACTTGATCACCCGCATGAAAGGCACTTTGGTTTTAGCCATGCAGGAAGATGTGCAGGACATGATCAATCAGTATCTGAAAGGGGTTATTGATCTTCCTTTAGGTAAAGACTATCACCGTGGAGCAGAGCAACTCAGACTGGCCCTCGAGCTGCTTGGCCCTGATAACCTTTTCAGGGAAGACCTTGAAAACCGTATTGAGTTTATAGAAGGTTTTGCGGTGGTGCGTTCAGAAAACCGTAAGAAATATGCAGAGGCCGCTAAGCTGATGGAAAAAGCTGTAGAAAAAAACCCCTATGCTGCCTATGCTCACGCTGCATTAGGGCGCCTCTACAAAAACCTCAACCGGTATGATGATGCCATTGAAGAAGCCGGCTTTGCTATTGATATTGCTCCCAACTGGGTCTACTCTCAGAAATTGCTGGGAGATATTTACCTCGACCAAAGAAGGTATAAGGAAGCACGGCTGCAATATGAAAAAACCCTGGAAATTTACCCCAATCACCCGTGGGTGTTGAATAATCTGGGCATTGTTTATTACAGACAAGGCCGATACAAAGAAGCGAAAAAATTCTATGAGCGTTCCATCGAATACCGAAATCAGCCTACTGTTCCGCTCTACAACCTGGCGCTTACAGCACGACAAGAAGGCCGGTTTAAAGATTCTGAACAACTTTTCAAACAATCCATTGAAAGCAATCCGGAATACGAAGCTGCTTACCGCGAATTAGGGGAACTTTATAAGGAATTAGGATTTACGGAGGCTGAAAGTTACTATCAAAAGGCAGTTGAGCTGGAACCTTACAAACCCGAGCCATTGATTAACCTGGCATACCTTTACAGGAATGCTAAGCCCGCAAAAGCATTGGAGTATACTCTTAAAGCAATTGAACTTAATCCGCTGTATGTGTGGAGCTATCACCGCCTGGGCTGGTTAAAAAACTCCAAAAAAGATATTGAAGGCGCTGAAAAAGCTTTCAAAACAGCTATCGAAAAAGTGCCTCATTCACCAGTAGCACCACGCAACTATGCCAATTACCTCCAGGTAAAAAAACGTTACGACGAAGCCGAGCAGCTTTTTCTTCAGTCCATACAAAAAGACTCACTGTATTTTGATGCGTACGTTGATTTAGGAGAGCTTTATGAAGAATATGACTCGCTGGCAAAAGCAGAAAGGACTTATCTGAAAGCACATCGCCTCTTCCCCGAAAGCCCCGACCTTTCCATGGAGCTCGCCAATTTCTATTTCAGGCAAATGGAATATCCGAGAGCAGAAAAATACTATCAAAAAACACTGGAGATCGACAGCTCATACGCCAAAGCCTATTCCAGCCTGGGCTTCACAATGCTTGAAAACGGGAAGTTCAGTGAAGCGGGTGAACTTTTTCTACAAGCTATCGAATACAATCCCTTTGAAAACAAACCACTCGATATTGCTGCCACCATCGAGCTTTATGCTTCCGGAATATTGATGGAAGGTGACACAGCTACTGCTTTACAGGCCTACCAACAAAGTGTTTTGATTGATCCGGAATACTTTAACACTTACTTCCAAATAGCCTGGTTGCAATACTTGAATGAAGAAACCGATCAAGCATTAAAAAATATTAACAAGGCACTGTCCAGCAAATCGTTAACACAAAGTCATCAACTGAAATACAAAACATTAAAAGCGAAACTACTCATCGACTTAGAACGATTTGATGAAGCACTGGAAATCTATAACGATGTAATCAGTAAGTCATTACGGGTTGATTACCTGGGCAAAGCTATCTGCTTGTATAAATTGGATGAAGATAAAAAGCTCAGAGAGTTCATTCAATTCGTTGAAAACGAAAACCCATTTATGTTATCTGGTAATCACATCAAAAGCAATTACAACAGTAAATCACGAAAGATTATCCATAAAATAAAAAACGAATATGAAGAATAAAATGCTCGCGTTCCTGATATTTTCAGGCGCCTTATTATTAACCAATTATCCTGCTAAAGCAGGAGTAAACTTAAAAAACGGAAATTTCTACATTTCTTATACGGACATTAAACTTCCAGGACCAGATGGCATGGAGATTACCCGCACCTATAATTCCAAATCCACTGAAGAGTCCCTTTTCGGGATGGGCTGGGGGTCTGTCTATTTCTCAAAAATGAGAATAAACGGTGATGGTTCACTGATGATCAGAGAGCACGGAAGTGGTGGAAAAACACTGTTTGAGCCTAAGGTCGCGGACCCGATGCGAATCGACAAATCGATAAATCAAATCGCCAAAGCAGCAATGAAAAATGGTGATTTAAAGAACCCCCGGGAGATTATGGAGCTGAAATCAAAGCTGAAGTCGAACGGGGCCTTACGGCATAGTTACTGGAAAAAATACGCAGCGCTCAGGCTTTTAAAAAACCCCGAATATGACAATGGGTTTTTGTGGTCTTCCAAAGAAAGAGGCAACCAAGACATAATCAAAACTGACTCGGGTTATCTGAGGACCAGCAACGATGGAACAGAAGAGCTTTTCAATGTCAAGGGACAACTAGTACAATACGTCAAGGCAGGGAATGCATTATATTTGAGTTATGACGAAAAGGGAACCTTGCATATGGTTAAGGATAACTTAAATAGAGTTATCAAATTTATTACTAATGAAAAAGGATACATCGAAGAAGCTATCGGCACCGACACTGATGGAGAATCTTACAGAGCAATATACAAGTTCAACGACCGGAACCAAATGGTATATAACAAAGATCAGGCAGGCAATCACTATCAATACCGGTACGACAATTCCTCAAATCTGACGGCAGTGGTATACAATCCTGTTAGAACTAAAGCAACAAAGGAAGACGGGATGTATATGGAATACTACCCCGGAACATACTACATCAAGAAAATCACCGACCGCGAGGGAGAAGAAATTTGGTATGAATACATGAGTTACTTTGATGAGAACGGAGACAAAGACGACAACAAGTATGGTACCCGGGTAAAAAAGCTTGGATATTACGGAGACACAGTCACAAACACCTATGAGTATGAAATCAAAACCAAAGAAACCGGAGAACGCTATACTTACAAAATCAAAACAAATGTTCAGGGAATTGAAACCGAAACGATTTATAACGAATGTTGCGGGCTTCCGGTATTGATTGCGAGAAATGGCGACAGCACTATTTTCAAGTACAACAACCGTGGACTCGTCACCGAGAAAATCAAGGAGTATGAAATCATCAAGATGAAGTATCACCCGGTTTTGGATAAGATGATCGAAGTAACTTATTTTGATCCGGGAGAAGAGGAGCCCGGCAATTTCTATAAATTCGAATATGATGATACAGGTAACCTGACACGGGCAGAAGACCCTAACCAATGGGTGAAATTGCATTATAACGAAGAAGGGAAAATATTTGAGATGGAATCACCCGAAGAAACACTATCTTTTAAATATAACGACATCGGGAAACCCATCAAAATAGAAATTGAAGATATAGGCTCTATCAGTGTGACCTACGATAAATGGGGAGAAATTGAACGTGTGAGCAGCGACGATGGGCATCAAATGTCGCTCAAAGTCACGCAGGCATTTCAAAAGCTGCTCAGGTTGGTGAAACCTGCCGGGGTGGATTTGAATATGTGATTAAGTTATCTTAAACTAAAAACTTACTTCGCAAAGGCCGCAACTTCCTTGATAATATCATTAACAAGCTTATCCAATTCAGCTTTTGATCCGCTGATGGTTTTTTGATGGAGTTGTTGTTCGCCTTTGATTAATTTTAACTGGCAAGTAACCTTATCGCCGTCCGTCTGATAAATAATGTTAATCAGGTTGGCATTCGGACTTTCGACACGTGAATAAATAAAACCGCTTTCATTTCCACGCCTGGTGACCTCATCCAACTGGCTGTTCACTTTTGACTTTAACTGCAGGTCATCTGTAAATGTAGAGCCGTTTAACACATTGGCACAAAAAAGAACAGGCTTTTCCTTAGCCAGCGTGATGCTGTTTTTGACCTCTTCGTTTACCTCCCCGATACGAATATTGGCTGTTCCGTAAGGCTGCGCATCCTGCTGATAACCCATCTTTCTGACCAGGTTTTGCAGGTATTCCTCACTTTCAAGAAACCATTTCTGAACATTGAGGTATTTACCCTCGTCCAGTATTTCAGGATTGTTTTTCATGGTGTATAGCAAGCTGTAGGTGAGTAATCCCTGCTCATATTGTGGCAGCTCATAAGCGCTTTGGTTGGGTGCGGAGGCTGCCAAAATAAACATCCCGGATTTGTCCTTTAGATCTTCTACCTGCCGGATGCGTTGTGTTTCATCATCATCACGGGCCATAGCTATTAGTTCTTCTGAGGCCTTACCGCTGTGGCAGGCATCAAAAATCATAATGCTCTTATTGGCCCGCATTTTATGTGGACCTTCATAGCTCAGCCAGTTTTGCAGCTCGCTGGTCGTTATCCCGACCGGATTAAACTCTGAAGCTTCAGCTGTAAGGAAGGTGAAAACCTTTTCTTCCTCACCCTGCATCACTCCATGGCCTGCAAAAAAGATAAGTACCACATCCTGCGGATTGGCTTTTTCGCCGATGTCTTCAAGAGCTTTTCGAATACCTTCTTTCTCGGGTGTGGTAAACCCTTCTTTCGCAGTGGTTTCGCTGTGAATCTCGTATATAAAAACATTTTCATCGCCCAGCAACTTTCCTGCACTCAATTTCAATGCATCCGATAAATTGGTGGCGTCTTTGGCAGGATAATTTAAGTCGAGTTCATCGTCCTTATAATCATTGACCCCCACCATCACAGCATACAACTTAGGGTCTTCGGCCATCTCAGGTTCCTCGTAGTATTGCAGTGTTGCCATCCCGCGCGAGCGTATTTCTCTTCCCTTCCCGGTAGCAATAGCCTGAACATTGACGGTGTTTTCTTGCCCGGGAATAAAGTGCTGCGATAGTGTTTCCTGTTTTATTCTCAGATTATAAGCCCCTTCCTTTCTTTTCAAATCGCTGATAGAATAATAGAGCACTTTCTTATCGTTCACATACACCTCCACTCCTTCAAGGCCATATTTTCGCGGAGTGATTTTATACTCATAATTTTTTTCATTTTCTTCCAGGGGTTCTACAAGGGGCAGTGCTCCACAAATGTCCAAATCTGAAAGTTTCGGGTAATTAATATCACGGTCATTCATGATTTTTTCCACCAGGCCGGGAACATACAGCGCATCTTTCATCTGATCCAGTTCAATGACCTCCAGTCCGCACGTAAAATAAAGGTAATCACGGGCGCCCTCACTTCCATCGTAGCGGTAATGTTGGTCATAGACCAGCCAGTCTCCTCCCTTCAGATGAAGACGTGTGTATAGCATTTCTCCTGATAAGAAATCCCAAATGATGGCTTTACCACCGGCACCAACTGTTAATAAATAATCCCCTGTTCTACTAAATTGTGCCCTAACATGGCCATCATGTCCATCCAAATCATAGACCAATTGCCCTGATAACAAATCCCACACCTTAATCGTTCCATCAGAAGATACAGATACAATACTTTTCCCATTCGGACTAAATTGGGCAGTTGTATACCATCCATCGTGCCCTTCCAAACTATATATTAATTTTCCATCAGAAGCATTCCAAACCTGAATATCACCTTCGTAAGTAGTAGTTATTATTTTATTTCCATTCGGACTAAATCCAACTGTCCAAAAGCCCAAGGTTTGTATTGTAAAATCATATAAAAACTCTCCATTTTCTGCTTTCCATACTTTTGCAAGTGGAGGAATGGAACTATTTATTGTTACAATATATTTTTGGTTCTGACTATAAAATGCTTCGTTAATAGGTTGGTTGTGTCCTATTAACTGAAACTCTGAGGTCATACTTTCAATTGAATATACAGACGCTACCGAATCATGATTTACTTTGATTGGCAGTACATATTTCCCATCCGGACTAAGCTTGATACTATATTCCATGAAAGAAGAGCCCTCATTAGTGCTTTTAATAAGACTGTCACTAATACTTTGAAAGAGACTGCCATTTTGAATATCCCACACATTACTTTTATTGTCATGTGAAGTTGTCATAACAAATTCACCGTCATGTGAGAACTGTAGGGATGAAATCCCTTCGCTATGCCCTGTAAGGCTGTACTTTTGTTTCCCTCTATTTGTATCCCAAATTTGTAAAACGGAGTCGTTTGAGATGGTTAAGATAAACTTACCATCCGGACTGAATAAGGCCTCATTAATGTCATTCTTTTGCCCCCCAAGTTCAAATAAGAACTTGCCATTGGACACATCCCACACCAAGACCTTTTTATCAAATGCAGTGAGAAGTAATTTTCCATCTGGACTGATTTGGCCTGAATGCAGATATTTAACTTGGCCATCCAAACCATTCATTAAATTTCCATTTGTCGTATTCCACACGGAAGTTACATTTCCAGCGACTGCAGCCAAATACTTACCATCTGGACTGAATTGCATAATATTTCGTTCATTATGTTTGAAATCATCTAGAACAAGGCTCCCGCTTGTAACATCCAACATTTTCAGGTTACTCTCATAGCGCACATAATTGATGTTGTTCTTTTTGTCATAAATAACTTCCTCATTAAATATTGCTGCAATATATTGACCATTTGGGCTGAATTGGAAAACTGACAAATCTTTGTTTTCGGCTTTTATATCATAAACAAGATGCCCGGTTGCTGCCTCCCAAATTTTCAATGTATTATCATCAAAAGCTGTTAATATGCGCATTCCATCCGGGCTGAAACGGGCGGTTTTAAGTCCGCTAGTATGAGTATCCAGTTTATAACAAAAATCTCCGCTTAAAACATCCCAAACTATTGCAGTACTGTCTTTAGAAGCTGTTATAATGTTTTTCCCATCCTGACTGAATTGAGCCGAAACTACAACATCCGTATGACCATCAAGAACATTCAATGTTTTATTAGCTGAAATATTCCATATTTTAGCACTTTTATCACCATTAACAATAGCAATAAATCTACTGTTGGGGCTGAAGTCAAAAGAACTAACCTCATTTTTATACTTACTTGATTCGAATAGTAGTTTTCCGGATACTACTTCCCATATCATGTATTTACCGGGTATAATTGAGTCATTAACCCATGTATTACCATTAATTCCTGATTCAGTTACAAGATAATTTCCATCCGGACTAAATTTTGCGAAATCAACACCTTGACGATGGCCTGGCAAAGTAAACAACAGCATACCATTTGAAGCGTCCCATAGTTTTGCATAATAATCGTCAGATGTGGTTACTAAAAATCTCCCATCTGGACTCATGTGTATACTATTTACACTCCTAGTATGTCCCTGAAGATCATACATAAGTTTACCTGTTTTTGCTTGCCAGATTTTTGCTGTCCCATCATCGGAGGCTGTCACGATGAATTCACCATCTGAACTAATTTGAATTGAATTTATCTCACCGTCATGACCTCCTAAATCATACAATAATTTGCCACTTTCAATTTCCCATAATTTCGCACTATTATTATTTCCTGCGGTAACAATATAATCTGAATCCAAGCAGTACCCAATTGAACTTATGCCTTCGGTATGCCCCAAAGGTAAAACCAGATTTACCTGCTGCTGGCTAAACCCTTTGGGTATAAAGAAAAATATCAGAATAACAATAATAGTAAACCACTTCATCTTTATCGCTTTATTAATTATTACCACACCCTAAAATCAAACTCAATGTTTTCTTGTCGCATGGTGGGTTTTTGCAGGCCGTTTGTTAATTCCTGTACAGTTTCACTCACGTAATCGCGAAGCTCGGATACCGTTACTTTATCATCATTGTTGGCATCCGCATAACCGTAGCGCAATCCTTCGAGAAGCGAATAGGTGAACACGCCGTTTTGCCATTCATCCGATTCCATGGCATAACTGTCGCCGGCAGCAGCACTAATTACTACCGCGCCCGAACCACGGTTCAGGTTCGTAAACATTTCCTGCATCAACTGGAAAGAGTTTTGCAATCCAATTCCCTGCTCAAATTCTTCATCATACTGCAAAATGTCCGCCCGATAGGTGTATTTTTTCACTCCGCTCTTCATCCCTTCTTCTTTTTCAGAATCAAAAGCCACTAACTCTTCCTTATCTACTGCTCCTGAGTGGCAGGCATCCATCAGGAAAAGCTTCTTTCTTGCCGGGATGGAATCAAGCAGCCATTCCAACTCATCATAGCTGACCCCTTTCTCAGAAGGGTTATTGAAATCGATATCATGGGTGGCAAAATAAAAATCGAAGTTTTCATCAAGAAGGCCGTGGCCGCTCATTGACAGAATGACTTTATCTTCAAGGCTGGTGTTTAAGAGCCTTTGTTTAATCTCAAGGACATTCTCTCTTGTAACCGCTCTATTTGTCAACGTATCCACTACCAGGTTTTTATAGCGTTCCCTCAGCTGATTCGTCAAATCACGAATATCTACGGCAGCATAGGTCAGGTCAAAATCATCGTTTTGATAATCAGAAACGCCAATTCCAACAAAATAAACTTTTCCGGGGTGTTGCTTTTCAGAAGTCACTTCCACACTTACCGGCAAACTCTCAATCCCCTCACTGTTCAAAACAGATAATTGTATTTTATTATCTCCTGACATAAGCGGAATTTCAATCCTGGAAGAAGCTTGCTTAGCTCTCCGCAAAGACTTCCCTCCACTTCCGTAAACAGGAACACCATTCACTTGCACCAGAAGCCTCTCCAAATGGCTCTCTTCAGCAAAAGCAGAAAAATCAACGGTAACCTTTTCTTCGCTGCTTATTTTCGGGATGTCGATGCGATTATTAATAGTTACCCGGGGCATCTCAAAATTTACGATTTCGGTTTCAGGGCTAAACCCATAGTAAGCCAGCCTTTTTTCATATGCTTTGTAATACAATTCCATAAGCTCCTGACCGGCAAAGCCCATTCGTTCCAGAATAATATCCGGACGGTTTAAAAACAGCTCATAGCTTGATATCGGGTAGGATTCTGTGCCCTTTACAAAATGAAAATCCCGGAGCATGTCCTTGTCTGCATTGAAATATCCTTCAGGAGTAAAAAAGGCAAAATCAAGGTTTTCATCGCTATCCTGAGAAAAATTGATAGATAACGCCTCTTCCAACTCATCTAAATCAATCACCTTTATGGCCGCGTCTCTTGTCAATACCAACAGCTTGTCGCCAGCTTCTTCCATTGATATTACCTCAGAAGACCCCAGGTTAATCTTTTTTAGCGGAGATTTTTTTTCCGGGCTCCACACAAACAAACTGCCCTCATCACTTCCACCTGCAAATATATTCCGACTCTCAAGAAAAACAGCCGGACCAATCCACTGCCGGGCATAGAACGGCTCCTCATTTTCAAGTTCGCCATTTTCGTTAAGTATGATAACATCCACCCCTTGCATATTTGATGACAGCCCTTTCTTTCCGTCAAAGTCATCTATACGCACATCCGCCTGAAAAAGCTTTTCACCACTTTCGAGGTCAAAAATCTCCGTAGCATATTTCACAGGCATCGACTCCTTATCGTGCCTCACCAAAAGGTATTTCCCATTACTGGAAAATTTTACGTAAGAATAACTTTTGCTTTTAAGTTCAGAAAGCTGGCGCTTTTCCACATCAATAAGAAATAATTTTCCATTGCCAGAGATGTTGGAATTACTATAAAAAACCACATGTCTTCCGTTTGAAGATACTTTGGTGGAATTTACCGGCACCGTGTAATTTCTAATCTTAAACTTTTCGCTTTTCCAGGATGGGTTATCAATCGAATCGACGGTGGAAATTCTGAATTGGTAGTATGGTTTATCGGAATAAGCATCGCTATAAACATAAGCCATGTTCCCGGCCTCATCCCCTTTTAAAAGAGCTGCGTTGTAAAAACCCGGCACTTCAGTCTTCTTTTTCAAGGTAGCCAAATCTATAATCACATTTTTATTAAACATCAGATAACCATATCCATCGGCAGATAAATCGCTGTCATCAAGATAAATATCAGTACCGATGCTGTGGCTTTCAGGCTGTTTAGCTGAAAAAGAAAAACTTTTCAGTTTATCATCAGCAACATACAAAAGCTCTTCATTTAACAGCCGAATACTTGTGCCATAAGGGATTTTGTATGTTTCAGAATGCATGGTATTTAAATCAATCAGCCTTATCCTGAAATTACTATATTTCTCCGGCTCAAGTTCAGTGATCAAACATAAATACTCCTTATTCAGCAAGAACTTCTTGTATGACTCTTTTGGCTCCCATTTTTGTATCTGATAAACTTCTAAGGTTTCCGGATGCATTAACTCATATCCATTGTCATCAAAAACAACCACCAAACTATCGCTGATAAAATCAAAGCTCTCCTTAATAAATGACTGATGCTCTACCTTGGTAAGTCTTGATAGTTTCCCTGAATTCAGGCTGTAAAACAATATGCTGTCTAGCTCATGATCATAAAGATCGTAATTCGGTTTGATGTTGTAACTAACAGGGAAAAGCGCCATAGTCTCCTGATCCGATAGCAAGGTCGTGTTTAAGTCAACCGCGTATTTTTCTGATTTCTCTTCTAAATCCAAAAGTCTTTTTACGGCTGGAACCTTGCCATCGATTTCCCATAAAGCTCCACCGTTATCTTTTGCCACCCATGTAGCTTCTTTTCCGGGAACAGGATAAGTTCTGCAATCAAATTCAGGATCAAAAAAGTCAGCTTCGTTATCGCTATAGACTTTCGTTGTTCTCTCGCCGCTGTGCATATCAATATTATGTATCCTGAAAGAACTGTAATCTTTCTGCCCATAATTTTCGAGCACCAAAAGATTATCTGATTTCGCATCAAAACTCACTTCATAGATTTTCTCATCGAAAGTCCATTGCTGAAGCTTATTCCTACTGGTATAAGACCATAATTCCAGCGTGTTCCCACCACCAAAATCACTCCCGTAGCCAATAAAATACTTTTCATCCGGTGATACTTTGATGAATTCTGATCGCCAGTCGTTAGTTTTGATACGTAGTTTCTGTGGATCAAAAAGAGTATCTGTTTTGAGTAGAGATTCATTTTTGACATAAATTTCATCATCCTCAAGATTTAGCTTGTAAACCGCTCCTTTCTGCTCCTCAATGTTAAATCCGCTTTCACGCGGACCAAAAACCAAAATCTCATTTTGTCTGTAAAAGCTGGCTCCGGTAATACTGAACAAAGGGGTAATATTTGCCCAGATTTGCCATAACTCCTGCCCTGCTTCAATATTGATTCCGGCAACCGATAAGTCTTTTCTTGAAAGTAAGATGTTGTTTAAAACATTCTCTCCTAAACTTTTGATATCATAGTTTTCAGGCTGCTCAAGTGTTCGTGAATTAACAATGGTAATCATTCCCTGCTCATCATGATAAAAGAGTTCTTTATCATTATCAGAAAATTGTAACCCTTCGAAAACTCCCTTTAAGCCCTCCTTTTTGTTGATGAGTTCAAAATCAGGGTAGCTCCTGACCTCAAGTGTGGAGCGAAAATCGCCGTCGCCGGATAAAGAATCAATGTAAGAAACTACAACCAGATCTTCCTGATGGGATACCTCAAGGTCATTCACAACCGATTTGGCCTCTGCTTTCTCTTTTGATGGCAAATAAAAAACTCCGGGAAGCGCATAATATTTTGTCTTGCCGCGCGTCGTGTAAGGCCGGTATCTATTAGCAACAATAATATTTTGATTGGTTCGTGTTAAGCCAAAACGCAGGTTGCCCGGCACAGCCATCACCTTCTTTTTCGTGGTGATATCATAACCAAAGATGCTATCCTCGGGATAAAGATTCAATTTACTTGGAGAAAACTCCTCATTATATTTGCTATATCTAATCAGCAGAATATTCTGGTTGGCCGGATGAAAGTCGAGATAACTGACTAGACCCTCTTTCTCAAAGTCAAAAGGAATTGTTTGCTTCAGCACAAAATCTTCAGTATTCAGGATGTATACAGCCTGCCAATCAGCAACAGCAAGTATTCTTTTATCTCCGGAAAGTGTTGTGGCGTAAACCGGCGTATCAGTAAAAAAAGTATCTTCCTGACTACGAGCTTCATTCGGGAGAACAAAGATCATCAATAACACGATTTGCTGCCAATAGCCCCATGCTTTCATCTAAAAACGCTTTAGCACATTCGATTTCACCTCATCCAGAATCACATCCGAATTATCCTGGACGACCTTTACCACAAAATCATCCTTTCCTGACTCCGTCACTTCAACCAGGATATCATAAAGTCCTTGACCATAAGCCTTCTGAAATTCTTTTCTTTTGTTTAGGTAGGTTCCGTATGAGCGAGGCACAATCAGGCTGTTTCCATAGAGCGAAGTACCTATCACTTCATCGCGATAAGCCGTAAAAGCTTCATTGTCTCCAAGAGGAATATCCCTCAGGTTTAGCAAAAAAGTACCAATTTCCACATCGCGATTGATGGAGGAATTTGTTCCGGTCCAGGTGGCGGTAAGCGTCACTTTCACGTCCAGATTAATCGTGTTTTGCTTTTTCATGAAAAGCGTCCAGGGCAGATACCACCTCGTATCCGGAATCTTGGCTTTTCCATAATCCATTTTAAATTCCGTAAGCTTCATCCGGAAAGCCGAATTATTAAAAATCTCATAGGGGTTTTCTTTATCCACCCTGAAAGACATAAAAAGCGTGGTATCAGTCACCCCCGGCTCCACCTCGGCAATACGCGTAAGGTCAAAGCCATTAAACTGCATTCCGTTGATATCAAACGCACTTTCATCCGATATCCTGTCGTAAAAATACATGTCGCTCAGTCCGTAAGTATAGTCCTGTGTGTACTTCTTCTTGTCTTCTTCAATCAGATACTTGATACCTTTGGCAGCTAGCGATATCGCGTCGCCCACCATTAAACCACGCGTGCTGGTTCCGGGAATTTCCTGGCGATCAAGGTTTCTGGGGTTGATAAGCCCTTCTTCCTTTATCACTTCCATCTGAATGATTTCGCCTTCCTGCTTGTTGGAGTATTTATAGCTGGCACAAGATGAAAACAAGAAGGTAAAGAGTAAAATCAATAGAGAAAATCTGCTCATGTTTTAAAGTTTTGTTAAAACTATACACTTAGATATTATTATGCGTGAAAAGTAAACCTCTTTAACAAGTTATTAACCAAAATGTTCCAGTTGCACAAACCTCATACAAATGAACTATAAGAAAGTTACAGACAACTTAAAGATGCCGATAACGGGATTACTCAAAGCTTCCGCAATCGATTTCATATATTTTTTTTGTTGCGGGAGCTTGAAGCCATTAATTTCGGGAAATTATTAAAAAGAAGATATTACACATAGCGATATCTACATATTTTTGTATCTTTGACAAAATGAATTTTCTAATCAAAAAAACATAAAAACGTATGAAAAAGATTACAGTTATCGGAGCCGGTAATGTAGGAGCAACCTGTGCAAACGTGATTGCCCATAAAGACCTAGCCAGAGAAGTAGTGTTAGTTGATGTAAAAGAAGGTGTAGCTGAAGGTAAAGCCCTCGACATCTGGCAAACATCCTCTATCAACTATTTCAACACCCGCGTAGTCGGCACCACCAACGACTATCTGAAGACCAAAGGTTCAGGTGTGATTGTAATCACTGCCGGAATTCCACGAAAGCCAGGAATGTCGCGCGATGACCTTATCAAAACCAACGCAAAAATCGTTAAGGAAGCCACCGAAAAAGCTATAAAATATTCACCCGACGCCATTATCATCGTGGTTTCCAACCCACTTGACGTGATGACTTACGCTGCTTTCCAGGCAGCCCGCAAGTCGGCCAACAAAGTCTTTGGTATGGCCGGAATTCTTGACACAGGACGTTACCGCGCATTTATTGCTGAAGCATTGAACGTATCGCCAAAAGACATCCACGCCCTCTTGCTGGGTGGTCACGGCGACACCATGGTTCCGCTGCCACGGTATACCTCAATCAACGGTATCCCGGTCACAGAGCTTCTGGGTAAAGACGAAATTGACAAAATTGTAGAACGTACGCGTAAAGGCGGTGGTGAGCTAGTAAACCTGATGGGCACCTCGGCATGGTATGCTCCCGGAGCGGCGGCAGCACAGATGGTGGAAGCAATTGTGGATGACCAAAACCGCATCTTCCCGGTTTGCGCCAACCTCAATGGAGAATATGGTCTGAAAGACCTCTACATCGGTGTGCCTGTAAAGCTCAGCGCCAATGGCATTGAGGAGATTGTGGAGCTGAACCTGAATGAAGAAGAACAAAAAATGATGACTGAATCGGCAAATTCAGTGAAAAAAGTGATGAAAGTACTCGATGATATGAAGCTCTTCGAAGACTAATACTTGCTCAAAATAAGCTTAAAGACGGGAAGGCTGCTTTCCGTCTTTTTTATTTATTTTCGTTAAAAGAAAATACCAATAACGATGAAAACCATTGTAGTCCTAACAGGAGCAGGCATAAGTGCTGAGAGTGGAATCAGCACTTTTCGCGATTCAGGCGGATTGTGGGAAAAATACTCCATCGAGGAGGTCGCCACCCCGCAGGCATGGCAACGCAATCAGGAACTTGTCCTTGATTTTTATAACCATCGTCGCAAACAACTCTACGAGGTGGAACCCAACGCTGCTCATTATGCACTCGCTGAACTGGAAAAGAAATTCGAGGTAAAAATCATCACGCAAAATGTGGATGACCTTCATGAACGTGCCGGCTCAAATAACGTGCTGCACCTTCATGGCGAGTTGAAAAAAGCGCAATCGTCGCTCGACCCTTCTTTGGTTTATGATATCGACGGATGGGAGCTGAAAAAAGGAGACAAGTGCGCGCGTGGTTCCCAGCTTCGTCCACACGTGGTGTGGTTTGGCGAGCCTGTGCCGATGATTGAACCGGCGGCAGAAATATCCTCAGAAGCGGACATTTACCTGGTGGTGGGCACCTCGCTCAATGTTTATCCGGCCGCAGGACTCATCCACTACACCAAAAAGGGTATCCCGATGTACTTGATCGACCCGCTGGCAGATGGTGTTGAGGGAATACAAAACCTTTCAGTCATTCGCGAAAAAGCCGGTGAAGCCCTGCCCGGGCTGGCAAAAAAACTAATGGCCGATGAATCATAATCTGTTGTTCTTATTGCTGCTTTTTTCTTTTACAGGATGTGGCCTTCCGGAATACTCTGAGGAATCGAAAGCCCGATTGATTGGTTCGGCTGAAGATTACGCAAAGAAACATCCACTGGATTTTGAAAAAATGGATTCCGGGCTTCTTTATCATATCAAAAATCCTGATAAAGGAGAACACCCGGCAGCTACCGACACGGTGCTGGTGCACTACAAAGGCATGTTAACTAACGGGGAAGTTTTTGATAAAACAATGGGAGGAGCGCCAGTCAGCATTGCTTTGAATGAAGCCATTGATGGCTGGAAGCAGGGCATCCCAATGTTAAAAAGAAAAGGCCGCGGAACGTTTATCATTCCACCACATTTGGGCTACGGAGACAAGCGCGTGGGAAAAATCCCCAACGATGCTATTTTGGTTTTCGAGATCTATTTAATTGATTTTTAATTCTGATGAAATCATCCGAAAAAAGCGAAGAGCTGCAAAGGACCCTGAACAGAGCCTCACGTTACTGCGCAGAGCAGGACCGGGCAGAATTTGACGTCAGACGCAAGCTCAATGACTGGGAAGTACCACATGAGATCCATAACGAGGTGGTTGAAACGTTGAAAAAAGAGAAATTTATTGATGAAACGCGTTTTGCTTGTACCTTTGTGCGCAGCAAATTCAGGAATAACCGGTGGGGACGCATTAAAATCGCTTATGCGCTTCGCCAGAAAAACATTCCGGAAGACATTATCGGCGAAAGCCTGAAAGAGATTAAAGAGGACGACTACCGAAGCGCACTAAAGGAGCTGGCAGCCAAAAAAGCCAACTCCGTCAAGTCAGACTCCGACTATGAAAAGAAACAGAAAGTCGCACAATCGATGGCTTCGAAAGGATATGAAACCGGACTGATTTATGAAGTGGTATTTAATGACGAAGAAGCTTAACTGATTAGTTGGCAGTTGGCAAAAAGGCAATATTGAGATTGATGAAAAAGTTAAAATCCGAGTAGAGGAGGGCTGTGCCCTGGCGGTTTTGAACTATTTTACAAATTAACTATTCCTCTATTTAGCTGATTTTGGAATTTGGATATTGGAATGTGAAATTTTATAAGTTATGGTAACGAAAGAAAATATTGAAGGGCTTCGCGAACGCATCGAAGCGCTGAGGAGGTACCTTTGACATCGATAAAAAACGTATCGAAGTAGAAGAAGACGAGGAGAAAACCCAGGATCCGGAGTTCTGGAACAATCCGCAAGAGGCAGAGGCCTTCATGAAAAAAATCCAAAGCAAGAAAAAATGGATTACCGCCTATGATGAGCTTAAAGAGAACTATGATGAGTTGACGGTGCTTTCAGAGTTTCTTGAGGCCGGCGAAAGCTCTGAGGATGAAGTAGAAGAAGCTTACAATTCCACACTTGAAAAAATCGAAGACCTTGAGTTTTTGAATATGCTGAGCCGCGAGGAAGACAAGCTGGACGCCATTATCACCATCAATCCGGGTGCCGGCGGCACGGAGAGCCAGGACTGGGCCGAGATGCTCATGCGGATGTATGTAAGATGGGGCGAACGCCACGGTTACAAGGTAACGGAAACCAATTTCCAGGAAGGAGATGAGGCAGGCATCAAATCGGTAACCCTTCAGTTTGAAGGCGATTATGCCTATGGTTACCTCAAAAGTGAAAACGGCGTACACCGGCTGGTAAGACTGTCCCCCTTTAATGCCGCCAATAAACGCATGACTTCTTTCACTTCTGTTTTTGTTATTCCACTTATTGATGATACCATTGAGATAGAAATTAACCCGGCTGATATCACGTGGGAAACCTTCCGTTCGAGTGGTGCCGGCGGACAAAACGTCAACAAGGTGGAAACCGGTGTAAGATTAAGACATGCCCCGACAGGTATCGTTATAGAAAATACCGAATCGCGTTCACAGGGGGGCAATAAAGAGAACGCCCTTCGTATGCTGAAATCGCAACTCTATGAACTGGAGCTGCGAAAGAAACTGGAAGAACAAAACAAGATAGAGTCACAAAAGAAAAAAATTGAATGGGGTTCTCAAATCCGTTCGTATGTTCTTCAGCCCTACAAACTGGTCAAGGATGTTCGTACCAATCATGAAACCAGCAATGTTCAGGCCGTACTTGACGGTGAAATCGATGATTTTATCAAAGCTTACCTGATGCAATTTGGTGCTGAAGATGTTTTTAAGAAAAACTAATTGTTTCAACTGCAACATAAAAAACACAAAAAATGGAATACCGAATAGAAAAAGACACAATGGGGGAGGTAAAAGTGCCTGCCGACAAATATTGGGCAGCGCAAACCCAGCGTTCAGTCCTGAATTTTCCCATAGGACCTGCTGCTTCTATGCCCATACAAATTATCAGGGCTTTTGGTTATCTGAAAAAGGCGGCTGCTTATGCCAATGAGGAACATGGAGTCCTTCCCAAAGAAAAAAGAGTCTTGATTGAAAAAGCCTGTGACGAAATAATCGAGGGTAAACTCGACGACCAGTTCCCTCTGGTTGTCTGGCAGACCGGAAGCGGAACGCAATCGAACATGAACTGCAACGAGGTGATAGCCAACCGTGCGCATGTTCTCAACGGCGGAAAACTGGGAGAGGGAGAAAGACCCATTCACCCAAACGA
>JASMTJ010000314.1:0-42723 GCA_041694335.1 Bacteroidales bacterium
CACCCACAGCCAATGCTTTGCGCAGGGTGGCCTCGGTAACTTTTTCACCCACGTTTACCACGGAAATGTTGTCAACTTTCCCGGTTTTCTCTTTGAGTTCAAGTGCCCGCGTCAACGCCAGTTCGTCCCAGGGGTTGATAATCCATTGGACGCCTGAATCGTCGAAGGCGGTGTTGTTATCTTTAAACTTGATTTTGGTCGTCGTGTCTGGCACATTAGATATGCAAACAAGTATCTTCATAGTTCTTGTAGTTTTTTCTGATGACTTAATAACGCATAAAAACTCATTGAGTTTATTATTAAGGTGAATTACTTCAGGATTTCGCGCGAGATGACGATCTTTTGCACCTCTGAGGTCCCTTCATAAATCTGTGTGAGTTTAGCTTCGCGCATCAGCCGTTCCACATGATATTCACTTACGTAGCCATATCCGCCATGAATCTGCACGGCTTCGGTAGTTACCTCCATGGCAATATCCGCGGCGTACTGCTTGGCCATGGCAGAGGCGAATCCGTAAGGCTTTCCTTCATCTTTCAGCCAGGCTGCTTTTAGGCATAGGTTGCGGGCATTTTCAATCTTTACTGCCATATCTGATAATTTAAACGAGATTGCCTGGTGTTTGTATATTTCTTTTCCGAAAGCCTTGCGCTCTTTCGAGTATTGGAGTGAGCGTTCAAATGCTCCCGAGGCAATTCCCAATGCTTGTGAGGCTATACCGATGCGGCCACCGTCGAGGGTTTTCATGGCAAACTTAAATCCAAAGCCATCTTCTCCCAAACGGTTTTCTTTCGGAACCTTCACGTCGTTAAACATCACAGAGTGCGTGTCGGAACTGCGCATGCCCATCTTTTTCTCGTGGGGTCCCACGGTGATACCTTCCGCGTTACGATCTACGAGCAGGGCGTTAATGCCTTTGTGTCCCTTTTCGGGATGGGTTTGGGCAATAACGATGTAGGTGCCGGCGGTGTTTCCGTTGGTAATCCAGTTTTTAGTACCATTTAAAAGATAGTGATCTCCTTTGTCTTCGGCGGTGGTTTTTTGCGAGGTGGCATCTGATCCGGCCTCAGGCTCACTTAAGAGGAAAGCCCCGATTTTTTCTCCCCGAGCCAGCGGCTTCAGCCATTTTTCTTTTTGTTCTTCCGTGCCAAACGATTCGATACCGTAGCAAACCAGCGAGTTGTTGACCGACATAATTACCGAAACCGACGAGTCAACCTTCGAAATCTCTTCCATAGCCAAAACATATGAAACGGTATCCATTCCGCCACCATCATACTTTGGATCAACCAGCATTCCTAAAAATCCAAGCTCTGCAAGTTGTTTTACGTGTTCTGTCGGGTAAATGGCCTTCTCGTCTCTTTCAATAACGTCTTTGATAAGCTCACGCTGTGCAAAATCGCGGGCAGCCTGCTGTATCATTACCTGTTCTTCTGTGTATTCAAAATTCATTAGTTGATGTTTAAGTTTTTGATGATAAGTAATTTATGTCCATAAATGTCTAAGATAGCAACATATGAACAGTAACAAATATATAAATATTTTGCCAATATTCAATTGTGAGTACGGTCTAAAAAGCCTTCAAACTGCTGATTTTTCTTGTTTTTACCCTAAATCCCTAAAGGGAAACCACTAAAAATCAGCAGTTTGAAAAAGTCCCCTTTAGGGGATTTAGGGGTGAATAGGCTTTTTAGCCAGCATTCATCAATTGTATAAAAACCTGTATTTTTGCCGTCTGAAATATTTGGTTTATGGATAAGAGCAAAAAAGAAGGCCGTTATGGCCGGATATATAAGCAGTTGGAAGGGTTGATGAAGACCGCTGATTACCCGCTTTCGAGGATGGCGACTATTGCTGCCGTACTGCATCATAAAATGGATGATTATTTCTGGACCGGCTTTTACCTGCTGGTAGATGGTGAGCTTCTCGTTCATGCCTACCAGGGCCCGGTGGCATGCATGCACTTGAAAAAGGATACCGGCGTTTGCTGGGCCGGAGTTAACCAAAAAGAACCGGTAGTGGTGCCTGATGTGGAGGAGTTTCCCGGACACATTGCCTGCGATGCCCGCTCTCAATCGGAGATAGTGGTGCCGGTGTATGATAACGAAGGCAAAATCGTTGGCGTGCTGGATATCGACAGCAGCACAAAAAACACCTTCAATGAGGTGGACGCCCAATGGCTTGAAAAAATCGTTAAACTGATTTATTCCTGATGCTTACACCAATTTTAGACTTTGTACTGGCCCTCAGCATCAGCATGAATTTTTTCACCTTCGCCCAGAGCACTGAATTTAAGCTCAAAGGAAGGGCTTTAGCACCAGTAATCACTTTCATGCTGATGCAGATCATACTGTTTGTCATTGGATGGGGGCTGGCACAACTGCTTGCTGGTTTGGTTGAAGGAAACGAACAAACTCTTTACACGGCGCTGTTGGCAGTGATTGGACTAAAGCGATTGTTACGATATTTTACTACCAAAAAGGAAGCACGGAGTTTTGTGGTTAGAGAGATGTTTAGCTTAGCCGGACTCTCGCTGGCTGTGGCCATCGACAGCCTGATTTTCGGATTGGGTTTCGGACTGGCCATGAGCGGTGCCGGATATATGGTTCTCTTGCTGATACTGGCTACCTTGTTTACAAGCCTTGCCGGGATATTTCTGAAGCAAAGAAATTCAAAATCCTATGGTGCCATAGCTGAGTTGATTTCAGGATTCCTGATTCTCGCGGTGGCAATCATGAGTTTTTAAGTGGGTAATTACATGAACAGTGCAAATCAGTCCTTTCTGTTAAATCAGTGTCCTGTCGTCCGGCAACCTTTAAAGCGCCCAATGGCCTCAATACAAAATAGCAAGTTTTGAAGAATTACCAAAAAAATATTTGAATACATACGCACACAAACACTTAAACACTTATTATGAAGAGGATTTTTACATTTTTTACAATGATGACGCTGACCATCGTTTTGTCGGCACAAATTCCGCAAGGATATTATGACGGTACGGAAGGACTGGACGGGGAGGCTCTGAAAGATGCCCTTCATGATATCATCGATAATCATGATGAATATTCTTATAATGATTTGCGTGATTTTATTCTGCGCGAGACTGATGAAGATCCGAATAATCCGAATAACGTAATATTGCTGTACACCGGACGCTCGCAGCCGAAGAGTACTTTTGGCGGTGGTGCTGACGACTGGAACCGCGAACATGTTTGGGCCAAGTCGCACGGCGATTTCGGGAACAACCCGCCTGCAGGGACTGATGCCCACCACATCCGGCCAACGGATGCTTCGGTGAACAGCTCGCGCGGTAACCTTGATTTCGACAATGGCGGACAGCAACACAACGAAGCTCCCGGGTGCTATTTCGATGATGATTCATGGGAGCCCCGCGATGCCGTAAAAGGCGATGTGGCCCGCATGATTTTTTATATGGATGTGCGCTACGATGGCAGCGACGGGGTAGCCGACCTGGAAGTAGTTGATGAAGTGGATACCTATCCGAATGCGGAGCATGGCAAGCTGAGCACTCTGCTCGAATGGCACCTTCAGGATTTGCCGGACGATTTTGAGCTCAACCGGAATGAAGTCATTTACGGATACCAGGAAAACCGCAACCCGTTTATCGACCATCCGGAGTTTGCTACCGCTATCTGGGGTGATCCCACGGCAGTGGATGAGCTGGAAAAACAAATGGTGAAGGTATACCCGGTGCCTGCCAAAAACCACCTGAATGTTGTACTTCCATCCAACAGCAGGAATATGCAGGCCACCATCTATGGCATTACCGGACAGGTATTGCTGAGCAGCGGTGCTGTAGATGCAAAGCAGTTTTCGCTGGATGTATCCGGATTGGAGCGTGGCATTTACTTTGTGAAAGTGATGGCCGGTGGAGAGATGATTAAAAGTGTGAAGTTCAGCAAAAATTAAAACACAACGTGCAGAAGATTAGGATTACCAAAGAGTTTAAATTTGATACTGCTCATGCCCTGAAGGATTACGACGGACGCTGTCGTAACCTTCACGGGCATTCGTATAAATTTTATGTCACCGTAAAGGGTTACCCCGAAGAAGATGCGGCTTCGCCCAAGCAGGGCATGGTCATGGATTTTGGAGTGCTGAAGAATATCGTAAAGGAAGAGATTGTGGAAAAGATGGACCATGCCGTGGTACTCAACAAAGAAGCCGATACGCGTCACCTCAGCGACATCGATCAGTTGTTTGATAAAACCATTTTGGTCGATTACCAACCCACTACTGAAAACATGCTTATCGACTTTGCCCAGCGCATCAAAAACCGTCTGCCCGAAAATATTGAACTTATCAAACTCCTCCTTCGCGAAACCGTTACCTCCTATGCCGAATGGTATGCCGAGGATAATGAATAGTAGCAAAAGCTGGTTTAATAGGCGTTAGGGATTTTGTTGCTTATTGAAAAGGTTACTAATTGCTATATGATTTTGGTAAATATATAAATTAGAAATTTGTAACAAAACATAAGAAAAAGGTTACATAGATCTATATTGAAATTAGAAATAATGCAACCTTTTCTAGATATAATACTGAAGCTAACTTTACTTACTACGTGTATACTCAAACTTATACACGTGCCAAATTCCATCAGCATCTCGTCCACCACCAGAAGCATTGCAATTATAACTTATAGCGTGTCTGGTTTCGTGTTCCTGGGCTTCTTTTTTGGTGTAATACTTGGCAAGTATGCGCCAATTTCTCAAACCATGTACTTGGCTTTCCCAGAAAGCTCTTCTTTCTTGTGGGGATGTTGTAATTCCAACTCTGCATGGCATATAAACCTCCTTTTTTAACCCCGGCCACATTACAGGCCGGGGATGTTTAACTTATTTATTATGAAGTAATCAAATCATCTGGTGCGTCAGTGCTGCCTGTGGGTTTGGGCAGCAGGTATCGCGCAAGCCTGGCCGGGTCGTCGGCATAAATGATTTGCGCAATTTCGCTAATGGGCACCATCAGTTTGTAGAGTTCGTTAAGCTTCTGCACCCGCTCCTGGGTGTAGAGCCCCCGATCCTTTTTGAATTTCTCCTGTTCGGTGTTGGCCGTGCGGAGGGTAGCAGCCTTCTCGGGCAGCGCAGTGATCACCGCTTCGTTGCATCCGGCAGCAACCAAGTCGGCCTGGTACTTCTGCGCCGTTTCGGCCAGCTCCTCCATAAACAGGATCATCCGAGCTTGGTTGTTACGCACCTTTTCGATGTCGTTCAAACCAAACTGGTTTTGTACAGCCTTGTTGTCTTTAAAGGCTTTGCGCACAAAAAAGGCCACCGTGCGAAATGCATTAGTACATTGGCCCATAGCCTCGTTCAAGTTCTGGGTCTTTTCTACCTGCTCATCAATAATCACCTGGTCTGACTTTACAGCAAGAACAGCGTCAATAGCACCGGAAATCTGGTTTGGATATTCTGCGCTGATGGTGCTGTCGAAAGAAGTAAAATCAGTGATGTCGTCAGGTAAAGAGGCTTTGACAGTGTCAGCGTGCTCAATCATTGCAGCATCGCTCACAGTAAACAATCTTTCGTTTTTAGGCATAAAAATGAAATTTAAGGATGAATTGAAATAATGATCATCGCATCAGGGGTTTCCCTGTTGCCAGTTTGCCTGTAGATTCCTCATAAGTATGATTATGAGAAGCTCAGTTAGAGTACCACAAAAAGTGGTGAATAGTTTTCACAACTACAAACAGCATAAAAACAGCATGATATGGCTCAATAATACTCAGCGAATAGCAACATTGTAACAGCGAGTTTTTGTTCGCATACAGCGAGCAATAACCGATTGTCAGCGAGAGTTCGCCGATAGACAGCGAGCATTCAACGAACGATAGCGAAGAATAACCCATCGGTAGCGAACACTCACCGGAACATAGCGAGGGTTCACCGAAACCCAGCGAGCATTCACCGGTTTCGTTCATACCCCGCTGGCCGCCGTTTAAACACAACTGCCCTATACCGTGAATCAAAGAACAATATCTATAGCGTGTCTACCTGCTGTTTTCTTGTAACTATATGAAAATTAAAATAAACTGAATCATTTCTGATGATTAGTGTCTGTTATATTTTGGTTTCGATGGTTAAAAATAAACAATGCACTTATTTTATGCAAAGTTTTATAAGAAAATATTATCCCATTTTTTTATTGATTCGTTTTATACTCCTCGGTTGTTTGCTTAACCCAATCAGGATACCTACTTAGCAATGATTTTATTTTGTTCATTAAGTCTTCTGAATACTTATGAGCAGCAGTAGATTTTCCAGTTGTTATCTCTGTATGATACCTGGCATTACCCTTTATTTGTAGTTTCCACAGGATGGCCCTCCATGCGAATTGATTAATACTAAACTTTTCCTTGAAGTCTGTAAAACGGTATGGATATAAAATGTCTGATTGAGGAACCAATGTTTTGTCTACAAAACCATCAACATCTCCTACCAACCTTAGCGCAGGGGCTCCCTGTTTTTCTACAAAATGACCTTCTTTGATAAATTTAAGTTTGTCTATGATTGATTTATCTAATAGTATTTTTCCTTTTCCCATTGCTATCTCACCTTTATAGGTATCGATGAGATGAATATTTTGGGGGCCAACTTCATTGATTTTTTCAATGTGTTTAATCCATAGGAGTTTTTCTTTTTCTCTTTCTTCTTCAAGTATATTAACTAATTCAGGATATTTTATTTCCTTTGTTTCACCCCGATATCTATAGTAAATAGCGGCCTCTTTTAAAATGTTTTTATAGTTTTTTGAACATACAATGGGCTTCTTTGAGGCCTCAATGACAGATAGCCGGCCAAAGGATTTATTAAAAATTTCATGTGTTTCCATTTGCCAATCTATTTCATGAGAAAAGTGTTCGGATAAAAACTGATTAATAATATTTGGATCACAATTTTCAAATTTCTCATTTTTTAATCCTATTGGAAGACGTGGGCTATCTTTTACACCAAAAATTATTTCACCGCCTTTATTATTCGCCATGCCAACAATAGACCTTAAGTATTCTGCCATTGAGTCGCCATAATGAAAGGACTGCTTGAATTCAAGATCAAGGCTTTCTCGTTGCCTCAAGTATCCTTTACTGTTAAGTTCAAATGTACATTTCATAGACTATATGTTTTTACTACAGTATTAATTTGGTGTCTTGTTGCATGATTTGTTTAATACTTATCAAATCATCGATAGATAACGAAAACCATTCGCCCCGGATTCTTTTTCTGTCAAACTTTTTATGCAATTGTTTTTCTACTGATTTCGGAGCTTTCCATGCTGCTAATAAAAAAACATTCGGATCTTTTGATTGAAGTGTTCTCTCCCGGTTGTATGGGTTTTTACTAAAACCTATCTTCGTGGAATTGGTATCCACATTAAACATTAAATAGACATAATTCTTATTTCCATCTGGTTCTGGTCTTTTAATATCATGGAAATAATGTTTGTAATAATCCAGCTTGTTAAACATGATTACTGGGATGATACCCTTTTTCCCCTTTACAAATACCATGGGATCGTTTTCTAAATACTCCTTAAAATGCCATGGGTTTATTATAAAATACCCATATCTTTCAAAGACAGAAGAGATCTTTTCCTGAAAAGTATTAAAGACATCAATAAAATCAAGGTTTTTATATTCTTGCGACAGATATTTAGCAAATAGAAATGTCAGTTTATCTCTTTTTGAAGTATCACTTAAGAATAGTTTTAACACCTTCCCCTCTAAAACGTTGTTGGTATTAGTAATATAGCTTAGATTAAATTCAATATCTTGAGAGTCTTCAAGATCTTTCACAATTGACAAACTGTAGACCTGCTTATGTCGTTTGACAATCACATTATTTAATTCTGTTCTGAACTCACTTTCATTTAGTTTAATGATGGTATCTTCATCAAATTGGTATAGTCGTTGCTCGAATAGTTCTTCTATTTCAGACATTTTTTTGATTAAATAATTTTAACCTCCACCATCTTACTGGTATCTACCCCGAGGATATCGATGACTTTGACCATGACTTTGTAAGAACCGGTTTTGGTATACGTGTAGGGTGTGGTTTTAAATTCGAGGATGCCTTCTTTCCGGCTGCGAAAGCTTTGCCATTCATTTTCAAAAATGTAGTTGCCGGTCCATTTTTCTTCTATGGTTCCGTCTTCTTTTTGCAAACGGATAATTTCTTTTTTATCCTCATACTGGAAATCAACGGCCCAATAGTCAATCCAGTCGTACCATTTTTCAGTGAGAATTTCACGTTGTGTAATACCGTTTTTATCTTTGGTGGTTTTAAAAATCTGTCCGTTTTCAATCACAACACTGCTGCCTCCTTTCTTGAGTTTGTCTTCTATGTCTTCCAAATCGTCTTGCGTGTAGCTGGTCACAAAATCCTTAAGCTCCATCACGATTTCTTTTCCTTTGATGATGGGTTCAGCCCTGAGATAGGAAACGTCATAAAATTTCACTTGCCCTTTTTGCACTGCGCGCGGGTCAAACACTTCTTTGGGGATGTATCGCGGACGCATCTCCACGCCTTTTTCGCGATATTCCTGAACCACGCGCGGTTGCAGCCCCATTTCAAACTCAAAGCCGAGGATGTCGACTTGAGTAATAAGTTGCTTTTTACACTCTTCGAAAATATCCTGCAGGCGGCTTTGAGTGACGGGCACATCCAGCGGGCCTATATGCACCATTCGTCCTGAGCGTTTGCCGTGTAATTGGTCGAAACCGTTTACCGGCTGGGCTTTGTAGGCTTCAAGGATTAATTGCTTGTAAGTTTGCTCTTTTTGCCGGCGGGCGCCGTTGGCCAGGTCATCCATAAAAAACTGCCGTTCGTATTTGCCGAGGTTGAGCACTTCGAAGGCCCTGAAGTCTTTCCCTTCGTTTTGTAGCTGGCGCTGCACGTTTATCATCCGCTTGCGGGTGGTGTGTATAGCAAAGCGGCCCAGGTCGGCAGCAATCCACTTACGGCCCAGCTTCTCGGCCACGGCAGCCGTGGTGCCGCTTCCGCTAAAGAAATCAGCCACCAAATCCCCTTCATTGCTACTGGCTTTGATAATGCGTTCTAGTAAGGCTTCAGGTTTTTGGGTGGGATATGATAAACCTTCTTTAGATGAATTATTAACCTTATCAATAAACCAAACATCATTTGTTGGTTTACCTCTTGACAAGGATTCTTCTACATATACTTTTGTTACACGTTTCCCATTATCTCTTGTGTCTAATGTATATTCTTTCCCGTTTTCATCTTTATGTACCTTTTGTTTTCTTGTTTTAATATATTCCATTTTATTAGCATACGGAATAAAATATGAATTGAATAATTGCTTCTCTGATTTAGAATAAAAAACTATACTATCATACCTTTTTTCAAATGATTGATTGAGCTGTTTATTCCACCCTGAATAGTTCCAAATTATTATATTTCTGAAATTTGAAGATCCGAAAATATCATCAAGTAATATTTTTAGCAAAGGACTAACTCTCCAATCACAATGCACATAAATACTTCCATCCTCTGATAGTAGTTGATGCATAAGTTTGAGCCGTTCATACATCATGTTGAGGTAAGAGGAGATGCCGCGCCCCCAGGTATCGCGATAAGCGATTTCTTCAATAATGCTTTGTTTTTTGGTGGCGCTTTCGCCATTGATTTCGATGTTATGCGAAAAATCGGAGCCCACGGCAAAAGGCGGGTCAATGTATATGAGCTTCAGTCCTCCCTGAGCTTCAATCTCCTTGCGCATAGGGCCGTTGGCCAGCGAAGACAGGATGAGCTTGTTGTCGCCCCAAATCAGTTTGTTGGTCCAGCCTTTGAGCTGCCTTCCACGGAAATCGGTTTCAAACATCGAAGCCTGTTTTTTGGCTTCTTCTTTACGGGGTTCATCGATCTGCTCTATGCTGTGGAAAGGCAATGACACATTGGTGACCTCCTCATTGCGCCCGTTCCAGAACAGGAATACATCCTCTTCGCCGTCAAACAGCTTGTAAATATATTCTTTGGGGAGTTTTTCGTTGCTTTTAATCAGCTCAATGATATGGTTTTTTTCGCTATCGTTCAGGTTCATTTCGAGTGGTTTATATGTTGTAAACAATATGTTTACAAAAGTTCACACATTGTTTACACAATTTAATTATACTTTAGGTGCACTAAATCAGTAATATAACACAATTAAATTTGAGTTTTGTGCCATATTTCGCACAAATTTGGTACAAAAAGTTACTTTTTGCATACTTTTTTGATGATTTTTCAACTTTTTGTTTCCCATTTGCGTCCTTCTACCAACTTAATTTTTTCTTCTTTTTTCAAGTTCTGCAATAAATGCATCACTTTATTCTTTTTCGATTTTTCTGATAAAACTTCCGGTAAAATTTTCCATAACAATTCTTCTAATTGCCCTCTGTTAGCATTACCCCATTTTCTCAGATACTCCAGAATTATTTTTTTGTAGTGATCATCTGAGAAGCTTTTGTTTCTGATATATGTGGACTTCAAGTCTTCATCCTGGGTGGGTGCAATTACATACCCCGATAAGTAGATATTGGGCTTTCTTCCTTCAATAAACCCCATCTTCCGAAGGTATTTAATTTCTTTGTCAGTTAAGGGTTTTTGTTTCTGTACCTTATCGAGCATAACAATATCTTCAAGGGAAAGCTTGTCATTTTGCGCCAGTATTTGGGCAAAATCTTCATTAACAATTTTTCCTACTATGGTTACTTTAACTTTGCTTTCAGATAAATCATATTCAGGTAAAGGGAAAAGTCTTTGTTTTTGATAATTAAACATTTTTCTGATTCCGCCACCTTGTGTTTCTATCATATCAAGGTTTTTCATCGCTTCAACGAGAAAGGGGTTTCTGTAAATCTCTTCCGGAATATCATTTAAAACAACATTCTCAACAGAATCAGGGAGAAACTGTCCGTAGTTTGAAAATATTAAATGGTCATCTTCAATCTCCACAACATTTATTCGGGCTTTTCTGGTATAATCCTGGTGAGCGATGGCATTATTGAGCGGTTCTCTGATGCTAAAGGGATCGTACCGGAGCATTTCTTCAGGAAATAGTGTGCCTGAACGAAGATACCGGTATTTAAGGTTTCTTATTTTTTGGTAAACGTTGTCCAGGTTCAGGATAAATGGAATGGAAAAAATCTCAAAGTCTTTATCTTCATTGTCAATGGTTTTCAGGTTCCACCTTATTTTCACCGTGGAATCCAGAAAATGTTCCGACTCCTCATTCCCAAGCAAGATGAGAGCCGTTCTTGTGATTTTTCCTTTAATAGTTAGTTTGGCTTTATTCAGGAATTTAGTATCGCTCCAGCTATCAATATCATCAGTGTATTTAGGGTTTCGCTTCACAAACTCCTGACGTGCTTTTAAAATTGCTTCCTCATTCAAGTCACTAAGAGATGCTTCATGAATAATCACTGCAGTCCAGTCTTCAAACTTTGATACTTCATACCTGATGGCATCAAGACGGGGTTGAGAAATTTCAACAAGGCTATCACCAATTCTTTGCCATGCTTTTTTATGTGCATATACCGGAAGTCGAAACTGGTGTTTAGGAACATTGAAAACCCAAATGACTTTACCTGTATCCGTTGTTACATATTCTCTGATATTGAATCTTTCAACATCAAGATTAGTGCAGTTGCCAATAATTCTGGATTTTATATTATTTATGGTAAAACCAGCGAACTCCTGAATTCCTTTAATATCTAATGTTTTGTCTTCTACGCCAATAATTAAATTTCCCCCACCCATGTTGGATAAAGCAGAAATGTAGGATATAATGTCTTCAGCCTTTTTGCCTGCAATAGAATGTTTAAGATTCTTAAACTCTTTCCATTCGCAAGTTTCGTTTTCTACCGGATAATTTTCTAAAAGAAATTGTTGAAGGTCTGATTCAATCATTTATTCAGATGGTTTTAATTTAATGCAGTTGAAATTGAGAGGATATTCTCAAATGATTTTAGCTTTGCCTGGTATTTTTCCCACTCCTCTTGTTTGATGTAGAGGGGAAGGTATTCAAATTCACTTTGAGCCAGATTGGCGTCGTAGCACCATGTTACGAGGCGCTTAATCTTTTTGAGATCGTTTAAGTCCTCCCGGCCTTTTGTTTCAACAATATAGATCGTCTTATCATCCTTTTTTACAAGAAAGTCAGGGTAATATTCACGAATGTTACCGTCTTGGGCTTGGTACTCCATTTTAAAGTTTACCCCGCCATCACCCATCGTGTTTTTAGCATAGGATAAAATATCTGCACAATTCGATTCAAGGAAAGCAGCTACTTCCAATTCAAAGCCATTGTCGCCAATTACTTTATTAAAGATAGATTTTTTTGGTTTCAAAAATGCCTGATTACTGGTTACTTTTGGCTTAGTATCTTTTAAAGAAACAAACTCATTGATAGCTGGAGGAGCTTTTTCAGATATGGTATTGTCGTTGATAGCTTTTCTGAAAGTATCAAACAGTATTTTTCTAGGGTAGGCTTCAGAAAGGTTTTTTAAAACCTGAATATCATTCAAATCAACTTCTTTTCCGAAAAGTTGATTAATAATAAAAGATTCCACTTTGGGATACAATGTATCAAAACCTGCCACCAGACGGCTATCACGCAGTATGCTTTGTGTATAAAATCTGATTACGTTCCTGAAATCGGGAACATGGTCTTTGAAAATGGTTTTGTGTGACTCTACATTATCAATGTCTACAAAAACAATTTCCTTTAATTCTTTTTCATCAAATATTTTTAATTCAGCCACTTCATGATCAAGGTTTTCAGGATTTATGGAATTCAGCTTTTTATATTCCCTGTAAATTCGTGGTTGCAACACAGGCAGAGGGATATCAAGTAAATCCAAATTTTTATCGGGGTCATCCCAGTCTACCTGAATGACAATAGGGTTTGATCGGCGGATACCTTCACCCATGCTACTATACTCAAATTCTACACCCTCTGTTTTAAGGCTTTCCACAAAGTCAATAAAAGCTGTAGTTCCAATTACAGTCAGTTTTTCCTGAACATCCAATGCATACATTTTTCTCAGGCCTCTGCCAATGGCCTGTTCAGGTAATATTTTAGAGTCGGCATTAAAAGGTCTCAGGCCAACTATAGTAGTTACATTTCTCACATCCCATCCTTCTCTGAGCATTAACACAGAACAAACAGCTTTGTAAGGTGAGTCATCAGCGTCAATTAGATCAGCGGCCTTCCTTAGTTCATCCAACTCTTTTTGCTTTCCTTTACTTTTTGACATTTCGTTGAGTTCACCACTTCTGTTAGTGTGTATCGTGAGGACAGCATCTTTCATTTCCGGATACTCTCTTTGTAAAAATTGAGCCGCTTCATCCGCCTCTTTTGTATTCATGGTCATTATAAAGAGGACGGGTGTTTTGTTGTTTTTATGTTCTTCAAATTGCTTTTTCCATTCGATATAGCCCAGGTGAATAAAATCGCGGTAGCGCTCAATAAAATCTGAAGAATCTTTTTCTTCTATTTTTTTTCTTGATTCTGCATCGGGCAAAACAGGTGACTTAACTACGTTATCTCTAATAGCTTCAACTAATGGATAATCAGCAATAGTTTGTACAAATATTTTCCCGTCATTATGCTTTGGAGTAGCCGTATTATCGATCTGAAACTTAATTCCACTACCCGTTTTCAGTTTTAATTTGTTGCTAATGTCTTCGATGGCTTGAAACCATGCTAGCTTCTTGTCATGTATATGGTGAGCCTCATCATTCAAGACTATCAGATCTTTGATTTTGTCACTTCGCAACACTTTACCCAAATCCATCATACGTGCGGTATCGGCATCGCTTTTTGGTTTTGTCCCAAGAAATGTTTCCTCAATAGTAGGTTCATGGTCTTCGGGCATAAAAACCCGGTGAATATTGGTTAGGAAAATATTTCCACTGTCGGAGATTGGCTTCAATTCGTCCTGTATATGTAGGGTAAGTTGGAAGTCAGTTTTCCAGTTTTTTTCTGCAAAACCATCCTCAGGAAAGAAAGGCTCTTCAAAAAACATGTTAAAGCCTCTAAAGTCCTTTAAAATGCGGTTTAAGACAATGATATTTGGTGCAATGACAAGAAAGTTATTGGAAAAGAAATCGTTGTTTTCATACAGTCGATTAAAATAAGCCCAAACAATAACCAGACCTAATACTTTTGTTTTTCCTGATCCTGTAGCCATTTTTACAACGTATCTGGCCCAGTATTCATCAAACATGCCGGTACTTACATAACCGGTAGCATCATATCGCATTAATTCGAACTTATCTTTTGCTTCGGCCACTTCATAAAGATAAATAATGCTTTCAATTGACTCTTGTTGTGAAAAGAAGAATTGAAAAGGTTTATTATGTACTTTATGCTCTTCATTGAACCAAAATTCAAGAAGCATTTTAGTTGTATGAGAGACGCCTTTATAACCACCACTTCTCCATTCTTCAACTGCTTCACGTACTTTGTGAACCAGCGGAGGTAATAATTTATCAAGTAGATCACCTGCTGAAGAAAGATTTTCACTACCGGGTGCCCATCTGCCGGAAGGTAGTTTTATTGCGAAAGGTTCGTTGTTCATAAATATGTCTTTAAAGCGGAGGCATAAATTTAATGCAAATTCTTTTACCAATAATAAGCAGGCTTTGTTTTTTGAAATCAATTCAATAAATAAAAGACGAAACCCAACTTTGGATTTCGTCTTTTCTTTACCGGATATTCGTTATTAAAACAATCCGCTGATATTTCCTTCGTCGTCGATGTCGATGTTTTCGGCCGAAGGTTTTTTGGGTAGTCCGGGCATGCGCATAATGTTTCCGGTGATGGGGATGACAAACCCGGCGCCCGACGCAATTTCTATTTCTCGTACGGTTACCACAAAGTCTTTAGGCCGCCCCAGAAGCGCGGGGTTGTCGCTCAGCGACTTTTGTGTTTTAGCGATACATACCGGCAGCTTATCGAGCCCCAGCTCTGCTATCTTTTTCAAATCTTTTTTGGCCTTGCTGCTGTAGTCGATGGCTTTGGCGCCGTAAATCTTAGTGGCTACGCTTTCCACTTTCTTTTCAATGCTCCAGTCCCAGTCATACATAGGTTGATAGTTGCTGGTGCACCGCTCCACAACCTTCACTACGGTTTCAGCCAGCTTTTCAGCACCTTTCCCTCCTTCGGCCCACACATCTGCCTCTACGGCATCCACGTTCATTTCGTGCGCTTTGGCTTTTATGAGGTCCAGCTCCTCTTGTGTGTCGGAGGTGAATTTGTTGATAGCCACTACCGGGCATACGTTAAAACGGTTCATGTTCTCGATATGCTTTTCGAGATTGGCCAGGCCTTTTTTCAGTGCTTCCGTATTGATGGAATTCAGGTCGTTAGCAGGGGCGCCGCCATGGTACTTCAGGGCCCTGGCGGTGGCGACCAGCACTACAGCTTTGGGTGTTAATCCGGAATATCCGCATTTGATATCGAAGAACTTTTCCGCACCGAGGTCAAAGCCAAAGCCCGCTTCTGTTACGGTATAGTCAGATAAGGACATCCCCATACGGGTGGCGATGACAGAGTTGGTTCCTTGTGCGATGTTGGCAAAAGGCCCTCCGTGAATAATCGCCGGTGTGTTTTCAATGGTCTGCACCAGATTGGGCTTGACAGCGTCTTTGAGCAGTGTAGCCATGGCACCGTGGGCATTCAGGTCGCGGGCATAAACCGGCTTCTTATCGTGGGTATATCCGATAAAGATATTTCCGAGGCGCTCTTTCAGGTTGTGCAGGTCATCGGCCAGGCACAGCGTGGCCATCACCTCCGAGGCGGCAGTGATGTCATAGCCCGTTTCGCGGGGCACGCCAGAGGTGCGTCCGCCCAGTCCAACGATAGTTCTGCGCAACGACCGGTCGTTCATATCCATCACACGTTTCCAGACCACTGTCCGTGGATCGAGGTCCGTGGTTTGCTGATGGATAGCATTGTCGATAATCGCCGACAGCAGGTTGTGAGCTTTTTCAATGGCAGCGAAGTCTCCTGTAAAGTGCAAGTTAATATCTTCCATCGGAAGCACTTGTGAGTATCCTCCGCCTGTGGCGCCTCCTTTAATGCCGAACACCGGGCCCAGCGAGGGCTCACGCAGCACTACCGTGGTTTTCTTGCCAATGCGGTTCAGTCCTTGTGACAGGCCGATTGACATGGTGGTTTTTCCTTCGCCGGCGGGCGTGGGAGAGATGGCGGAGACCAAAATAAGGTTGTTCTGCTTTACTTTCTCCTCGTTTATGAGGCTCAGAGGAAGCTTGGCTTTGTCGTGGCCATATGGTATGATTTCTTTTGGATCGATTCCCAGTTTGGTTGCAATTTCTGATACAGGCAGCAGTTTCGCCTTTTTAGCAATTTCTATATCTGTTTTCATTTTTTATTATTTGAATTACTATTGATGTTATACCAATTGTACTTTGAAATGCCGCAGACAATTTCAAAGTTTATCCCGATTACTCGGTATTCAACGGTTGTGAGGAGTCCTGCTACGTGCAGACTCCATGATTTTCATCAATCGGAAAACGTATCGGAAAGTTAATTGTTTGTTAATTGCGTGAAGCTACAATGGGAGAAGTGCTTTTTTATCCTGTAAAGAAAATTAAGATTTATTTCTTGATAAAGCGGCGATGAAGGAATCCATTGCGGTCGGAGGTGATTTGAATATTGTAGACACCGTTGGCCAGGCTTCCTGTGTTGATGCTCACAATTTCATTGTTATTGTTAACATGGAAACTGACCAGGTTAACGAGCCGTCCCATCTGATCAAAAACCTTAATATGGAGTGTTTCATCCATCAGCGAAATGATCTTGAGGTTTACGGCATGTTTCGCCGGATTAGGGTAGGGCTTGCTGATATTTTTTTCTAATTCAAACAAGTCTTCAGGAACATCAGCAATAATCTGATCTTCTTTGATAACCAGGTTAACGGTGATTTCCTGCGGACTGTTTCCATCGATTGACTGGAAGACAGGCACGGCATGCATTCCGGTAATCTCGGCATGCACCTCATAGTCGCCGTGATGAAGATTGTCGAACACAAACTCTCCTTCGTTATTGGAGTAGGTGCAGGCAATTCTGCCACCCTCATCAATCACATAAATAGGAACATCGGAAGCCATGCTTTTCGAGAGCTGTGACGTATCATAGGCAATGGTTCCGGATATTAATCCGTTTCCACTGGTGTTGTATGAAGTTCGTTCAAGATTAATATTGTATTCCCACATGGTGGTGTCGAACTCTATGATGTTGGCCTGCTGCCATTTGGTAACGTTCCCGAAATAGGTAGGGACATAGCTGGCATATTCGCCAAGGTGATGAGCCGCTTCGGCTTTTACGATGTAGCGTCCCTCTTTTTGCTGATAAAAATAATAGAAGCCCAGGGTGTCGAACGTGCTGCTGTCCTGCAGGTGCAGCTTGTTATTTTCATCGAACTCATAAAGATAGGCAATGCCTTCCTCGATGGGGAACTGGTTTACAAACACATGCCCGCCCAGATTAAAATATCCTTTTTCGGCTACACGCACCTTTTTGCAGGTTACAGCTTCCTCCACTTCTCCTTCGTTATTGATGGTTTTGATGGTAAGGCAAACATTATATATTCCGGGCTCATCATATTCATGGGTGTCAGAAGCTTTGTCGGATGTATGCCCGTCGCCAAAATCCCAATGCCATGAGATGATGTTTCCGTTGGATTTATCATTGAAAATATACTTGAAAGGATTGCTTGATACACTGTCAGAAGTGATCGTAAACAATGCGAACCCTTTTTGTCCGGTGGTTTGTTTGCCCTGCCCGTAAGAGATGGTCAGGGAAACGAAAAGAAAGAATATGTACAGAAAAATTCTTTTCATAATCCTAAGACAAAAAGTGTGTATATATCGTTGCTGCATAAATGAATTTCTTTAAAACCCCACTATCAGTCCGGTTCGTACTCCTAAAGCCACTGGTTTATCATCCCTTCCTTTTGCTTGTGTATTATATACCGGATTAAAATAATACTTCAATCTGGGTTCAACAGCAAAATGGATTTGTTTATGAATCCGGTACTGAAGCCCAAGACTGATAAGTGCCTGCCAGTTGGTCGTAACTCTGTCGGCGGGCATATTATATATGGCCTGAATGTGTGCGTTCTCATGATTAAAAGCAAAATCGGAGCTTTCTTCCAACATAAAAGAAACCATGGGACCTCCTTTCAGGCTGTAAGAAAACTTGTCCGAAATCTGTTGCTGGTATCCCATCAACAGCGGCAGCGACAAGTACCTGTAGCTGTTTGTGTAAACCGTTGTAGTGAAATGTTCTGTGGTGTCGTATACTTCAACCTCCTGTGTATGGTAAACAGGTTGTGGTGCTCCACCTCCGGTGGTATCGAATGTTACATCATAAACATCATGATAAGTGCCCATAAACTCTGTTTGCATATAGCTGATGTTGGCATTGCTGTTGTCATCGGACGATCCGAACGAAAGTCCCGACTGCAGGAAGTAATCATTAAATTTATACATTACCGCAAAATCAGCAGAATACGAGGGTTTTCCTCCGTTAGTCTGTGAGTGTCCATACATCATCTCAGGCGTGGCATAAATACCGAAAGCCCAATTATTATTGCCACTCAAACTGGCAGGAGTGTCCGTATAAATCATTTGATTATCCTGATTCTTAGCGGGAAGCTGCTTGAGAATGCTTTTAACTTTAAAGTCGGCTTTTGCAGGAAGACTGTAAGGAGGCTTATTGGGAATTTGTCCTGAAGCAAAAGCAAGAAGGGTGTTTACCGGGTTAACCGTTTCTCTTTGCTCTTTGATGGGTGTTTTGGTGTTCTCAATAACAGGGTGATTTACTTTTTCTTTTATAAGCTTCTTGTTTCCCTGTGGGATAATGATTTCTGCTACTTCAGTGATTGAAGCAGAGTTTTCGCGAGGTGATTTTTGAGCTTTTGTTTCTTCAGTAAACTCAGACTGGCTTTTCAGGATGTTGTTGTCATAAATTCCGGCGTCACCAGCAAACGAGAGCACAAAGAGCAGAAGCAGGATTGCAGCAGCTAATGCCACAGCAACATACCAGTGTTTTCTGAACATCTCCGTAAGGCCGTCATTCCTTGCCGGTGCTACCGTGTTAAGCTGGGCATGGATGTTATCCCAAACGTGAGCAGGAGGCTGCTTTTCATAGTCAGCCAGCTTGTGCTTAACTACTTCTGTAAGTTTATCCTTCGCTGCTTTCATACTGGTTTATTTTTTCTCTTAATAACCTTTTTGCTCTTAGTAATTGCGATTTCGATGTATTCTCAGATATGCTGAGCATTTCACCAATCATCTTATGTGTATAACCCTCAATAACGTTGAGGTTAAATACAACCCTGTAGCCTTCGGGAAGTTTTTGAACAACGGATAAAATCTCATCAGCCGACAGTTTGTCCAGCACTTTTTCCCCTCTCAGATTTTCGGTTTCAACATCTTCAATATCAAGCTCACGAGCGTGTTTCAGATTTTTCTTGTAATGGTTGATTGCAGTGTTGACAAAAGTCCGACGTATCCATCCTTCAAAAGAACCTTCGAATTTGAAACGATGCAGATTAGAGAATATCTTGATAAATCCTTCCTGCAGAATATCTTCTGCTTCCATCTGATTCTTGGCGTAACGAAGACACACACCGAACATTTTCGGCGCATAAAGATCGTAAAGCCGTTTTAAGGCCTTGCTATCATTATTCAGACACTTCTTTATAAGTTCGTTCTCCGTCGTCTGCATCAGACTATTTTCATAGCCTTCTCCTGACAGACAATGCGTGTCAGAAAAAGGTTGCGTTTTAGTTAGTTAGGTTTATTTAACCGAGCCAAAAATAATAAAACTGAAGCAATTATACTAGTTTACACTATCAGGAGTAAGGGTTTCTCTGTATTCTATCTTTGTAAATACTTGTTAGTAAACACAATAAAGGGTCGAAATTAATTTCGACCCTATCGATGAAACAATGCCATCTGGCTTGTCTTAAAGAATATGCTTTCCGATAATTTGCAGAAGTGTCTTTCGGTTTAAAGGCTTCGACATATAATCGACTGCTCCGGCCTCAAAACATTTGCTCTTTTCTTCTTTTAAAGCATGTGCTGTTTGAGCGATGATTGGAGTTTCCCGTTTTATTTCAAGAATCTGGCGTGTTGCTTCATAGCCGTTCATTTCGGGCATCTGGATATCCATTAGCACAATATGAATATCGTTTTCCCTGGCAAGCTTAACACCTTCCAATCCGTTTTCGCCCCATAGTAAATTAGCCTTGGTCTTTTTGAGCACTGTTTTAAGGTATTGATAATTCATTTCTTCATCTTCCACAATGAGAATCGTTTTATCCTGCCAGTCGTGCGTTGATTTTTCCTGCTTGCTTACAGGTGTGGATTTGGGTTTTTCTTTTTGTACAGGTTTTTTAGTGCTTACGGTGAAGTAAAAAGTAGAACCTTTTCCGGGTACTGAATCCACCCAGATTTCACCACCCATAAGCTCTACCATGCCTTTAGCCAGCGTAAGCCCCAGTCCGGCGCCTTCATATTCGCGCGTGTGCTCATAGTCGACCTGCCTGAACTGCTCAAAAATGACTTTTTTACTTTCTTCCGGAATGCCAATGCCGGTATCTGAAACATAAAAATGAATAGAATTCTCCGCTTTCTTTTCGTATCCTAACTCAATGCTTCCTTCCTCAGTAAACTTGAATGCATTTGACAAAAGGCTGATAAGCACCTGCTTTAACCTTACCTTGTCGCTGAATATCGAATCAAGTTCTGACTGGTGTGCTGAGGTGTTAATCTGAAATTCCACATTTGGCGAGTCTTCACCCAGCTTATCTGCTTCTTCTTCAACCTCGTCAAGGAATTCGCGTAAGGGAAAATTCTCTTTCTTGATTTCTACCTGACCGGCATCGAGCTGCGACACGTCGATGATGTCGTCAATAAGGTTTAGCAGTTGGTTGCTGCTCCGTTTGATAATAGTATGAAATTCTTCTTTCTCATCGCTCGTAATATCAGGATCGAGCAATAAATCAAGCCCTCCCAGGATGTGATTCATTGGCGTTCGAATCTCATGCGACATGCTTGCCAGAAATGCGGTTTTAAGGCGATCGGATTCCTCAGCACGCTCCTTGGCCTCATAAAGTTCTTTTTCCGCCTTTTTTCTTTCAGTAATATCACGGAGGATAGCTTGCAGGAAGGTACTTTCTTTCAGTACGACTTTGCTCAGGCTGATTTCTGCCTCAAAAGATTTTCCTTCTCCTGTGATGTGGGTATAATCAAAGGAAATTGGGTCTCCTTGCAATGCTTTCTGAACCTTTTCTTTGATAACTTTTTCAGACTCTTCGCCTGATGGCTGGTAGAGCGGAGAAAATTTCATCGGGCTTTCGCCGACGAGCTCCTCCTCGGAGGCTTTAAAAATTTTGGTCGCAGCTACATTACAGTCAATAAAAATATCATCTTTCATCAGGAAAATTGCATCATTCGAGGAATCGAACAATGTCTTGAATTTGGTCTGACTTTCCTGAAGGTTTTTTTCAGCTAGTTTTCTTTCCGAAATATCGCGATATATAACGTAAATACCTTTGTGCTCCCCTCTGAATTCGATAGGAACGCCCATGATGGATACATAGGTGGGCACACTCTCTTTGGTATATCGCACGCCTTCGGTAGAAACGCGATCGCCCCTGGCGGCAGCATGGGTTAATTCTTTGGCTTCTTTTCTGTATTCCGGGGTCAGGATTAGTTCGTCAATATTCTTCCCTATGGCTTCCTGACGTTTGTAATTAAACAGCTTGCAAAACTCATCGTTGACCTGATCGATAATTCCTTCAGGATTGACAATGGCAATTCCTTCAGGGGCTTTATCAAAAAGGCTTGCAAAATATTGCTGACTGAGCTTAAGATTATCCTGTGTTTCTTCTTTTTGTATTGCCGCCGCAATAATATTGGATATAATATTCAGAAGATTAATGCTTTGCTTGTCCCACTCGCGCTCTTGTTTGCAATCATCAAAACCAATAAAACCATACCATTCTTCTTCTATGAAAATTGGGGTCAGAAGAATTGAGACTATATCCTGGTCTTCAAGTACTTTCTTAACTGGGTTTTCAAAGTTCCTGATAAGTCCTCTGAAAGGCTTTCCGGATGCCAGTTGAGAGTGGAGTTCTGTAGAGATACTATATGGCAGTTCCTGAAGGTTTTCGTTATCAAGCTGCTTGGTGATCCCTTCATTTACCCATTCAAAACTTTGACGCATTACGAGGTTGTCATCTGTGTCATAATCATTCTCGAAGATATATACACGGCTCACACCGGTAGATTCTCCAAGTTTTTCAAGCACATCAGGGATGTTTTCTTTCCAATTATGCGACTGGAGCAATTTTTCGGTAGAAAACTCAATAGCTTCAGTAAGCCTCAAATGAATGGCACTTTTATCCATGTTCCTATATTTAGTCTCTGCTCCTCCGAAATACAGCTAACGAAATTACATAATTTATTTCAAAAGAGGAAGCCGGAACAACAGACCTTGAATAAAATCTGAAACCCGGCTTCTTTAACTCTTCTGTTAATCAAAAAAATATGTCTTACGCTGTTTTTTTCGGCTTTACAAAAATAGCATACATAGAAGGCACTACCACAAGTGTTAAGAACGTGGCGAAAGCCAATCCGAAAATTATAGTCCATGCCAGAGGTTTCCAAAAGCTTGCGCTGTCGCCTCCGAAATAGATATTCGGATCCAGATCAGTAAACAGCATGGCAAAATCAATATTCATTCCTATGGCCAGCGGCAACAGACCGAGAATCGTTGAAGCAGCCGTGAGAATTACCGGAGTCAGACGTGTGGCACCGGCTTTAATGATGGCCTCATACCTTTCTTCGCCCTCTTTAATAAGGAGGTCGGTATAATCGATAAGGATGATAGCGTTTTTCACCACAATTCCGGCGACGGCAATCACACCCATTCCGGTCATAATCACCGAAAAGTCGATCTTAAAGATTATCAGCCCGAGCAATACACCGATTAAACTGAACAGGATCTGCACCGCAATTATAATTGGTTTTACGATAGAGTTGAACTGAACCACCATAATGATGATAATAAGCACAATGGCAAGCAGGAAGGCGAAAGAGAGAAACTCTGCATTTTCCTGCTGGTCTTCCTGCTCACCTGTAAACTCTACCTTGTAACCTTTCGGGATGCTCTCGCGGAACTCACCAAGGGAGTTGTCTATCTGTGTTACAATTTCGTTGGCGTTATAGCCTGAGAGGACATTGGAATACAAGGTAACAACACGTTCGTGATCTTTGCGTTTTACGCCCCCGTAAGTCCGGGAGTATTCAATATCAGCTACACTCGACAGTGGAATTTTATTCAGGCCGTCTCTTCCGGGAATAACGAGTTTGATATTCATCAGCGACTCCAGATCATCACGATATTTTTCCTGTAGCCTTAAGCGGATATCATACTCGTCTTCACCATCCCTGATTTTACTTATTTCCTTCCCGGTAAGGGCTGTGTGGAGCGTTGAGCCAATGTAGCCGGTGCTGAGCCCCATCATGTTGGCCTTATCCCTGTTGATGTTTACCACCAGCTCAGGCGTGTTGGGCTCGATATCCATTTTCAGCTCTTCGATACCAGGTATTTTCATTTTCTGGATTTTATCTTTCAAACGCTGGGTAATCGGAATCAACTCTGTGAACTCATCGCCCGAGATCTCGATATTAATGGGTTTTCCGGTAGGAAGGCCCTGTTCTTCCTCACTCACTGTGATTTCTGCCGAAGGAATCCCTTCCATCGCTTTACGCAGCTCATCCACGTATTTCATCGTATGCGGAAATTCCCTGAACTGATACTCCACAAAGTTAATGGTCACTTTGGCGAGTTTATCCTGTGTGGTTCGGTCAAAAACATCTTCTCCTGCATTGACAGCTACATTGGTTACAATACTCTCCACATCCGGATTGTCTCTGCCAAGCACTTCAAAAATACGTTTCTCCATTTCCTTGGCTACAGAATCTGTAGTTGTAAGCTCCGTTCCGGCAGGCATCTTCAGGTAAGCGTGAATAGTATTCGGGTCTCCTGAAGGGAACACCACAACTTTTGGAGGGGCCACACTCATCAGGTAAAATGTAAATACCAGTAAACCTAAGGTTCCGGCAATGACTGCGTAAGGCATTTTTCCTTTCATAGCCACATTCAGTGTTTTACGGTAGGCATTACTCATTTTTGGAAGTATATTTCTTTGGAACTTCCTTATTAATCTAGTAAGAACGTATCTTACTAAAAGATAGAGCAGGAACCCTGCAGCCAGAAGGTGGCCTACCCATTCAGCCTTAGCCAGGTACGACAATACCACCACTGCCGTAACTATTATAAGAGCAATGAGGTTTTTCTTGTGGTTCACCTTAATATCCTTGTCTTCCCTGTATTTCATGAACGACACTGCGAAAACCGGGTTCATGGTGTAAGCCAGCAGCATAGAAGCAAACAAAGTGATTATAATAGTGATTGGGATATATAGCATAAATTCCCCGAAGATTCCGGGCCAGAAAGCCAGAGGAAGGAACGGAGCCATTGTGGTAAGGGTACCTGCAAACACAGGCCCTGCAACTTCAGCAGTTCCAATCTTTGCTGCATCGGCAATTTTCAGATTAGGCGTATTCATAAAATGCCGGTAGATATTTTCCACCACCACAATGGCATTGTCGACCACAATTCCCAGTACCAGGATGAATCCCATCAAAACAACCATGTTCATCGTAAATCCGATAGCAGGTATAAATATGAATGCGATGACCATGGATAAAGGAATGGCAATAGCAACAAAGAGAGCATTATCCACCCCCATGAAGAACATCAGCACCAACACGACCACCAGGAATCCGAGGATGATAGTGTTGAATAGGTTGCTTACGCTGTTTCTGGTCATATCGCTCTGGTCGCCCGTTGTAACGATATCCAGTCCCTGAGGTGCTGTTTGCTCAAAATTATCGAGGATAACTTTAATTTCATCGACGGCATCAATCAGGTTCTCGCCTGTTTTTTTGATGACGTTCAGCGTAATCACATCCTGTCCTTTCAGTCGCGAGAAGCTTTCCCTGTCGGCAAAGTCGTCTTTTACTTCAGCAATATCTTTAAGATATACACCTTTGCTGATGAGTACATTTCTTAAATCATCCACATCTTTAAACTCACCCACAATGCGCATATTGCGCTCCATGTTGTCCATTTTAAGCTGTCCGCCTGAGATGGTCATGTTTTCCATCGCCACGGCCTGCTCAATCTGAGAGAAAGTGATTCCGGCGGCTTGCATTTTATAGAGGTCGACATTGATTTCGAATTCGCGCTCCAGCGCGCCCACAATGTCTACCCTGGTAATGGCCTGCATTCCTTCAATTTCATCCTGGAGCTCTTCGGCGTATTCTTTGGTTTTCACCAATCCGAGGTCGCCCGAGAGGTTGATAAACAGAATCGGAAATTCGGATGGGTTGATTTCAAGCACATCCGGATCATTCAAAATGCCGTCAGGCAAATCCGCTTTAGCTTTGTCCACAGCCTCGGTCACATCCTGATACGCTTCGTTGTTATCCACACTTGTTTCAAACTCAATAAGAATCATTGAGAAATCCTGAACCGATTTACTGGTAAGCTCTTTGATTCCGTCGATGCTTTTGAGTTCTTTTTCGATAGGACGTGTCACCAGGTTCTCCATATCTTCAGGAGAAGTGCCCGGGTAAATCGTACTGATTGAAAAGTAGGGGAACTCTACTTCAGGGAAGTTTTCTTTCGGCGTGCCCTGATATGCCATGATACCAAACAAGATGAAAACTACCGTGAAGAAGTATATTGTAACTTTGTTATCAACAGCAAATTCTGATAACAGAAATTTTCTTTTTTTCATAAAAACTGGTTTTTCTAGTTTTTGATAACAATCTGTTCACCATCGCCAAGGCCCTGATAACCTGCCGTGATTATTTTATCACCTGCTTTGAGGCCATCGAGTATCTCAGCTTCGTTTTTGTAGGTCATGCCTTTCTCGACCCATCTTTTTTTGGCTACCCACGAGTCTCCCGACTTACTGGCTACAAAAAGAAAATGCTTGTTTTGTGTTTTCTGAACGATGTTAACCGGCACCGATAGTGCATTTTCGCTCACATAGTTCAGGATTTTGAGCTCCATTATCATGTTGGGCGTGCTCAGGTTCTTGCTTTCAGGAAGCTTAACCTCAATCATGAACGTACGGTTATCAGGGCTGATAATTTTACCCACAGTAATCACTTCGCTGATATATTCTTCTGTAGAATTTACCGGTGAAACAATCACTTCATTTCCTTTTTTAATTTGGTTAAGATAGCTTTCAGATACCTCTGCCTTAATTTTCATTTTAGAGAGCTGCACAACTCTGACGGCGGCAAATCCGGCAGGAGCCATTTCGCCTTCTTTCAGAAACACTTCATCTACGGTACCGGAAATGGGAGCCTTAATAGTTGTTTTACTCAGCTGCTCTTGAACAGTTTCGAGTTTCTTTTCCAGATTCTCTTTTGTGTTTTTGGCTTGGAGGTATTCGATTTCACTACCTATCTCTTTCTCCCATAACCTTTTTCTGCGCTCAAACACATCGCGTGCAAAGTCGAGGCTGGTCTTCAGTTCGGTGATTTGCTTTTCGATAATTGAGGCATCAATCTGTGCCAGTTTCTGTCCTTTTTTTACATCATCTCCCTCTTCCACGAAAATGGTTTTCACCACTCCGGGAGATTCTACGGGCACCATAATGTTGTTGTCTGAGCTAATCTCGCCCTGGGCGTTGATGTAATGTCTGAACGTATCTGCTTCCGCGGAAGCGGTGCTTACAAACGTCTGGTTACGGGCCGGAAGTTCGCCGCCGTTATCCGTAATATCGGCTTCCAGATCACTGATTTGCTGGTTGACCTTGTCGAGCTCGGTTTTGAGGTTATTACGTTCTTTTTTTAATTCCTTGAGCTGCTCACTTTTATTGCTTGAAGAGCAGGAGGCCAAAAAAGCTATAACGACAAATAAATATGCAATTTTTTTCATGATGGTTTGATTATCGATTATTTACAGATTATTTAATTTTTTATTTAGCTGAACTTTTGCTTGCAGCATATTGAGTAAAGACTGATAGTAGTTGCTCTGAATATTCAGGAGCTGGTTGTTGGCCTGTGTCAGGTCCATACTGCTGGCCAGTCCCTCTTTATATTTGGCCAGCGTTTTGTCGTAAATACGTTGCGACAGGTTGAGGTTTTCCTTTTCATTGTTGAAGCTGGCCACTGCAGTGCTAAAATTGCTACGAGCCTGTTTTACATCAAGATACAAGCCCTGAACAGCCTGTTCTTTTTGATTTTTTGTTTTTTCGAGTGTAAGCTTGGCTTGTTTCACCTTTGCAAACCGGCCGGCACTATGGAAAATGGGGATGTCCACATTCAGCCCCACCAGGTCAGGAATCGACATGTTGAAATCGGCTGCATTCGTGATTTCTTCATGACGGTAGAACCCTGAAATTGTGGGTAGAAACTCTGATTTTTTGAGTTTAAGATCTAATTCTGACAGCTCTACCTGGGTTTCGAGCATGCGGTAGCTGAGGTTGTTTTCCAGGTCGAACTCGCTGCTCATCATTCCTTCCACCGGTAAATCCGTCACCACGGTTTCCACATCATCGGTCAGCACTAAATTATTGCTGCGCTCCATACCCAGTTGCAATTTCATCAGGTCGTATGAAATATCGACCTGGTTTTTGAGCTCGCTGATACCATTTTCGATGGTCATGCGGTTAAGCTTAATCTGATCCAGGTCGGTGTCTTCAACAAACCCTTCTTTAAGCATTTCGCTGATTTCGTATTCGGTTTGCTCAACGTTCTTGAGTGTATTTTGTAAGATTCCGAGGTTTTCTTCTAAAACCAAAATCATGTAGTAGGTATTCGTAACCTCTGCTTTCACATCCAGCTCCGACTTTTCGAGTTGCTCGGTGGTTAATTGTTTGTAGACTCTTGAGGCCTGTAATCCAACAATATATGAACCGCTGAATATCAACTGTGACACCGTGAGGTTGATGGTGGTGTTTTGCTTGGTGGCAAGCTGAATAGGTTCACCATCAACCATGCTCAAAACATAAGTGCCCGTATTGGTCTCGATGGGAGCGCCAAAGACAGGTACGTCGTCAGAAGGGTTTTTGATAATCGCATTCGACGGGAAGTTCACGGTTGGGACATCGAAAATGTTCTGGTAAGCTACTGAAGCGTTCACTTGCGGTAGTCCGGTAGCTGTGGTTTCCCAGATTTTCTTTTTCGCGATGAGCACTTCCATCTCTGCGTTTTCAATGGTCCGGTTGTTTTCAAGCGCATATTTCTTGGCCTCCTCGAGGCTGAGCTCCATCGTTTCCTGCGCTGAAGCACCCAGAACCAGGAAAAGAAACATGCCGGTTATTAATCTGATGTGTTTCATATTTGATCGTTAAGTTTAAGGTTCTTTTTATTTTCTTCGTAATAAGCTATTCCTTTTTCATTGGCAATGCCGCGGATGTGATTATCGAACATCACGTTAAAAATGGTTTTGAAACTCACATCCTGATTACAAATCAGTCCTTCAGGTTCATGCAAGTCTTCTAATTTTTTGATATACAGGCTGGAGATAAGTTCAACATTTAAGTCTTTTCTGAAAAGACCCTCCCGGATCCCCTGCTCGATATTGGCTTTGATTTTTTCATATATCGATTGTCGCTTTTCATTGAAAAGGTTCTGAAACATTTCGAGGTAGTATTTATTCAGGTCAAATGATAGCTGAGGTGTAATCCGACTTATCTCGTCATGCATCCATTTTGATATTTCCAACAGAACGTCGATGGCGTTTTTATCGTTCGTTGCGACGTTTTCCATAAAGGCATCATTTTTAGATGACTGGTAGCGAAAAGTTTTCTCTACCAGGTCGCTTTTATTATCAACATATTGATATAGCGTTTTCTTAGAAATGCGTAATTCTTTTGCAACATCGTCCATCGACACACTCCTTATTCCGTAGGCATGGAATATTTCAAGTGTTTTCTCCAGTATTTCTTTCAGTTTTTCGTCCATCACTTGCATTAAATTTTGGCAAAAGTAAACATTTTAATTTAGGAAACAATTAGAATCAAAAACGTTTCCGTTAAATATTTGTTTTGTTAAGGTTAATTTTTCTGAATTTATCTCCAGTATAAAGTTATTCCGCTCAAGGTAATGACCAGATGCGAAGTGGAAAGCAATAGTACATCCATTACAGAAATAAGTTTTCTGAGTGAAAGTTAAAACCGCAGAAAGAGAAGAAAGAGATTAAGAGGTTTTAAAACTGTAGAGTGGTTTATGCTTTTCGTAATACTCAAGACCTTCTTTAGTAGCAATGCCTCTGATGAAATTATCGAACATTACTTCGAACAAGGTATTGAAATTAAATTTTTCGGGTGGAAATAAGTCTGGGTTGTGCAGATCGACCAACCTTGAAATGTAGAGCCTTCCGATCAGCTCAATACTCAAATCTGGGCGGTAAAGCCCTTGCGAGATTCCTTTTTGCAGGTTGATCTGTATTTTATGAAAAATGAAATTGATGCGCTCGTCGAAATGCTCCTGGTATTCATTGGGCCACCTGTTTTTGAGCGGAATGGTAACAAAAGGATTAACATCCTGAAACTTATCGGCCATTTCTTTACTCACTGTCAGCAGGATTTCAATGGCATTGACACCTTCGAAATCATGCCTGTCAAAGATGGATGCAAAATTGTCACGCTCATAAGACAATACCTGGGAAACCAAGTCGGCAGTAGATTCGAAAAAACTGTCAAACTCTTTTCTTTCGAGCCTTCCAACTTGACAAATTCTATCGATCGTAACTTTCTCAATTCCCTCGTCAAGGGCCATCGTCCGAACAATTTCCAGTATTTCTTTTTTCTTAGAATCCATTTATCTCTTTGTAAACCAGAGAGTAAAATAATTTCCTCTCAAATAAATAAAGGGGTAAAAGTATTAAAAAAAATAATACCTCCAAAAACAGGACTAACCAAGTTGTTACCTAAAGGTTAGGGATGAAATACCATCTTCTTCGTTTCGATGGTTTTATCCTTTATAAGCTTTAGATAATAAACGCCCGTCGACAGTATTTCATATGGAGCATCAAATTCCAGGGTGTGCTCGCCCGCTGAAATATTTTGTTTTTTCATAAGTGTGGATATTTCTTTACCATCCATCGAAAAAAGCTTTACGGATAAATTTGTGGCTGAATTGTTTTCGAGGGTTACTATAATTCTTTGGCTGAAAGGGTTAGGAAATACTTTTACTGATGCAATGGGCATTACAGGGTTCGGTTGGTTAAGGGCCAGTGGGTTAATAATCGCTGTGTGGATTTCCATGTTGTTGTTAGACTCGGCCCAGATAGGTCTGATGACATCATCATAGGCCGAAATATTGCTGTAATCGCCAAAGAAATATCCTGAATATGCGATGAAAGGCTCATCATTGATTTTGTAGTTGTAAAAAGTTTCGCCACCATCTTCCGACATCGCCATGTACACATTGGTGGCAAGCCCATCAAGGCCTCTCCGGTCGTAAAAAACGAAATACAGATTTCCATTGCTTTGATCGATGGTCATCCAGGTGAAAAACTGCTGGTTTCCCGGGGCATCGTTATTTACCCTGATGGGATTGCTCCATGACTCTCCCTCGTCGGTTGACCTTGCAAGCCAGATATCGGTGTCGTCCTCGCCGTTGCGCTGGTCGGACCAATTGATGTAAATGGTTCCCCTGTTGGGGCTTTGCGAGGTGTCGCAGGTGGTTACCGGCAATCCGTTGGCCCGGTATATTCCAGGAATATCGTAATCCCAACCTGTAGGATGTGAATCCACGGGAATGTCTTCATCAAGCCATGTTTCGCCCTGATCGTATGATTTGTCGAAGACAATACCTTCGGGTCCTGACCAGGCTACATAAACCTGTCCTTCAGGGCCAATGGCAGGAACTGCGCCCTCTACTGTGCTATCGCTGTCTATGCAGTTTCCGGCTTTTTGATTGATGCGCATTGCTTCGCTCCATGATGCGCCTCCGTCGGTTGTTTTAGAAAACATGATGGCCGATGAATCGGATGGAGATGCACTGCCGTAATCATCGAACTGTGTCCAGGTCATGTAAATATTGTTGTTGCTTCGGTCTACCACCGCCCACTCCTTGTCCTGTGCCTTTGCTCCATTTAACCCTGTGAAGGTATCCACCGGCCAGGATTCACCAAAATCATTGGTTTTCTGACATACAATCCGGTCTATCCAGTTTCCTCCCGGCGGGTTGGCCAGGTGCATAAAATAGAAAGCCTGGGCGGTATCCACGATAATGCAGGGATCGCCCCATACACCATTAGAAACAGAGCTTAGCTGATGGCTTTCCCAGGTGTAACCGCCATCTTCGGAAGTGTAATAATAATCCAGATTGCTGGCCGCCATTATCTGGTTCGGATTTTTCGGGTTTATCATAATGGAAGGCTCGTTCGGAGAACTGACAAGGTCTGGATTATCGACCCGAACGTTCAGATGCTGTCCGAATGAAATGAACGAAAACAGGAACAGGAAAACTGAGACTAAATACTTCATTGATCTGAACTTTTGATGCTTTTAAAAACGGCTGTGATTTCTGTAAAAATCCTGAAAAAGAACTTTTTTATGCCGTGTATAACAAATGCTTTTGTAAAGATAAGACATTCAGATAATGCAATCAGTTGGTTGAGAGTTATAACTAAGGTTTTGTTCAGGGCTGAATTATATGCCGCATCCCTTGAAAAAGACGGGTAAAGATTATAAGAACTTCAAAAATTTCTACATTTACGTTTTTAAAAATCAGATTGATGAAGAAAATAGCACTACACTGGCAAATTCTTATTGCACTTATTGCAGCTATCATATACGGGGTTGTTTTTTCGACGAGCTACAAGATTGATAAAACCTCATACAAATTCCTGGAAAGGAAAAATGTTCCCTCGGCGATTGTGGGGAAAGTTAAACCTATGCAGGGAGAGACCTTTTCGACGATGGAAGGCTTTATGAGAGAGACCCAATCCAGGCTGACAGTTGAGGAATTCCGTACGTATTATCAAACGATTGAAGAGGCGGCTTATCACAATCCACCTGTTTATTACATCAGCTGGCTTGGCGATATGTTTCTCAGGGCACTGCGGATGTTGATTATCCCGCTTATTATCAGCAGCCTGATTTCGGGGGTGGCCAATATTGGAACCGGGAAAAACCTCGGGCGCCTTGGGCTGAAAACCATGGGCTATTATGTAATGACCAGCTTGTTTGCCATTGTTACTGGTTTGCTGATGGTGAATATTATCCAGCCAGGAAGAGGGGCCGACCTGAATTTCAGTAAAGCCGTTGAGGGCTTGGTGGATAAGCAGCGCTCTTTGCTTGACATTATTGTGGAAATTGTGCCGGCCAACATCGTGGATGCCATGGTTAGAAGCGATATGCTTTCCATAATATTCTTTGCTATTTTATTTGGATTCTTCATCACGAAAGTGGGGAAAACTTCCAGAGAGCAAATGACCAATCTTTTCAATGCTTTTTTCGAGGTTATGATGAAAATCACGATGTTCGTTATTCGTTTTACCCCTATAGGAATTTTTGGTATTGTGGCCAAGGTGGTTGCGGATCAGGATGATTTACTCAGCCTGATGAGCCGGATGGGAATCTACATGGCTACTGTGGTTGGTGCATTGATGATTCACGCGTTTGTAACTTTGCCATTGTTGATGAGGTTTATTGCTAAAGCTTCACCATTAAAGCATTTCAGAAATATGAGCACTCCTCTGATGACCGCTTTTTCCACTTCATCTTCGGGTGCCACCTTGCCGCTCACGATGACCGCTGTGGAGGAAAATTCCGGGGTTTCGAATAAGGTGACATCGTTTACCTTGCCGCTGGGGGCTACTATCAATATGGACGGCACGGCTTTATATGAATGTGTGGCTGCTCTGTTTATAGCGCAGGCCTATGGTGTTGATTTAACTATTGTGCAACAGGCAATTGTAGTCTTTACGGCATTGCTGGCATCCATTGGAGCGGCAGCCATACCGATGGCCGGGCTGGTCATGATAACGGTTATTCTTACTGCCGTAGGACTTCCGCTCGAAGGGGTGGGCTTAATCCTTGCTGTCGACAGGATTCTGGATATGTTCAGAACGGCAACCAACGTTTGGAGTGATTCATGCGGAGCTGTAATTGTTGCTACTTCAGAAGGAGAAACTCCTTCGGTTGTTGCAACGAAAGAATGAACGCGGCTTAACGGGTGATGTTTTCTATGATGCTTTTAAGTTCATCAATATCAACAGGTTTGTTGATGCAGTGATTTATTCCGTATTTCTTGATTAGTTTATCGTATTCTTCAAAAAGGGCTGAAACCAGGATAACTTTGAATTTTCTTTTCGGATATTTTTCGAGCAAGTCAAAGGCATTTCCTCTGGGCAGGTCGATATCGAGCAACAGAAGGTCCGGATCTTTTTCATCAATCAGTTTGGAAGCTTCATCGATAAGTTCAGCCGTGCCAACAATTTCCACATCCGGACAATATTCCTTACAAATCAGTTTCAGCGATTGTATGGCATCCGGCTCATCATCAATTATTAAAGTCCTGATCATTTTTGCTGAGATTAATTGGAATATTTTTAATAATCACCTTAGTGCCCTTATTTTGGCTATCCGCTCTATGCAAATCTAAATAATTTATTGTAATGCTGGCCTGATATAATTGATTTAATAGTTTTATCCGTTTTCTTACAATAGAGCCGCCATGTGATTTTTGATTGTTTTTGTGTTCAATCTCGGAGGCTCTGTCTCTTCCTACGCCATTATCGGTAATGACAATTTTAAGGAAATCACCTTCTTTAATAAAAGACAATTCTATAAGCCCGTTGGCGTTTTGTAGATACCTGATACCGTGAATAACAGCGTTTTCAACAATAGGTTGTAAAAGCATAGTGGGCATTAAAGTGGCGCTTGAGCTTAGATTTTTATCGATATGTACATTGAAATCAAAAGCGTTTTTCATCCGCAGGTTTTCAAGCTCAAGATAAAGTTTTATGCTCTCAACCTCTTTTTCGATGGTAATGGTTTCTCTTTCTGAGTTATTGAGGAACAGGCGCATAAGCCGGGCGAATTTGCTCAGGTACTTACTGGCAAAAATTGAGTTGTTTTCAAGAAGGTAGCGGTGAATTGAGTTTAAGGAATTAAACAGGAAGTGAGGGTTCATCTGGTTGCTTAAAGCTTGCTGCTGATACTTGATAACCTCTTGCTTTGCACGAGCTTTAAGTCTTCTGTTGCTTATTATCAGAACAATTACAGCACTTATTATCACAATCAGTAAAGAAATCCCGGAAGCAATAAACCACTGTGTTTTCCAGATTGGTGTTTCGATAATAAAAGGCATGCTTGTTAAATGCCCCCATTGTCCGTTTTTATCCTTTACGGAAATTTCAAAACGGTAGCTTCCTTCAGGGACATATGGAAAAAAAACATGGTTATTGGTAGTGTATTGCCAATCTTCAGTTAATCCCGCAATACGGTATTTGTATGAAAGATCCTTAGCATGGTAAAATACGAGGGGGGTGTATTTAAAAGAAATGGTTTTATGTGGATAACTGACCATTTTCACTCCCTGATCGGATGCAGAAGCACTTGTTTCTATGATACGGACTTTTAGTTTGTTATTGGTGTTTTCTCTACCTTTTTTGTTGTAAATGGTAATTCCTTTATCTGTTGAAATAAAGAGCTTTGAATTGAGAAGCGCAAGGTCATTTATTTGATTGGAGATGAGTCCGTCAGCTTTATCAATATGCTGAATGGGAGTGCTGGAATCAGCAATTGATATCCTATTGACACCATAGTTTGTTCCGGCCCAAATGCAGGTGCTGTCTTGTATGACCAAGGTAGTTACAAAATCTGAAGAAAGGCCATTTGATTTGCTTATCTGTTTTAGGGTGTTATTATTTAAATTATAGATAAAAAGGCCCTCTCCTTTTGTGGCTAAAACTAATTTGCTTTTTGTGAGTGTTTTAATAGCCAGAACCCTTGTTTTTAGCTCTGTCCTTTTATCTCCAAAATATAGTGTTGAATCTAGCTTTTTGTCATACTTATATAACCCATAAAGGCTGCCAATCCAGACTCCCGATTTATCTGCTGCTTCTTCGATGCAACTCGTTCGTATTCTGGATTTTTGGCGCAAAATGATTTCATTGTTCTGTCTGCTTTCCCATTCGAAAAAACCAAGTGCTCCGCCAAGATAAACGTTCCCTTTTTTCGTTACACATATTGATTTAACTCCGTGGGTTAATTTTTTTGTTCTTTTTATTCGCAGATGTTGTTTCCTGAATGGAGCTGAAGAATTATCTTTTATCAAGAAACTAAGGTTTGTGCCTAAAAGTACTTTCTTATCAAGAATCTTAATTTCATCAAGAAAATCACTTTCATTCAACTTAAGCTTAACCTTACTTATATTAAACCGTTTGGTTTTTTTGTTATCGGAAAGCTCGATAATAGCAGCGTTTTTTGCGATTGCCAGTATTTTATCCTGATACTTGATGATTCTTTTAATATTAGTATTTCTACCAAGTTGATCTTCGGAAAATGAAATAGTATTTAAATCTGAAGAATAGTAAACCCCATTTTCAAGAGTTGTAAACCAATAGCCCCCATTTTTATCCTTAAAAATAGTGGAAACCGACTTGCCATCTAACATGTGTTGGCTTTCTTCTTTAAAATCAGTAGTTTTAAATTGCTTTACACCTCCTTTGTCCAGCCCTATCCAAGGCATTTTGTTTTCACCAATTATAAAATCAATAATGAAATGATCAGCCTTAAATATTTTGGATGAGCCTTTCCGATTTAATGAAAAAACACTTCTTGTATTGGAATATAAATACAGATCTTTCTCGGCTTTATTCACGAAAGAAAGCCCTCTTCGCGGCTGAAAATTTTCGGGATTCTTGATGGAAAAGTCATACTTGCCATGATGCAAAATTTCAAAATGGTCTGTATTCGGAAAGAAATTACTTGTGATAGCAACGCTATCAAAATCAATAATATAGTTGTTATAATTTGGCCATGTTTCCCAATGTTTGATATTTCCAGATGAATCCACTTTATAAACCCCAGTAGGTCTTACAGACAGATAAATATTGTTTGCAGAGTCGATATGAAAGCTTCTTTTTGAAGGTACCGGACTTTTAGGAAGATATTTTAAAAGGCTGTCGTTGTGTCTGAAATGATGGATAGAATCTTTATAATAATAAGATAGTTTGGCATTTAGCGGTATAAACCATATTCTCCCTTTTTTATCTTCATAAATATCTAATACAGTTGAACCACCTAATCCTTCTTTAGTGCCGTAATTCTTAAACTCATACCCATCGAATCGGCTCACACCTTTATCGGTTCCTATCCAGATAAACCCTTTACTGTCCTGCATAACATGAAAAGTCTGATTACTGGGAAGGCCATCAACACTTCGATAGTTTTTCATTACCACCTCCTGACTTAAGACGGCCGTGCTGAACAAAAGAAATATCCCGATGAAAATGCTTTGGCGCATGAGTTTTGTTAAACAGTTTTTCAGAGCCTCAAAGATAGCACAAAAAAATTTCAAACAAATGAGTCGGATGTCAGTTAATGAGAACATATTCATTAAACTGCATATATATGTCGAAAGAAAATACAGAACGTGGCTTTATCAACAGAGCCCTTGGTATTGTTGAACGTGTAGGAAATGCTTTACCGCATCCGGCCACTCTATTCGCTGGATTTGCTTTACTGGTGATTATCGTTTCGTGGATAGCCAGCCAGTTCCATCTGCAGGTAACTCATCCCGGAACAGGGGAGGTTATTGAGCCCGTGAACCTGATTTCTGTGGAGGGATTGCATAGAATTCTAACCGAAATGGTGACCAATTTTACCGGGTTTGCTCCACTCGGAGTGGTTTTGGTGGCCATGCTTGGTATTGGCATTGCCGAATCAAGTGGGTTGATCGGCGCAGGAATCCGGTTGCTGGTGCTTTCATCACCGAAAAAGATGATGACTTTTGTAGTGGTTTTTGCAGGTATTTTGTCTAATACTGCCAGCGAGGTAGGCTATGTTCTTCTGGTGCCTTTGTCAGCGATCATTTTTATGGGAGTGGGAAGGCATCCTATTGCCGGAATGGCAGCAGCATTTGCAGGTGTTTCCGGAGGGTACAGTGCAAACTTATTGCTCGGGACTATTGATCCGTTGTTAGCCGGACTGTCGCAGGAAGCGGCTCAAATTATTGATAATGATTACCTGGTCAACCCAGCAGCCAACTATTACTTTATGTTTGTTTCAACATTCTTTATCGCTGCTGTCGGAACATGGGTGACTGAGAAAATTGTAATACCCAGGTTAGGCGAATACAAAGGCGATTATTCAGAAGAAAAACTTGAATACCTGAAACCTGAGGAGAAGAAAGGGCTCATTGCTTCGCTCATTACTGCGCTTGCTTTAACAGGTTTAATTCTTTGGGGCCTGCTGCCCGAAGATGGATTTCTGAGAGGTGCGGATGGCGATGTGCTTCATTCACCATTTATGGAGGGAATTGTTGCCGTCATATTTATTACCGCCGCAGTGGTGGGGATTGTATACGGATTAGTAGCCGGAACCCTGAAAAGCGATTCAGATGTGATGAAGGGAATGGGAAAATCAATGGAGACATTGGGTGTTTACATTGTGCTTGTGTTCTTTGCTGCTCAATTCGTAGCTTATTTTAAGTGGACAAACCTTGGTCTTATCTTTGCCATTGAAGGAGCAAATGTACTTCAGGCTTCCGGTCTTGGTATGATTCCGCTTATGATTGCTTTCATCATTCTTTCCTCGCTTATTAATATGGTGATGGGTAGTGCTTCGGCTAAGTGGACATTAATGGCTCCTGTTTTTATCCCCATGTTTATGCTTGTCGGATTATCACCTGAATTAACGCAGGTGGTCTATCGTATTGGTGACAGCGTAACTAACATTGTATCACCAATGATGTCTTATTTTGCTTTGATTGTGGCTTTTATAAACAGGTATGATAAAAAGGCCGGTATTGGAACTGTAATTGCAACAATGCTGCCTTATTCAGTAGCATTCTTTTTAATATGGACTGTGTTGTTGATTATTTGGTTAACCGTGGGTATTCCTATCGGACCTGACGCACCGATCGATTATAACTTTGTACCGAAATAAAAAAAAGGGGCGAAAGCCCCTTTTTTATTGCTAACTATTGATTCTTTATTTCCTTATACTCTTCAAGAAGTTCTTTGTCGGTGCGCAAAGCCTGGCTGATTTCCATAAAGCGCTGGCGCTCGAAATCATGTTTTTCAAGTATTTCAACAGCTTCTTTTTGCAATTTCATTTGTTCTTGCTGCACTGCTGTTGTGGTTTTCTGGTAAGCCTGCTCTTCTTTTTTGGACATGTCAACATCTTGCCCGCTTCTTGTGGCACGCTCAATTTCACTGTAGCGCTTCACATCCATGCCATTGTCTTCAATAGTTTTCATCATTTTCTTCTGGGCATCCTGTTGCATTACTTGCAGTTCGTCAGAGGCTTTAACAAAACGCTGCATTTCCTTTTCGGAAACATCAATATCTTTTTGCTGTCCCTGAGAAGGCATCTGCATTGTTTGTGCGGTCGATACCAAACCAATCAGAGTAAATAGTACTAGTGAAAAGGTGGCTTTTCTTAAAATCATATCATCTATTTTTTGTGTTCGACGACAAAACTATTTTTTCAATTTTGGATGACAATAGATTATGGACTACAATTCTATTAAAAGATGTTAAACAAAAAACGACGGAGATCTCACTCCGTCGTTTCAATGTCAATGATGCTAGATTTACTCTATTGGTTGATTTGAGTAGGATAGATCAGGTTGTCGTTCCGGTATCCTGTTTCATCAAGATACCAGTCAGGATAATTAATGCCTCCGCTTTGAGCCCATTCAGCAAAATGGTTGTAAGCACCGGTAATGTCCTGAAATTCGATAACCCATTCAAAACCTTCAGCAATATTAATGGCCCACGGCAGGTTTTTGTCCGTTACGAAGTATTCACCAGCTCCTGGATTTGAGGCGTCTTCTGCCTGTCCGAAATAAGATGCGTCAAACAAGTCTGACGGTTCGTAGTCCGGAAGGTGCACTTCAAGTCCTCTAACCCCAGGGGTTCCATTTATAACTGTATTTACCACGATAAACGGATTGAAAGTTCCAATATTCAGGTCACTGTATGTTATTGCGTTATCGGCAAACTCAATTTCTAATGTAATAGTCACTGGATCAATGTAATCATATTCCAACTGTGTGTTTACACCTATACCACCTGTAGTTTGTGGCATAATACGTCGGGCATCGTCAAAGACGATAAAGGTCGCATTGCTTTGTCCCAATTCGGTGCCATTACCGGCAAGGTTGAACACCGTTGTGTTTTCAACATCATAACCTGATACAGAAACAATATCTCCTGGTGTCACAGTTGGCAAAGTAAAAGCAAATCCGTTGTGGTATGATGCTCCAAAAGCCTTAACAGTGAAAGTGGCGGTTATATCCTGAACGACCTCTTGGGCGTTTTTGGTAATTTCGAAATCATAGTCAATAACAAGGTCGTTAAAGTCATAGTCGCCTTTACCGGGCCACAGGTCTTCGTATGCCAATGTGCCCTGAAACTGCTCATCAGTTTCATCATCGTCGTCACCGCCGCCACCGTTATCTTCTTCTTCACCACAACCGGTGATGGTTTCAGTGAGGGTCTCTTCGCGTGGTGTTTCCACAGTAATTATAAACTCATCGGTATTGTAACCTGAGACTACAATATCTATTGTTTCGTTTTCATCAAGCTCATAGCTTCCGCTTTCAATTCCAGAACCATTTTTGGTAACGTTGTAGCTGTAAGAAGTTTCCATATCTTCTTCACCGTTGTTTTCAATCGTAAAGATCACATCGCCATCAGCACATGTACCTGAAACTTCTACAAATGGATCATCATCTTCTCCTTCATCGTCGTCATCGCCATCTCCGTTATCATCATCATTCGGACAAGTCAGAATGCCAGCATTGTTGCCTTCAAGAAAACTGTTGATAATATTTTCAGCAGCATTTTTGATTTCCTCTACGGTATATCCGTTGAGACCTTCATTGCTTAAGGCAGTCTGTGCAATCTCAAGAAAATCGTCTACCGACATGCCTTCAAAAGGACCATCGTTATAAACCAGTTCCCCAAGATGGTAGTCAGAATTAGAGCCCAACACACCGGCTTCACTGTAATCACGATTGAGGCGGGCTGCAATTATTTGATCTGCCAGATTTCCGAGTTTATTCTTTTTCTTAGGGTTCACATAATTCTTTGTCAGCACTTTGGGTCCACCGCCACCTGGAAGGTATTTCTCTACATCGTCAGATGATTCAAAAGTGATGGTGTAGCCATCATCGTCACCAATCACAAAATCACCCGGATAAACCTGATCAAAATATTGATCGCGAATAGAGCCCGGATTGTTTCCTGCTGCTTTTGCACCCCAGCCCCCTTTTGAATAAGTGATGAACCCGCTGAGATCGCATGTGACTACCTTGGTTGATTTCTTGTTGGCATTGAAATCATACATCAATGTTTCATTCAATATGAAAGCCATATTTGGTCCTGTAGCGCCATCATAAATCAAACGGAGTTCATTAACATAGGATGGAATGGTAATTTTCGTGCTCACTGTACGAGAAGAGGTGTTTTCAGGAAAACCTTTAAAATATCTTTTCGTACGGTCACGATTTGTAATAATCAGTGGTTTAAGTTCACCGTTTTGAGGAAGTTGCACGAAAACCTGAACAGTCTGCTGAGTTTTCCAGTCGAAATTACCAGGAACGACAAGATCATTCACTGACTCAACATTTTCCTCGACTTCCGGCTCGGTTATATCTCCTCTCTCTTTCATGCAGCCGGTAAAAACCAGTGCGAAGATAAGAGCTGTGAGTGTTAGTCTTAATGTTTTCATAATTATATATATTAATATGATTCTATTATCCAAACCAAATACCATAAATACAAGTTATTTAATATCAGATAATTAAATGATTATGGAATTGTTTGGGTGGTCCTTTTTTGGGACAAATAGTACTGTAATTGAAATTCAGCATGTCCAAAGATAAGCTTTGCAGCGCCTTTATGCTATATTTGAGCAAAAAAGAATGAAGTATTTATTGTTGATAACTTTGTTTTCTATTTCACTAACCGGAAAAACACAGGATTTCACCACCGCTTATGAAAAGTCGGGTTTTATAGCTACGGCAGAATACCCCGAAACCATTGAATACTGCCGGAAACTGGCTGAAACTTATGATGAAATTACTTATTGGACCATCGGAAAAAGTGCCGGCGGGTTTGACATACCGCTTATTGTTGCCGATAAGCATGGAATTGCATATCCTGGTAAAGCAAAAGCCGTTGGGAAAACAATTTTGATGGTGCAAAGTGGCATTCATCCGGGAGAGTCGGAAGGAAAGGATGCCATGATGATGCTTTTGAGAGATGCTATGTCGGATGAAAAAGATCTCTCACTTCCCGATAATGTCACCATTTTATGGATTCCGGTTTTAAATGTGGATGGCGACAACCGCTTTGGACCTTATAACCGCATTAACCAAAACGGCCCAGAGGAGATGGGCTGGCGGACGAACAGCCTGAACCTGAATCTTAATCGTGATTACCTGAAAGCTGACACACCAGAATTGCGTCACTGGCTGAAGCTCTGGAATGAATGGCTTCCCGACTTCTTTATCGATTGCCACACTACTGATGGAGCCGATTACCAGTATGCGCTGACTTATGCCATGGAGATTTATGGGGGAATGGATAGAAAACTTATGCGTTGGCAAGAGGAAGAATACATCGCTGAGGTGATGCCCAGAATGTTTGATGCCGGTTTTCCCGTGTTTCCATACGTGAGCTTCCGCCGCTGGCACGATCCGCGCAGTGGCTTGCGCACGCAAGTTTCCCCGCCACGCATATCGCAAGGATATACCGCGCTGCAAAACCGTCCGGGTCTGTTGATAGAAACGCACATGCTAAAACCCTACAAAAACCGCGTGGAATCGACTTATAAAATGATAGAGTTAAGCCTTAACTTCTTAAGCCGTGAAGGAAAAGCTCTTCAAAAATTGAATATCGCCGCAGATGCGAAAGTTAAAAGCAAGGCTTTCCGCGAAAAACCGTTTGTGATTGATTACCGCCTTTCCAAAGATGATAGCCTGATGGTTGATTTTCTGGGCATCGATTATCACATGGAAAAAAGTGAGCTTACCGGCGGAAATTGGTTCAGGTATCATAAAAGTGAGGAAAAATCTTTTAAGCTTCCTTGGTTTAAGCACAACATTCCCGCAAAGGAAATTACGCTGCCTGAAGCTTACCTCGTGCCACAGCAATACGCAGAGGTTATAAACCGCATGAAGTCTCATGGCATTGAAATGTATCCGTTAAACAGGTCGCAGGATTTGGAAGTTGAAGTGTATAAATTTACGGATTTTAGCTGGAGGAAAAGTCCATACGAAGGAAGGATGTTAATGAACCATCGCGAATACGACATCGTTCAGAAGAAAGCAACTTTGCGTGAAGGCACCGTTGTGGTTCCAATGAATCAACGTGCGGCGCGGG